>JAHZJJ010000076.1 GCA_022600975.1 Gammaproteobacteria bacterium
AACCGAACCAAAAAGTGTGAATCTGCCAGCGGAAGTGAGACACTGCCAGAGCCCCATCAACCTCGCCGCGCTTAGTATAGTTGAGTATCATCGCGAAAAAAATGGTATCACAATGCTTAGGCTAATCGCTTGAATTAAATAAACTAAAGTGGCCAAGTTGATCGTAGAGCGCTCATGCTATTGTGATGTAATCGGAAAATTGTTTTTACTCACAAAATTCTCTCACTTTCTGGTCTTCATATTATTTCTTGTGAGTCTCGAGTTATTGAGTAAGACCACCGCTTCATCAAACGGGCGACCAAGCTACTGATGGGTTTTAAAGCGTTTCATTCAGCTTAAGCCATAATTGCGGGTATAGAGACTGCCCATTTGATTCGCAAGGGGCAATTGAACTGAGCGGGCGTTCCAGCTTACCGCCAGTTCATGGTGCTCGCGGGCTAAATCTTTTTATACAGGTGGGGTTTGCTCGAGAAAAATTTTTGCGATAGAACCGAAAATTTTTGATGGGTAAATCAAAGACGAGGCTCTAGAATCAGAGAAATATTTAAGCGCTGATTCGAGTTTTTGCTTGATAAGAGAAATTGCGCCAAAGAAAAAGCAATAAACCGTTACAAAACAAGGAATTGTATGGTCGGAGCGGCCGGATTTGAACCGACGACCACCACACCCCCAGTGTGGTGCGCTACCATACTGCGCTACGCTCCGATAAAAGCTCAATCACTCTATAGCATGCTAAGTGATTGATTATTAAAGTACATCGCCAAACGATGAAGGCCGCATCATACCTGAGTAACGGAGATTTGCAAGCGCAAAAGCTTAGCTAAGGTGCTGCTTGTTCGTGCTACGTGAGGAGAAACCGCCAAGCCGCTAACGTTCGCCATGAACTACCATGGTCTTGCCCTTAATCGACACCAACTTCTCTTGCTCCAAAGTTTTAAGCGCCCGACCAACCATCTCACGAGAGCAGCCAACAATACGGCCAAGTTCCTGACGGGTAATTTTAATCTGCATACCCTCTGGGTGAGTCATAGCATCTGGCTCTTTACACAAACTTTGCAGTGTACGCGTTATGCGCGCAGTCACGTCCAGAAACACCAAATCTCCCAGCTTACGCGTGGTATTGCGCAACCTTAATGCCATTTGCTCCGCCAGAACAAATAAAAACTCTGGATGCTCACGGCTCAGCTTATGAAATTTACGATAGGATATTTCCGCTACCTCACATTCGGTTTTGGTGCGCACCCAAGCGCTGCGGGAGCCTTGAGTAAACAGCCCCATTTCGCCAAAAAAATTGCCTCCGTTGAGGTAGGTAATAATCATCTCGCGAGCTTCGTCGTCTTCAATCAGTACAGTTACCGAGCCACTCACAACATAATATAGCGACTCACAGCGGTCACCGGCGTAAATAAGTGTGCTCTTGGCTGGGTAGCGGCGACGATTACAATGAGCAATAAGACTTTCAATACTATCTGCAGATATTTTAGCTTGAGTAGTAACTGGCACAAATTTACCTCTTAGTAGCTCTGATAACTCACTCCGATATTGAAGCATAATCGCAAGAAATGATTTAATATCGATACTGGCAGCACTTTTGAATATAAACTATTTTTAGCCCACCACGAATGCTCTATGTAACATGAGCGCCGCCAACACAGGCAAGCTTCACTTGCCTCAATTGAACCCAAACATACCTGCTGGCAAGGGCACATACTTTTTGATCAAGGCCAACAAGGCTTTAAATAACCAAAAGAGCCTATCGATCATCAAGCATTGTCGAGCAAGGTTACCCTGATCCTAAATATACCAATTTACAAACACCAAGCCTTACTTGCTCCCCGAGAACCGCAGCTGAAGGTTCCGGCTCACAATTGGCGCATAAGAGTAGCAGGATAAAACCCCATATTTCTACCCTCACCCAGAGTTCCATACTAAATTTTTCTTATCCGTAGACAACAGAGAAAGTGCTGTTTAGCCTTCTTCGATCTAAAGAATCGCTTCTACGAGTGGCCCCAAATAAGGGGGTAAGCGCAGAGTAGCCAGAAGAGTCAGCTATGCAGAGTGAAAAAGATAAACTAGTTATATTTGATACCACATTACGCGATGGCGAGCAGAGCCCTGGAGCCTCTATGAGCAAAGAGGAAAAGGTTCGTATCGCCAAGCTGCTAGAGCGCATGGGGGTGGATGTCATTGAAGCCGGTTTTGCCATTGCCAGTCCTGGCGATTTTGCAGCGGTGCAGGCGGTGGCGCAAACCGTGAAGGATTCCACCGTTTGCAGCTTGGCAAGAGCTGTGAAAGGAGACATCCTGCGTGCGAGTGAGGCGCTGCGGCACGCTCGGGCACCGCGTATTCATACCTTCATTGCCACTTCACCTATTCACATGCAATACAAGCTACAAATGGAGCCGGAGGCGGTGCTGCAACAAGCAGTTGAGGCGGTCAAGCTCGCGCGTCAATTTACCGATGATGTGGAGTTTTCCCTGGAAGATGGCAGCCGTTCAGAGCCACAATTTATGTATCGCATCATTGAAGCGGTAATCAATGCCGGTGCTGGCACCATCAATATTCCCGATACCGTTGGTTATGGCGAACCAAGCGGTTATGGCGCCATTTTTAAGCGCGTGATTGAGAAGGTGCCCAATGCTGAGCGCGCGATCTTTTCCACCCACTGCCACAACGATCTCGGGCTGGCAGTGGCCAACTCACTGTCGGCGGTGATGCATGGTGCACGACAAGTGGAGTGTACCATCAATGGCCTGGGTGAGCGCGCTGGCAACTGTGCGCTAGAAGAGATTGTTATGGCAGTGCGCACACGCCAGGATCTCTACCCGGTAGAGACAGGAATCGACACCACGCATATTGTACCCACATCACGCCTCGTTACTGCAGTCACCGGGTTTGCAGTACAACCCAATAAAGCCATTGTCGGGGCCAATGCCTTTGCTCACGAATCCGGCATCCACCAAGATGGCATACTTAAGCACCGCGAAACCTATGAAATTATGCGCGCTGAAGCGGTGGGCTGGGGCCAGAATCGGCTGGTATTGGGCAAGCACTCCGGGCGTGCTGCGGTGAAAGAACGCTATCAGACTTTAGGAGTAGAGTTTTCCGACCCCGATGCCTTCAACCGAGTATTTCAGTTATTCAAGGAACTAGCCGATAAAAAGCACGAAATTTTTGATGAGGATTTGCATTCTTTAATCTCTGGTGCCACAAAGTCGGTGGAGCTTTATCAGTTACATGATTTGGAAATACGCAGTAAAAGCGGCACCAACCCGCAGGCCCAGTTGCGGCTACTGGTGGATGGCGAGCTGCAATCGGCCACTGCCGAGGGTAGCGGGCCCGTGGATGCCGCATTCAAGGCCATCGAATTGATCGTGGACAGCCATTTTGAACTGCAGGTTTACAGCGTTAACGCCGTTACCGAAGGCACCGATGCACAGGGCACGGTGACGGTACGCCTAGAAAAAGAGGGTCGTCTGGCCAATGGTATCGGTGCGGATACTGATATTTTGGTATCTTCGGTCAAGGCCTATCTGGATGCTTTAAATTCACTGGCTGGAATCGATCACAATCGCAGTGGAATTTAATTAAAGTTTAACGCTCCGACACTAATTTAAAAAAAGGTGCGACAGGTGAACGAACTGCAGCGGACGGAATATCTCACGACTTTAGGCGTTACCAGTTATATGCCGCGCTTCTGCCTGCCGCAGGCTCCTGCACCACGGCAAGCGCTATTACCATCAGCACCAGAACTTGAGGTGAGTACAGAATCACCTACTTCGCTGATAATCGAAACTACACAAACCCCAGCTGCTAATCACTCCGTACTGCCAATGCTTGAGCAATTGCGCCAGGCGACCACGATTAAAACCGAGCTAACAAAACCCGCTCAAATACCGGTTGCCCAAGTGCCACCTTTCGTACTCAGCTGCTGGTGGTTGGGCGATGAACTGCTGGCAGTGGACAACCGCGAGCCGGCCAGCGCGCTGCCAGTGGAAGCCTTATTTGGTAATATTTTACGCGCCTTAGGATGGCACCAGCTGGCGCAAAAACGTGATCGCCTACGCTGGCCTCTATCTGAAAACCGCTATGCTAGCGTTGCTAATGTCAGCGATGCACGCGATACTTGTAGTAGCTGGCTGCAAGCCGCCTGTGCCCGCCAACCAGTCAAATCGATTTGGCTAATGGGTAATCAAGCTCGCGACTTCTGCGCGCCAATACCCCTATCTCAGCCGGCAAATGACTGGCAAGGGGTACAGATACTAGCGTTGCCTAGCCTCAGTGAATTATTGCAGGCCCCGGTACGCAAAAGCGAACTCTGGCAACTGCTGCAAACAGTTTACCCGCAGCAGACACGCCTCTAATATCGTAATTTTTAACTTTGCAACCGATCAATAAATTACCAAAATCCCCCATTCAAGCACTTGAATTGCAGCTTGCCACACCAGCAAACTGTCCAGCACTAGCTGAACTGGCGCAAAGTGCCCACAGCCACCCCTGGAGTGCCCAGCAATACCAAGACAGCTTAGGTAGTGGGCACCGCTGCTGGCTATTGTGCACCTCAAAAGGGCAACTGGCCGCCTGCTGTGTTAGCAGCCAACAATACGATATTCTCGACATCCTTGATGTGGCCGTTGCACCACAGTGGCGCCGACAAGGCCTTGCCGAAGGGCTGATACGTCAAGTGCTAACCTCTCTGCCTGAAGAAGTAGTTCGCGTGCTACTGGAGGTGCGCAAATCCAACCACGCTGCCCGTGCACTCTACAAAAAGTTGGGATTCAATGAGGATGGGCGCCGTAAAAACTACTATCCAATTGCAGATGGTAAGCGCGAAGATGCAATATTAATGAGCCTTGACCGACACTAAAGATTACTCAAAGTCTCTGTGCTGAAAGCATTCTCCTACAAACATATTTAGATTCTAGCGAAAACAACCATAAGCTCCCCTGTAATTAGAGCTGGCAACAAAAGAAGCCGTCTCTCCAGTTTGAGCTCTCAGCCTATCCAGTTGTTCACACATCACTTGGGCACCCAATAAAATTCTCGCTGTCGGCCTCTTGATATGGTCGGGATGGATAAACAACAGCGCCTTATTTTGTACCGCCTTCAAGCTTGGGTACTGTTGCCATTGATCCAGCCATTCCGGTTTTTCGCCGCCCTGTCCACTGGTAATAATAGCGTCGGGGTTGCGCTGGATAACCGCCTCTAGACCAATTTTTGGTGCCAGTGAAAGTGCATCAGCAAATACATTTTGCGCCCCACACAAGCGCATAATATCGCTGATCATGTGGTCACCACTGATTGTTTGCAAAGGGGTATGCCAAACTTGATAAAACACCCTAAGTTTTTTTTGAGATTGGAATTTTTTTGTCAACAGCATCAATTGCTGTTCAAGGCTTGTGGCCGCAGTTTCGCTCATGCTTTCACGCCCAGCCAGCACACCAATATCCCTAATGTTTTTGGCAATATCTTGCAAGCGCCGGGGTTCACTGACATATACCGGAATGTTTAAACGCTCAAGAGTATCCAAGCTTCCCATGGGAGCAGCAGAACCCCACATCAAAATAAGATCCGGTTGTAACGCGACAATAGCTTCCATACTCCAAGCTTTGTAGTCCCCTACTTCCTCAATATTTTTTGCTTGAGCAGGATAATTGCTGTGATGGATAACACCCACCAGCTTATCTCCAGCGCCAGCGGTAAACGTGTTTTCTACAATGTGCGGCGCGAGCGCGACAATGCGTTCAGCTGGTTTCGCCATGTGGACTTCACGCCCATAAAAATCGACAACACCAATGTCTGCCAGCGCATTACTGGTGAGCAACAAAGACAGTGGCAGCCCCAACAATAGCCCCAAAAGAACCATTGGCTCTCTTTTTAATCGCCATGAAATAGTGTGCGCTGCCCACATCCTGCGCAGGCTTTTGGCCATCAGTCGCAACATAAACTAAACCCCTGTGGTCGCCCTGAGATAGGGTGAGTGCCAATGGCAACATCAACGTTAAATACCGCCTTAAAAACTTCCTTTGTCATGACCTGGTGGGGCCTTCCGCTACTGTGAATCTTACCTTTGGCCAGTGCACAAACGCGATCTGACAGCGCACTTATAAGATTAAAATCATGGCTGACCAATAGAATACTGCATCCGGTTTGTGCCAAAGCACGCAGGGATCGCAGGATCAGTTGTTGATGGGCGAGATCGAGCGCACTGCTCGGTTCATCCAATAATAAGAGTCGTGGTTGACCCGCTGTGGCCCAGACTTGAGCAAATACTCGCGCCAGCTGTACCCGTTGCTTTTCACCTCCAGATAACTGCAGGTAAATTCGGTCGCAAAGATCAAAGGTATCTGTTGCCGCCATCACTTCAAGCAAAATTTTTTGGTCTTGTTTTACGCCGGTATTATGAGGGATGCGGCCCAGTAAAATCACTTCGGCCACGGTGTAGGGAAAATTGAGTTGCGAACGTTGCGGCAACATTGCCATGATCTGCGCCCGCTCTGTATTGCACCAACCTGTAAGCGCCCGGTCAAATAGGTTAATTTCACCCTGCGCAATGTTGAATTCACCACTGATAGCAGCTAGTAAACTGGATTTACCCGCACCATTGGGGCCGATGATGCCGACAATTTCTCCCTGCCCCAGTTGCAGATTAATATCCTCAAGCAATGGCCACCCCCAGGGAGCTGCAAGCAACTGATTTATCGCCAATACATTCATTGGTGCATTCCGTACTGACGACTTCGACGCAATAACACAACAAAAAAAGGCACACCGATTAACGCGGTAACTACACCCACCGGCAGCTCAGTGGGGGCAACCACTAGCCGTGCAATTGTATCTGCAAAAACCAATAATATGGCACCAGCGAGCGATGCTGTGGGGAAAAGCCGCCGATGATCAGGCCCAGTAACCATACGCACCATATGCGGTACCACAAGGCCAACAAACGCTATAGTTCCGGCAAGGGCAACAGCAGTACCTACACCGATGGCGACACAGAGAATAAGATGTAATTTTACCCGCGCAACATTAATACCCAGGTGGCGCGCTTCCGACTCTCCCAGCAACAGCGCATTCAATGCCGTGCTGTAGCGAGGCAACACAGTCAGCACAATGGCACCGATCAACAGTGCAATAGCCAAGCGAGGATAATTGGCACCATCCAACCCCCCCATACGCCACAAGCTGATACGCCGCAGCATCTCATTGTCCGCATAAAATTCCAGTAGCTTACCAACACTGCCGGCGAGGGCTGTGATGGCAATGCCCGACAGCAGCATCGTAGTTACTGAGGTGCCAGTGATAGACGTTGAGAGACGATAAACGGCGAGCACGGCAATTAAACCACCGAGAAATGCCCCGAAAGACAACAATCCAAGTTCGCTGTAATGCCCTACCAACCCGGCGCTGGCAACAATCATAATACTCGCCCCCAGTGAAGCCCCGGAGGTTACACCGATCAGAGATGGGTCTGCCAATGGGTTGCGAAATAGCCCCTGCATAGCCGCGCCACTGGCAGCGAGTATGGCACCGGTGATAGCGGCGAGCATTATTCTCGGGAAGCGTAACTGGCCGATAATAATTGCTGCTTGGCTCGATGTTTCGCCGCTGAAAAGTTGGCCCAATGCCTCGAACATCTGTGGCCCAGTAAGCGGTACCGCACCACTGGCGAGCCCATGGGCCACCACCGCCAGCAAAACCCCAAGTAACAGAAGCTTTAACGGCTGTGTATCGCGCTTTACCGCCAGCCGTTTCACTTTTGCCACCAGCGTGGAAACAGTGTTGGCAGATCTAAATGTTGCTCCACACAATCGGCGAGGCGATCAATCGCTTGCTCCCGCAGAGCAGCTCGATCTATTGCTTGAGCATTGGCCAGCCCAGCCCAGGCTAACAATGCGGTGAGTGCTGCTGCACTATCAAACAGCCCGTGAAGGTAGGTACCGGCAATCAGGCCATCTTCCGACACGCAGCCATCGCTGCGACAATCATCCAAAAAAATCATTGGCTTAGCCGGCGCTGTGTACTTACTAATACCACAGTGAATTTCATAACCCGAGACTCTGCCCTGCCCCGCCCACAGATTGCCAGACACATTTCGTAATGTTTTATCTGCCATCAAGTGAGTGGCCACAGGCAACAGCCCAAGCCCTTCCGTTGAGCCCGCATGGTCTTCTATACCATTGGGGTCATGGATTACCTCACCGAGCATTTGATAACCACCACAAATTCCCATGACTTTACCGCCATAGCGCAGGTGTCTGGCAATGGCTTTGGGCCAGTTGGTTTTTTTCAGCCAACGTGTGTCCGCGCGAACATTTTTACTGCCGGGGATAAGGATTAAGTCTGCCGCAGGAATGGGTTGGTCCGGGCCAACAAAAATTAAATTGACCTGGGGATGAGCGCGCAAAGGATCGAAATCGGTATGATTGGCAATACGGGGTAGCACTGGAACTACTACGGTAAACAAAGCCTGTTCTGATTCTGGCTGAGCTAGATCAATACCATCTTCTGCATCAAGCTGAAGGCCATGTAAATAAGGTAATACTCCCAATACAGGTTTTGAGGTATGTTTTTCCAACCAGTGTATGCCCGGCATCAGCAAACTCATATCACCCCGAAACTGGTTGATCACAAAGCCTTTAACACGTTTTTGCTCACTGGGAGAAAGTAGCGCAAGGGTGCCGGTTAACTGGGCAAAAACGCCTCCACGATCAATATCGGCAATAAGAATCACTGGCACATCGGCAGCTTCAGCAAAACCCATATTGGCAATATCTCGATCGCGTAAATTGATTTCTGCCGGGCTTCCGGCACCCTCTATCATCACCGCATCATAACGAGTTTTTAATCGCTGCCAGGACGCCATTACCGCAGTCATGGCCCGAGTTTTATAGTGATGATAATCCACCGCCTCCATATCTTGGGCAATCTGACCATGGATAATCACCTGGGCCCGGGTATCTGAAGAGGGTTTCAGCAATACCGGGTTCATATCGGTGTGAGGGTCTATTCTTGCGGCCTGAGCCTGCAGTGCCTGAGCTCTGCCAATTTCCCCTTGCTGGGAGGTTACCGCACTATTCAAAGCCATGTTTTGCGGCTTAAACGGAGCAACTGCCACACCACGGCGGCACAGTATGCGGCACAACGCGGCCACTAGTATGCTTTTTCCAGCATCCGAGGTAGTGCCCTGAATCATAAGAGAAGTATGCATTGGCTTTCAGAAATCCACACCTTTGCGCGCTTTTATCCCGGCTTTAAAAGCGTGCTTGATTTCTTTGACTTCTGATACAGTATCCATACAGGCTTGCAATTCACTGCCGCCACCTCTGCCGGTCAGCACCACACTCTGCGCTCGGGGGCGATGTTTAATGGCTGCGAGGATTTGATCTTTGGGCAAATAATCGTAAGCGAGCATATAGGTAATTTCATCGAGCACCACCAGATCATAACTGGGGTCTTCGAGCATTGGTTTGGCTACTGCCCAGGTTTTTTCTGCCGCTACAATATCGCCACTGCGGTCCTGAGTATCCCAGGTAAAACCGGTTGCCATTTGATAAAAATCTACCTCTGGACCTTTATCGCGCAGGTAAATTTCCTCTCCAGAAAGTTGCACCCCTTTGATAAACTGCACAACACCAATTTTATGGCCATAGCCGAGAGCGCGCATCACCATACCAAAAGCAGAACTGGATTTTCCCTTACCATTACCCGTGAGCAAAATAGCAACGCCACGCTCGATGTTAGCAGCCTCTATATGGGCATCAACATTACGTTTCTGCTTTTCCATTGCAGCTTTGTGGCGAGCATTTTTGCGGGCTTTTTGTTCATCACTATCGATCATATTGGTGAGCCTAAAATGTATAGCGAACGCCAGCATACGCCGCCGCACCGCTGGTATAGTAAGTGGAAACTTCCTGATAATCTTCATCCATAAGGTTTTCCACTCGAGCAAAAATAAAGAATCCATCCAGTATTTCAAAGCTGGCATTGACATCGATCACGGTGTAATTATCGAGCGACTCGCCATCAATATCTAATGCTTCATAAGAGCCCCGCAAGTTCATCCCCAAAACCAGCCGATCGCGCAGAGCACGCCAATTTACCCCTAAATTAAATAAATGTTTGGGGCGACGAACGCGGACATTACCCTCGCCATCATCGGTAGCGTTATAGGTATAATTGCTTTCTAGGCTAAAATTTTTACCAAGCGGCCACTCCCCTATTAACTCTATGCCTTGGGATTTACTCTCGCCACTTGCCTGGATAAAACCTGAATTATTCATCAAATCAAATACAATTTGATTGCTAACGGTTTGATCAAAATACACCGCCTCTAACAAAATACCCGAAGTGGAATACCAACTTAAACCGATGTCATAACCACGGCTCTGTTCTTCTTTTAACCTCACCAAGGAAGCTGGGGGAAAAGCCACAGAACCATTGTTATAACCAATTTCATACAAGCTCGGCGCTCTAAAACCAGTACCATAGGCCCCTTTTAATTTTAGCTCGCCGTAATCGCCATTAAATAGATACGCTGAGCTAACACGGTAAGAAGTGTGACCGCCAAAATCTTCATTATCATCATGACGCAAGCCCGCAGTAAAAAATAGCTGGGTATTTACATTGCCCTGATATTCCAGGTAATAACCGCTGTGATCTCGTGTTGCTCGGTAGTCACTGTTGATCGACTCAGTTTTAAAGTCTGCGCCGTAAACTAATTTACGGCCTGATGATGGGCTAAAAGTGCCAATATAACTCCAGCGTTCGAGCTCACCTTTGGTGTGATAATCGAGCGTATCCACCGTGTAGGCATCACGCTTCGTATTATTTTTGTTATAGGAAAGCGCGTGAGTAAAGCTGCCGAGCTTGTAGTCTGCGGCCAAGCGCCAAGCGGCTTGGTCATAGTGATCACTGCGCTGATGCGCGATACCAAAAGCATCATCATAGGCATTGTTGCCGCTAATATCTCGGGCTACCAATTGCAATCGCAGAGAATCGGTAACATCCCAACCGAAGCGGCCATGGGCAGTGGTATTCTGGTAACCGTCTTTATCTTGCAAAACAGTATCGGTGGTACGAGCATTAAAACCATCCGTTGTGAAATCACTCAACGCCACATTGAAATCCAAAGTGCCGTTGCCGCCATTGATATCTGCCGCCAGTTGCTCCGTGTCATACCGGCCAGTTTCAGCACTGAGATTGCCGCTAACGCCCTCTATAGGCGCTTCGGTATTGATGTTAATCACACCGCCGGCATCAGCACCATACATCAACCCCTGAGGGCCGCGCAGAATTTCAACGCTGTGAATGCCACTGCTCATTAAGTGTTCAAACCTTGGGCCAACCTGCGTGCCACTGGGGTCGGACATTTCAATGCCATCAATCAACATCAACGTGCGAAACCCCTCCTCACCACGAATACGCAGCGCAGTGGGCTTGCCAGCGGCACCATTGCTACTCACAGCAATAGCAGGTTGGCTGCGCAAAATTTCAGCCAACGAATTAAAGCCGCGCTGTTGTATTTCCTCTTTGCCGACAATGGAAATTGCAGTACCGGTTTGGCGCAGAGGCATTTCCACCCGCGATGAAATAACAACAACTTCTTCGAGTTTATTCTGCGCAACAGCCGCTGTGGCAGCACAACATAAGGGCAATGCCGCAAGCGGATATAACTTATTCATTAGTATTCCCCAATAGCCATTATGTGGCGACTGAGGGAGGGGATTACGGGAACGCAGCAAACTTAGCCGGGTGACCGCCATGAAGCCCTCCGCTCCACTCGTTCAACTATCAGGCAGGTATCGGACTCACAGCACAAGCTGTATACCGTTGCGGGGGCAGTGGTGGCTTAACGGTACCACACTTCCCTTTTAACCGGCCCAGCGAGTATGTACTCGCGGCAGGCACCTGATAACCACGACACTTTAGGGCCGGGGGGTGGAAAAGTCAATTTGGCAAGCGTTAATGGGTCAAGCAAGTTTAATCCCATTTAGGGCTATTTACAGTTTAGGGTTACACAAAAGCTGAAAACAGCAAAAGTGTTAGTTATGTAAAGGGCCTTCAAAAAATACACAACTATAAAGAACACCACACCGACTGTGGTAAATACGCTGACACCCCCCTGCAAAAGAAATGGGGAATGTCAGCGCTTTCGATAAAGCTTAAGAACATTTTTTGGTTTGCTACTCTCCTTTTCGGTGCTGCAAGTCTGAATCGTCGCCCGGAGGATTAGGAGGCTGACTATCCCCTGGAGATTCATCTTGTTGAGCTTCTTGCAACCCGACTGCATTCGCTACGCGCGGGGCTTGCTCATTGATGGTCAGCTCACCACCGTCGCGGGCCACAATGTATAGCCTTATGCTACCGTCTTCCATCCATACTGGCGTGACTGCGAAAATCTCACCCAGGTGAACCGTTTGCAACGATTTACACGTTATTTCTAACATCTTTATACTCTCCTTAAAAAAAGCCTGTGACGCGAAACTTCAAAACGCGTGCACGCTTACAATGCACACTCGCCACAGGCGTAATCCATCTGGATTCAATGTAAGGTTATTTTACGGAGTGTTTGCAAAGCGGGGGCGGAGGGCCGCGGCTGAAGTAGAGAACCACACCAATTTTCACGGCACACCACAACGCACTCCGGCACCAAAGGTGAGAGCGGGTGAAATTGCTCAGC
>JAHZJJ010000077.1 GCA_022600975.1 Gammaproteobacteria bacterium
GCATAGGCGGTGAGGAAGTTTTCGCCGCTGATGTTGCTGCGCAGCAGTGCTCTATAGCTACTGCGGATATCCCGCAACCGGCGCTGCACAGGGTTAATCAGAGCATTGATGTTTTTAACCCACTCGACAAAGTTGGTCCCCGCCGTCCACAGGCCGTGAAAAAAAGCCCCGGTATGAATTAGGGCAGCTTCGGCAGCGGTGTGTTTGGCCAGCAGCTGGCTATGGTGTGCAGCTTCTGCTTTTTCTTGGGCCACAATACTGGCAAACGCCTGCTGAATTTTTGTTCTCAGCAGGCTGCGTTGATCTTTTTTCTCCGGTTCATCCAGGCGCACCAGAATGAGTGTATTACTGCTGAAGCACTCTTGCAGATATTCCATCTGCTCTAGCGGGCAATCCGAGCCGTCATCGAACGAATGCGAGCCATAGAAGCTGCTGTTGTCCTCATCCATCGGCCAAAACCTAGCAGCATTGGCGTGGTGCGGTGAATGCCATTCTCTACGTTGATGGGGCAAAATGCCAAAATGGTTACCAATAACGTGCAGCTGTGTACCACTGATATTTGATAACCAGGCAAAGGCAGCTTGGTGGTTGCGAGCGATATTATCGTCCCATGTACTTTCCGAGCGCATCCAGTGGCTCAGGCGGTACTTGTTGCCGTCGCGATCTGTGAGGTCAATGGGGAAATTAAGATTCTCTGGGCTGTTGTGTAGCATATCCGTGTATTTATTTTATTGGCTCCTGGGGATTTAATCCTACACGGGTATAAGCTTTTGCGTCAATTAGCGCCTAAGCAACAATTCAATCACCGACCCATTCCCCTCCGCCTACCCAATTCCCCAATCAAACTCTTCATCCGAGTCCATTAATAACTCATTGATTTTTAAGGACTTATTTTTTCACAGGTCACGGACTTCGACCTGGGGTATAGAGGAGAAGCACAGAGAATATACGGTCACAGAGAGCAAATGCGTTTGACAAGTCCGCGGTTAAAAAATGACCGAAGTCCGCAAAGCCGCGCCACATAAGGCCTGTAGCGCGGGGAGCGGGTAATAAAAAAGGCCAACTGAGAACAGTTGACCTTTGATATTTGGTGGAGATGGCGGGAGTCGAACCCGCGTCCGTCAGCACTCTGCCAGAGGCTCTACATGCTTAGTTCCGTCAATTGATTTAACCCACTACAGCCCGGCGGTCAGGACGTGGCAGGCGAGCCTGTAAAGTTCTAATCGATCCACGCCAGGCACGCTTCACGACGATCCAGTTCTGTATTACAGTCTAAAGATCGGTACTGGCACCTTACTGTAGACCGCTAGCGGGCTTAAGCCGCTAGAGCGTAGTTGTCGTCGTTGGCAACTATAAAGTTACAGCTTTGGATTTACGTGATTGGCTGCCATCACGGCATGCACCCAAGGTTTCGTCACCGGCGTCGAATCCAAGTCATCCCCAATGCACTAATACCTTCGTACATTGGCAGTATACCCGAAATTGCTGATAGTAAATATGCTAAATGCATTTAATCATGGCGTTGCGGTCATATTTTTATGTTCAGCCAAGCAACTGAGATCATCAGCGCCCCAACCTTCCTACCTCAAAGGAATCAAAGTACGGATTGAACAAAAGCGGCCAGAATTAGCAATGGGCAGACTATGCGCACATACCAGGGCCAAATTTTCCAAAATAGGGTGTGCTCTATGTTTTTGTGGCCCTTTTTCAGCTCTGCTAGCAACTGATCGCGCCGCCAGATCCAACCAGCAAAAATACATAGAGCAATGCCTAGTAAGGGTTGTCCGTATTCAGTGCTGAAGCTGACTATAAAACCAAACAGACCCTCAAAATTAAAGATAATCAGCGTGCTAATGCTAAAAATAATCGAGCCCGCTAGTAGGGTGGCCGTTTTGCGTCGCATGCCGAAATTTTCAATGGTGAAGGCCACGGGCACTTCCAACATGGAAATAGAAGAAGTAAGCGATGCAATAACCATCAGGGCAAAAAAGGCGATGGCTACTAGTAGCCCGATGCTGCCCATGTTGTCAAATAGCGCTGGCAACACTTGCAGAATTAAGCCTGGCCCGGCAATCAGCTCACCGGATTCTGCAAAAATCTGGGTGCCCGATGTTTGGGCAACATACATAGCGGGAAGAATCAGCAACCCTGCCGTAAACGCGATACCCACGTCAATTAAAGTGACCAGAGCACCTAGGCGTGGCAGGCTTTCTTGTTGACTTAAATAAGAACCGTAAATCAACATGGTGCCCACGCCTATAGACAGTGAGAAAAATGCCTGGCCCATGGCGGACAGCAATAGTTGCGGTGATAATTGCCCAAAATCCGGATTCAGGTAAACTTCCAGGCCGGTCATAGCGCCATCTTGAGTCAGTACATAGGCGATCAGTAAGAACATTAAAAGGAGCAGTGTGGGCATTAATAAAGTAGACCAGCGTTCAATCCCTTTCTCAACGCCACTGGCAATAATCAGCATGGTTAGGCCACTGAAAATGGCGGTGAAGCTGAGGTTGCGAATAATGCTATCACCCGTAAACCATGCGGCGACATCATTGGCTCCCAACAGGTTGGCTACTGGGCTTGCGAGATGTGAAATCATCCAGCCAGCAACGATGGCATAAAAACTCAAAATTAGTGCGGCTACCAATAAACCGCTAAAGCCGGCTAAGGAGCCAAAAAAATAACTCGTTGAGCCGCGAGAAATACCGCGTAAAGCTTGAACCATGTTGCTTCTTGCATGGCGACCAATAGTGAGCTCGGCCATCAGCGCCGGGTAGGCCAGTAAAAACGCGAGCAGCAAATAGACTACAACAAAAGCGGCACCGCCGTTGCTGGCAACCTTAGTGGGAAAACCCCAAATATTGCCGAGGCCCACAGCGGAACCGGTGGAGGCCATTAAAAACCCAATTCTGGAGCTAAATTGTCCCCGTGGTGCACCCATGCTAAATCCTATCTTTATGTTTATTGTTTAGTGCACAGCAACGGGGGAAAGCTGTAAATCAGCGATTGTCACTGCGCAATATACGCTGTTTTTGTCGGTTCCAGTCCCGCTCTTTTTCTGTTTCGCGCTTATCATGGTTTGCCTTCCCCTTAGCCAGTGCAATTTCACACTTGATCAAATGCTTTTTCCAGTAGAGTGCAGTGGCTACACAGGTATGCCCCTTCTGATTTACGGCGGCCATGAGCTTAGCAATTTCACGACGGTTGAGCAGCAATCTGCGAGTGCGGTCCGGCTCGGTGACAAAATGTGTAGAGGTGCTGGTCAGTGCCTGAATGCGCGAACCCAGTAGCCACGCCTGGCCATCTTTGAGTACCACATAGCTGTCAGTGAGCTGTGCTTTCCCTTCTCGGCAAGCTTTTACTTCCCAGCCCTGCAACTCCATTCCGGCCTCAAAGCGATCGGAGATAAAGTAATCGTGCCGAACCTTTTTGTTGAGCGCGATAGTTTTGGAATTCTGTGTTTTTTTCTTTTTCGCCATGATTAAATCAAACTGTGGCCGAAAAACTTGAGCGCAACCGTATTAAGAAAGACTAATAATAGGATTACAGGAATAAATGTGCCTAGAGAGAAATTTACATACTTTTGTGATAGCGAGCCCGAAAAACTGCTATCTCCCTGACTGAGGGCTTTATTAAAGTTGACGCGCTTCCATTTGTAGATGACAAACAGGCACACCAACAAACCATTGAGCGGTAAAATAGTATCGTAAAACACTATCTCTACCAGTTCGAAAAATCCTTTTTCGCTGCCAGCTATGTGAATAAAATGCGTCAGCCAATCAACCATACCAAAAGATACGGCGCAGGCGCCTGCGAGTATCACTTGCAAAACACCAACGATGTAAATCGCTTTTTTCCTTGATAACCCACGCTCGTCACACAGAGCGGCTAATGGTACCTCAACAATCGATATTAGTGAAGTCAGAGCCGCTATCAGAACCAGAAAGAAGAAAGTGGCCGCAACTGCACTAGCACCGAAATAGCCGATACTACCCTGTAATGAGAGAAAGATTTTAGGCAGAAACAAAAAGATCATACTGGCACTGGACTCGCTCAAAGTGGAAGTATCTATCTGCGGATTAAAATGAAAAATACTTGGCAGAATCAGGAGTCCGGCAGTGAAAGCTACCAGGGTGTCGGTGAGGGCGACAGCCTTGGCGGCGCCGGGGATAGCTTCCCGCTTTTTCAGATAGGAGCCATAAGTGATCATAATGCCCATACCCAGAGACAAGGAGAAAAAAGCCTGGGACATGGCTTTACTGATCACTTCGGCATTCAGTTTGGCAAAATCAGGCAACAGATAATACTTCAGGCCCAGCTCAGAATTTTCCCGTGTGAGCACAAATATCACCAATCCCAACAACATCACAAATAACATTGGCATCAGTGCCTTGGCTGCGCGTTCAATGCCATCTTTGACGCCCATAGCCAATACACTGTTGGTGAGCAGCATCACCAGTACCAAATAAACAAATATCAGTTTGGAATTAATAAACTGCCCAAAGTAAGCTTCATTGGTGAGCTGGTTGAGATTGCCACTGAGAACTTCGATCAAATAGCCAAGTATCCAGACAGTTAGAACCAAGTAAAAAACAGCAATCATAAATGGCGTGATAAGTGCCATCCAGCCGGGAATACGCCAAGCCCGAGAGCCTCCGGAGAGCTGTCGGTAAGCACCCACCGGATCTTTTTCAGTGGTGCGGCCGAGCGCTAGCTCGGCCATCATGATGGGTAGACAAATAAATAAAACAAACACTGCATAAACTAGTAGAAAGGCTCCACCACCACTTTTGGTGGCTGCTACTGGAAAGGCCACCAAATTGCCAATGCCAACGGCAGACCCCGCAGCGGCAAGGATAAAACCAAGTCGTGATCCAAAATGTTCTCTTGTTGCAGCCATGCTACTCGCCTGCCGGTTAGCTTTACTATTAAATCGAAATTGGCCGCCCATCACTCAAGCTACTTGTCAGTAAAGATATGCTGGCGGCTGAAAACAAAAGGATTGTTACAGGAATTGCACTGTTTGGGTAGCACTGGCAACTAAATTAGCCTGTTGATTTGCTAAAATGTTTGGTTTTGGTGGTTGAACATCTATTTTTAGAGCAGAAGCGCTTGATTGCACCCGAGCTGCTCGTTTGAGAAGGGTTTAGACAATGACAAATATAGAGCGCAGCGCACTAGTGATGTTCAGTGCTGAACAGATGTTCGATCTGGTCAATGATGTAGCCAGCTACCCTCAGTTTTTACCTGGCTGTCGCAGCGCCGAAGTCTTGCACAGTGGGCCTCAAGTGTTAGAGGCGAGGTTGGACCTCGCTCGTGCCGGTTTGCGTCAGAGCTTTATTACCCGTAACCGGCTGCAGCGCCCGGAACATATGGAGCTTACTCTCGTTAATGGGCCTTTTACGGAATTTAATGGTAGCTGGCAATTTACGGCGCTGTCGGAGGCGGCTTGTAAGGTGGTTTTTACACTGTCATTTAGCGTGCAAAATCGACTACTGGGCACAGCAGCTGAAAAGTTGTTTAGTGGCCTAGCCAATCAAATAGTGGATGCTATGTGCGCGCGGGCCCAACAACTGTACAGTACAAGCAGCTGAAATGCCTATTTGAACAGCCATCGCCGAAATCCATTGTCGTTGCCAAAAAGGAACCCCAATGATTGAGCTAAAAACAATCGCGGTAGAAATTATTTATGCGTTGCCCCATGAACAGCGCTTAATTCGCATGCTGGTGGCACCGGGCACTACGGCAAGAGAGGTTTTAATCTGCTCGGGTATTCCCGAGGAATATCCACAGGTAGACGTTGAAACAGCCAAACTGGGGATTTTCGGCCAGGCATTAGGCACTAAAGGGCTGGACGCCGCCGCCAAATATATCATGCAGCCGGGAGATAGGCTGGAAGTTTATCGACCACTGATTGCCGATCCTAAAGAGGCGCGTAAACAGCGGGCACAGAAAGCGATGCTAGCGGCCCGACAAAAAACGCAGGGGCCTTAAAGAGCTATTATTGAGGCCAGTTGCTGGGTTGCCAGTCACCGCTGGTAGCTATCAAAATATCGCCGTTAAAGTAGACACTGAAGCGCTTTTGAGTTTCCACCCCCTCGGGGCTGCGCGAACGGTTTATATAATCCCAACGATTGGGATTAAAGGTGTCTTCTACTAATGGGGTGCCGAGAACAAAGCGCACTTGGCGGCGTGTCATACCTGGTTTTAACTCATCCGCCATCTGCTGAGTAATAATATTGCCCTGATCTATCTTCATGCGGTATATACCAGGAAACTCAAACGAGCTGCACGCAACAGCGGACAAACAAAGACTGGTAATGACAAAAGTTCTTACAATTGACAGCATGTAATGCTCCACCGAGGGTTTCTTTCTAATATGTAGGGCCAGTTGTCATCCAAACCTGACACAGGTTGAACGTATTTTAGCCACTCAATAGGTGCTTTGTAGGGGAAAAAGTTCCACAAATTGTTACCGAATCCGCGTGAAAAGCGCGCTGAAAAAACCTAAACTGCCAAGCAACCTTAAATTGACGTAAACTTTGCATCCCCTTACTAAGGGTGAATACAAATCTGACCGTAATCTGGGTACTGAATAGTATTTAGAGTTACCTCAGGGTTCCACTGCACCCACTGTGGGTGGATAATAGCTCAAGTCTTTCTCACTGGACAGATGTAGGCTCGATTATTGAATCGATCCTATTAAACGAGCCCTTTCAACAAGCGATCCGGACAACTTTATTTATGTCGAATGAAAATCAAGAGTTGCGCAAAGCCGGCCTTAAGGTCACGCTGCCGCGGGTGAAAATTCTCCAATTACTGGAAGGCGCCAGTGAGCAGCATTTGAGTGCGGAAAATGTCTACAAGATGCTACTGGATGCCGGTGAAGATGTTGGACTCGCCACAGTTTACCGAGTGCTAACCCAGTTTGAGAGTGCTGGCTTGGTTATACGCCACAATTTTGATGGTGGGCATTCAGTTTTTGAGCTGGACCGCGGTGACCATCATGACCATATTGTATGCACCGACACCGGCCGGGTAATTGAATTCCACAATGAAGAAATAGAAGAATTGCAGCGGCAAATCGCCAAAGAACACGGTTTTGAGCTAACCGGCCACAGCCTAGTGCTGTATGTCAAGGAAAAAAAATAAGGCTTCTGATTCCCTCTATTCGCCTTACTAGGCAAGGCTCCCATGGCTTTGGCCAGTAGAGGCTTTTGTGAGCAAATGGCGAGTAGAATACAACCAATAACAGCGGGCCTCCACCCAATCCAGCCTTAAGCAGAGAAATCATGAGTAATAATTCCTCTTCCAGCGCGCCACTGATTTTGGTGGACGGCTCCTCCTACCTTTATCGCGCCTTCCATGCTTTGCCGCCATTGAGCACCAGTGATGGCCGCCCCACCGGTGCAGTGCGTGGAGTCATCTCTATGCTTCGCCGCCATTTAAGAGAACATCCAGATAGCACTGTGGTCGTTGTTTTTGATGCTAAAGGCAAAACTTTTCGTGACCAATTGTTTTCACAATACAAGGCCAACCGCCCACCTATGCCCGAGGATCTGAGGGCTCAAATTCAACCTATTCACGATATTATTGATGCCATGGGCCTACCGCGGTTGATAGTCGATAATGTCGAAGCCGACGATGTTATTGGCACCCTGGCGCTGCAGGCGGTTGAACAGGGCATACCGGTCATTATCTCCACCGGCGACAAGGATATGGCCCAATTGGTACGCCCCGGAGTAATGTTGATCAACACCATGTCGAATACCGAAATGGACTGTGCAGGAGTCAGAGAAAAATTTGGTGTAGGGCCCGAGCTGATTATCGACTTTCTCGCCCTGATGGGGGATAAGTCCGACAATATTCCCGGTGTCCCTGGGGTCGGTGAAAAAACTGCACTGGCTTTGCTACAGAATCTCGGTGGTATCGACGCGATCTATTCTAACCTCGACGCCATAGCCCCACTAGGTTTCCGCGGCAGCAAAACGTTGGCGAAAAAAATGGTCGAACACCAAGCTTCGGCAACGCTATCCTACCAATTGGCGACCATTAAAACGGATGTGGCACTGGAGACAAAGCCCCAACAATTGCGACACATCCCACCTCAAAAGAGCAAGTTGCGCCAACTCTACCAGAATATGGAATTTCGCGGCTGGCTACAGGAGCTGGATTCCAACAGCAATGAGTCAACGTCAGAATCGGCCTCCAACACAGATGGGCCTCAAAAAGCGTACCAGATAGTTAACGACACCGAAGAGTTCGGTCGCTGGCTACAAAAACTTGCCGCCGCAGATATTTTTGCCTTTGATACTGAAACCACTAGCCTCAACTATATGCAGGCCAAGCTGGTGGGAGTAAGTTTTGCGGTAGAGCCCGGCAGTGCCGCCTATGTGCCGCTAGCTCACGATTATCTGGGTGCACCTCAGCAATTGCCAATGGATGAAGTGCTGTCCAAGCTCAAACCGCTATTGGAGAGCCCCAAGCACAAAAAAGTTGGCCAGAATCTTAAGTATGACAGCCACATACTGGCCAACTACGACATTGAGTTGCGCGGTATTGCCCGCGACACCATGCTCGAATCCTATGTTCTAGACAGCACTGGCAGTCGTCACGACATGGATAGTTTGGCACTTAAATACCTTCACGAGCACACAGTACATTTTGAAGATATCGCGGGCAAAGGTGCCAAACAGCTAACTTTTAATCAGATCGAATTGGATAAAGCCGGCCCCTATGCCGCAGAAGACGCCGATATTACTCTGCGTCTACATCACGAACTCAGCGCCCGACTAGCCCGCGAAGCAGGGCTGGGAGCGGTATTAGCAGAGATCGAGATGCCACTGCTGCCAGTGTTAACACGTATCGAGCGCAACGGTACTTATATCGACGCAGAGATGCTGGCAGTCCAGAGCGATGAATTGGAAAAGAAATTGTGCGCGCTAGAGCAACAAGCCTTCGAAGAGGCAGGAGAAGTGTTTAACCTCTCCTCGACCAAACAGTTGGGCACTATTCTGTTTGAAAAAAAACAGATTCCGGTGATTAAGAAAACTCCCAAAGGTGCCCCCTCTACGGCGGAGGCGGTTTTGCAGGAATTGGCGCTAAACCACCAGCTGCCAGCGCTGATAATGAGCTATCGGGGCCTGGCAAAGCTCAAAAACACCTATACCGACAAACTGCCGCAGATGATCGACCCCACCACTGGGCGTGTGCATACCTCCTACCATCAGGCGGTGACGGCCACCGGGCGGCTATCATCCAGCGATCCCAATTTGCAGAATATCCCCGTTCGCACCGAAGAGGGTCGACGCATTCGCCAAGCGTTTATAGCTCCGCAAGGTCGGGTCATCATGGCTGCGGACTATTCACAGATAGAATTGCGGATAATGGCACACCTGTCTGGTGATCAGGGTTTGCTAGATGCCTTTGCCGCTGGCGCCGATATTCACCGAGCTACAGCGGCGGAAGTATTTGATGTGCCTGCTGATGCAGTGAGCAGTGAATATCGCCGCCGCGCCAAAGCAATCAACTTTGGCTTGATTTACGGTATGTCGGCATTTGGACTGGCGAAACAGTTAGATATTCCTCGAGCAGACGCTCAAAGTTATATTGACCGTTATTTCAAGCGTTATCCTGGGGTTCTCGAATATATGGAAAAAACGCGCACCAAAGCAGCTGAAAAAGGCTATGTCGAAACCCTATTCGGTCGCCGCTTGTATCTACCGGAGATTAACTCACGCAACGGTATGCGACGCCAGGCTGCAGAGCGCACCGCGATCAATGCGCCAATGCAAGGTACCGCGGCAGACATTATCAAGCGCGCTATGATCAGTGTGGATGCTTGGCTACGAGAGGAGAATCTCAATAGTTTATTAATTATGCAGGTGCACGATGAGCTGGTACTGGAAGTTCCACAGCTAGAACGAGAGCGCGTGGCAAGTAAGTTGACACAGCTGATGCAGACCGCCGCAGAATTAGATGTGCCATTGGTGGTCGAACTGGGGCAGGGTGTTAGCTGGGATGAGGCACATTAGAAGCGCACTCGGCAAACATACGGTTCGAAACGGGCTAAAAAAATTTTAAAAAAGTGTGGAACCGATAGCAAAGAGCCTACTCTAAGAATGCACATCGTTGGATTGCTTCTTTACTCAACCAGAAGCCTTTTAGCCCCGGATCCCCCAATTCGGGGTTTTTTTTGTTTAATTTCTAGCCGCTGCTAAGTGATTGTGAAAAAACGTTCTTAACCTAGCTGTAAGGCTAATACAACAAACGCACATCTGAGCTTTCAACCTAGAAACTGCAGTTGGGCGCGCAAAAGCTGTGTCAATTATTGGTGTGTATGGCGAATTTTAAAAATTTGTGCTCACCTTATTGGTGATGAGAACTTTGTAAACATTAACTTTATGCTGTAGGCAGCTCGAGATGAGATGGCTACCACAACCTTTTTCGATAGCGCTATCGGCAACATAAATATTCACCTGTTTCTCGCTGGCTGCTGGCTGCTGGTTGCCCATTTGCTTCGCAAGAGGCAATTGAACCAAGAGGGCGTTCCAGCTTACCGCCAGTTCATGGCACTCGCAGGCTAAATCTGTCTAAATACAAGTGGGGTTTGCTCTAGAAAATTTTTTGCGACAGAACCCAGGAACTTAAATCTCAAACGCTTTGGGTATATTTGGTAGTAGTAGCCATAGAGCGAAATTTATTGCCAATTCAAGATCACTTTACCGGACTCCCCAGAGCCCATAATAGTGAACCCTCGCTGGAAGTCATCGATATCCAATTGATGGGTAATAATGGGAGAGAGGTCGAGGCCAGATTGAATCAAGCTTGCCATCTTATACCAAGTTTCAAACATCTCCCGACCGTAAATGCCCTTGAGCGTCAACCCCTTAAAAATCACTTGATCCCAATCGATGGCCATATCGCCGGAGGGAATGCCCAGCATGGCAATTTTTCCACCGTGATTCATACAGTCGAGCATATCGCCAAAGGCAGAGTGCACCCCGGACATTTCCAGTCCTACATCAAACCCTTCGCTCATACCTATTTCCTGCATAACCTGCGAAAGTTTTTCTGTGCCCACATTGACCACGCGGGTTGCGCCCATTTTACTTGCCAGAGCCAACCGGTATTCATTGACATCAGTGATGACCACATGGCGCGCACCAACGTGGCGAGCTACCGCCGCAGCCATAATGCCGATGGGGCCAGCACCGGTGATCAGTATATCTTCACCGACCAGATCGAACGACAGGGCTGTGTGCACCGCATTTCCAAAAGGGTCGAATATGGCTGCCAGCTCATCGGAAATATCGTCGGGGATTTTAAAGGCATTTAATGCCGGAATAACCAGATACTCAGCAAAGGCACCTGGGCGGTCAACGCCGACACCATAAGTATTGCGGCACAAATGGCGACGGCCAGCGCGACAATTGCGGCAGTGGCCACAGGTGATATGTCCCTCACCAGATACCCGGTCGCCAACGGCAAAACCGGCCACTTCCTGGCCCATATCGACTACTTCACCAACGTATTCATGGCCGACCACCATGGGCACCGGGATGGTTTTTTGTGACCATTGGTCCCAATTGTAAATATGCATATCAGTACCGCAAATGGCGGTTTTACGAATTTTAATCAGTAGATCGTTGTGGCCTGGGCGTGGCGTATCGGTTTCAGTGAGCCAAATGCCGGGCTCGGGCTTTAATTTGGAAAGTGCTTTCATGGGATTCTCTACGAATGACCGAAACAGTATTTAGCGATGGATGATGGAGCTACTTTTACTCCCGCCGGATTTAGCGCCCTAGGGTAGCAGTAGAGCGCTTTGGGGTTAAATGAGATTGAGTTCTTTACCCACTTCAATAAAGGCATCAATGCAGCGATCCAGTTGTTCCCGAGTGTGCGCGGCAGACATCTGGGTGCGAATACGGGCCTGGTCTTTGGGCACAACTGGATAGAAAAAACCAACAACATAAATGCCGCGTTCGAGCATTTTTTCAGCCATTTGTTGTGCCAGTGGAGCATCGCCAATCATCACCGGAATAATCGGGTGGCCGGCACCGCCGAGGGTGAATCCGGCATCGCCCATACGCTGGCGAAAATACTGAGAGTTTTGCTCTAATTGCGCTCGCAATTTGTCGCCAGTGCTCAACATATCGAGAACTTTTAAAGAAGCATTAACAATCGCGGGTGCCACTGAGTTGGAAAATAGATACGGGCGCGAGCGCTGGCGCAGCAAATCAATAACGGCTTTGCGCCCAGAGGTAAAGCCGCCCGAGGCGCCGCCGAGAGCCTTGCCGAGGGTGCCGGTAACAATATCGACTCGTTCGATTACATTACAATATTCATGGGTGCCGCGGCCCTGCTGGCCGAGAAAGCCTACGGCGTGTGAATCGTCAACCATAACCAATGCATTGTAGCGATCTGCTAGGTCACACAAGCCTTTGAGGTTGGCGATAACGCCGTCCATGGAAAAAACTCCGTCGGTAGCGATCAGCTTGGTTTTAGCACCAGCGGCCTCGGCAGCCTGTAATTGTTTTTCCAAATCGGCGTGGTCATTGTTGGCGTAGCGATAACGCTGAGCCTTACACAGGCGCACACCATCAATGATGGAGGCGTGGTTGAGCGCATCGGAAATAATAGCATCTTCGGCCCCCAGCAAAGTTTCAAATAGACCGCCGTTGGCATCAAAACAAGAAGTGTAAAGAATGGTATCTTCGGTTTGCAGAAATTCAGACAGGCGCGCTTCCAACGCTTTATGAATATCTTGGGTACCGCAGATAAATCGCACCGAGGCCATACCGAAACCGTATTGATCCAAGCCCTCTTTGGCGGCTTGAATTAACTCGGGGTGGTTGGCCAGCCCAAGGTAGTTATTGGCGCAAAAATTTAATACCTGAGTCGTGTTATTGACTTGTATTTCTGCGCTCTGTTGGGAGGTAATAATGCGCTCGTGTTTATAAAGACCATCGGCTTTAATCTGTTGCAGTTGGTCGTGCAGCTGATGAAAAAATTGTTCGGCTTTGGCCATGGTGATTGTAGACTCCTCAATCTGATGTTCGGGACTTTAGTCGGGCAATTGTACTGACTTCAACTCAATAAATTCATCGAGCCCCGCGTCACCAAATTCGCGGCCATTGCCTGAGCGCTTATAGCCGCCAAATGGTGCTTGATAATTGAACTCGCCGCCGTTGACAAAACATAATCCGGCTTCGATACGGCGCGCTATGGGTAGTGCGCTATCGGTATCTTTGGCCCAAACGCCACTGGAAAGTCCATATTCGCTATCGTTGGCAATGGCGATAGCCTCATCGAGGTCACGGTAGGGGATCAGGCAGGTTACCGGCCCGAATATCTCCTCGCGAGCAATCGTCATCTGATTGTTCACCTGGGCAAATACTGTGGGTTTGACATAAAAACCGCTACTAAAACCTTCGGGCGCAGCACTGCCGCCAGTTACCAATTGCGCCCCTTCTGCTATCCCTTTGTCGATATAGCTGCGCACAATTTCGCGCTGTCGGGCGGAGCAAAGTGGGCCCATAAAAGCTTTGTCGTCAGTGCCGAGAGTGACTTCCTCTGCCACCTGGGTGGCGATCGACACCGCCTCGTCGTAACGTTCGGCGGGTACCAGCATGCGGGTCAGGGCGGTGCAGGTTTGGCCGCTATTGATAAATACATCGTTGCAGCCCCAGCGCACGGCAGCGTCGAGATCGGCATCCGGAGTGATAATCAGCGGTGATTTACCGCCCAGTTCTTGAGTGACCCGTTTTACTGTGGGTGCGGCGGCGCGGGCCACTTCAACTCCGGCACGAGTGGAGCCAGTGAACGACACCATATCAACATCCGGGTGCGCCGAGAGCGCGGCGCCAACTACCGAGCCGGCGCCAGGCACTAGGTTGAATACCCCTGCGGGCAGCCCGGCGGCATCAATGATTTCTGCCATCACATAATCCTGCAGTGGCGTTAGTTCCGAGGGTTTGGCAATCATCGTACAACCGGCGGCCAGGGCTGGCGCGACTTTGCCGACAAATTGATGCAACGGGTAGTTCCAGGGGGTGATGAAAGCGCACACCCCCACAGGTTCACGCACTATCAGCGAATGGCCGGCGCGCGCTGTTTTATTCATTAATGTGGCCCGTTCGGCATAGTAGCGCATGGCGAATATTGGGCCTTCAACATGCAGCCACTCGGCGATGTGTGGCGGGCAGCCAAGGGCTAGAGAAACGGCCTGAATTAGCTCCTGCTTGCGCGCATCCATACCGTCGGCAATAGCATTTAGCAGCGCACAGCGCTCTTGTGCGCTGCTATAGCGCCAGCTTGCAAATGCGCTGCGCGCCGCCTTGACGGCAATATCGACATCTTCCGTAGAGGCCTGTACAACGTCACAGATGATTTCTTCGGTGGACGGATTGACAACCGCCCGGTGTGTACCTTTTACGGATGAGCACCATTTCCCGTTAATGTACAGTTTATTGCTGTGTAGCTGGTCAAAATTTGTCATCATTTACATTGTGTCTGGTTTTATCACTGTAAAGCCAAGCAATCATTGCATGACTAAGTGGTGATTGGTGGCTGTTGGCCGCAGGCGGCATCACCATAAAATTTGAGCTAACTGACGCTAATTTCTATCAAGGTTGGCTTTGTCTGTGTCAAGGCTTGTTCCACTGCCTTTGGCAACTGGGCCGGATGGTTTATGCGCTGACCTTCGGCGCCAAAAGCTTTTGCTAGTGCAACAAAATCCGGCGTGTGCAGATTGACTCCCTCCTGAGATACCTTTGCCTCATCCATAAAATCGCGAATTTCGCCGTAGCCACGGTTATTCCATATTACGATTGGTAATGCCAGTTGTTGCGCCACCGCCGCTGCCAGTTCGCCAAGAGTGAACATTATGCCGCCATCGCCGATAAGCGCGATCACTGGCCTCGTGCAGGAAAGTTTGGCACCGATAGCAGCAGGCAATGCAAAGCCGAGTGTGCCGTAACCAGTGGTGCAGGTAATGTGGCTGTGGGCCTGATACAGTGGCAGCGCGTGGTTGGTATTGTATGCTAACTGAGTGGAATCGGTTACCAGAATGCCGTTATCGGGCAAAGCTTGGCGCAGCGCCTCAACCCAGGGCATACGAGCCTCGGAACCTGGCCACCATTCATTGCGGCAGCTATCAATCAGCAGTTTCAGCCCGCTCTCAACCTGCCGCCGCTGTAACC
This sequence comes from Gammaproteobacteria bacterium, assembly GCA_022600975.1. Lineage (GTDB taxonomy): Bacteria > Pseudomonadota > Gammaproteobacteria > Pseudomonadales > Cellvibrionaceae > Microbulbifer. The sequence continues at coordinate 15,204 of JAHZJJ010000077.1, forward strand.
CATTATCATTGATGGGAATTTCATTGTTTAACTGATTGAGTGTTTCCCGTGCGTCTGCGCATATAGCGAGGTCAGGGTTAGCGTTGCAAATCAATTGTGCCGGATCGATATCTACACGAATCAATTTACCGCTAAACTGAAGATTATTGCGCACCAGATTGCGGTCAGTTTCTGCTAACTCGGTGCCGACAGCGAGCACCATATCGGCCGCCTCCAAATGTTTACGCACCTTATCAAAGCTGAGGTTGGCGCCACCACACAGGGGGTGGCGCTCGTCGACAATGCCTTTAGCGGCGAGTGATAGAAACACCGGGGCGGCCAGCTTTTCAGCCAGCTGGGTTGCGCTTGCGCCACACTGTTGGGCGCCACCACCGAGCAAAATGACCGGCTGTTTGGCAGTTTTTAGCCAAGCGCAAGCCGTTTGAATTGCAGCGATGCTAGCGGCGGAGCGCTGTGCGCGGGGTAGAGCCCTGTAACTTTCGAGTGGGTTGGGCATGGCTACAGAAAATAAATCGATAGGAATTTCCAGGTGCACTGGCCCCGGGCGACCCGAGTGCAGCAATTGGAAAGTGCGGGCGAGGGCTTCGGGCAATTGGTCCGCGCTGCTGAGCGTGTGTTGCCAAAGGCAAAATCCACGGCTGACATCACTTTGCCGCGGCAGCTCATGCAAGCGCCCACGGCCCATACCTAGATCGTCGCGGCGGTTTACGGCCGAAATGACCAACATGGGTATGGAATCGGAAAAGGCCTGGGCCATAGCAGTTGCAGCGTTGGTCAGCCCCGGGCCACTAATTAAAAAACACACCCCAGGGTTACCGCTAGCGCGGGCGTAACCATCGGCCATAAAGGCGGCGCCTTGCTCATGGCGTGGGGTGATGTGTTTGAGACCACTGGCAGGTAGAGCACGGTAGAGCTCAATGGTATGAACACCGGGAATACCAAAGACTGTATCAACCCCATAAGCATGCAGCAGATGTATGAGAACTTGTGCACAAGTTGGCATAGCGGGTGATTCCTTGTTTGTAACGGCGATGGACGGCTATTTTGTAGCCTTATAAAGTTGCAGCGAGCCTAGCGGGTTACGAAAGTAGGTGCAAGCGAGCGCAAATGTTGCCAAGTTCTTACAAGCCGACGCAGAATTGAGCGTAAAATACAGTTTTTGACGAGGAAAATTGTGCAGTTTGGGGACTGTTTTATCACGGCATACATTCTTCTATAGAAACCCAACTAACAAGTAGTAAAGGTGCAGGTAACAATGAATATTGACCAGTGGCGACGCGAATATCTGCGTGGAGGCTTGAATCGCGACGATTTGTTAAACGACCCCCTGGAGCAGTTTAAGCAATGGCTTGCAGAGACTGTAAAAAGCAAACTCAGCGACCCCAGTGCCATGTGCCTAGCGACGGTAGATGGGGAAGGTCGGCCTACACAGCGTATTGTATTATTAAAGGGTTTCGATCAGCGTGGCTTTGTGTTCTACACCAACCTCGGTAGTAAAAAAGCTGTGGATATTGCCGGCAATCCTCAAGTATCCCTACATTTTCCTTGGCATACATTAGAGCGTCAGATCATTGTATGCGGTACGGCGGAGTTATTGAATAACGTCGAAGTCGAAGGGTATTTTCGCTCCCGCCCGCGCGATAGCCAGTTGGCCGCTTGGGCCTCCCATCAGAGTCAGAGTGTAAAATCGCGTCAAACCCTGGATGCGCAATTTGAACAATACAAAGCCCGCTTCGCCGATAAGCCAGTGCCACGGCCAGAGTTCTGGGGAGGTTATCGGGTGCGAGCGCAGAGTTTAGAGTTTTGGCAGGGGGGTGGCAGTCGTTTACACGATCGCTTTCGCTATTGTCGCAAAGGCGATAGCTGGGAAATTAAGCGGCTTTACCCTTAAGGCGGTTGTTCAACCTATGGATCACGCAAGTCTTTACCAGCTCTTGTCGTACCTGATAGATTTTAAAGCGTTCTCACCATGAATAAGGCGACCAATAACTTTTACACAGCCTTTGCGCGCCCAACTGCAGTTTCTAGCTTCAACTACGGCGTTGAGGGTTTGGGATCTGATGGAGTAGGTGCCTTTGGCGCCTGTGAGGCTCTGGGCCAGCTTTCGGTGGGAGCAGCTGGGCTGTTTATGCCGGGGCGTTTAACATAGAGTTGAATAATTTGCGATCGCGCCAACAATTGCCCCTGGCTGTTAAGCAGAATGGCCTGGATGCTGTGGCTGCCGCGCTCTAGTGCAGAAATATCGATATGGGTGCTACTTGAAAGCGTATCCCAGCGTTGGCCATCGACCATGATAAAAAATGTGTGTCCATAGGGCGGCATTGGATCTATTGCCACCTGAAGCACAATGGAACGCTGCCCCGGTGGAATAGTGGCACCATTGGCAGGGCTGACGATGGCGAAGTTGACCGGCCCCAGAAAAGGGTGTTTGGGAGTTTTGGCGGTGTTAGAGGAGCGTTTCCGTTTAGGTGGAGGTAGTTTAACGGCAGGTTGAACATTGATAGGGTTCAATTCCACCTTCTCTGAGGATTTATCTGACGGTGGGGTATCACTAAATATGATGGTGCCATCTTCAGTGATTGTTTTATAGATGGTATCGGAGGGCTGATCCTGCGTTTGATCAGCATCGGTGGCCAAACAGTACTGGGTAAGCATAAAAAATAGTAGTATTAATGCGAAGTTTCTCATCGGCATTCATCCGATTGTTGGCCGTTTGTACCATTGGATATTGCTTTAAGCCGGTAATTTCCCCTATTAAGGCCTTGATAGCTCAGGTATAAAAAGATTAGCAGAGTGTTGAAAGAAGCGCCTAAAGACCATTGAAGTCTGAAACTCCACTATCGCTCTAACTAGGGTCTATTGCTAACTCTGCCAGTACTTGAGTAAAAGTCCAGGTACTGGCAGAGGGTTAACTATACGCTTAAACCGAATAGTACAGCTCAAACTCAATTGGATGCGTGGTCATGGCAACGCGCTCTACTTCTTCTCGTTTAAGTTCGATAAATGCATCGATAGCGTCATCGGAGAATACACCACCTTGAGTTAAAAAGGCTCGATCCGCATCGAGCGCATTCAACGCTGCTTCCAGGTTGGGAGCCACGGTGGGGTAGGTAGATAGCTTTTCCGGAGGCAAGTCATAGAGATCTTTATCGGCGGGATCACCGGGATGAATCTTATTTTGAATACCATCGATGCCAGCCATTAACATTGCCGCAAACAGCAGGTAAGGGTTGGCGCTGGGATCAGGGAAACGTGCTTCGATGCGTTTACCCTTTGGCGACTGTACATAGGGAATGCGAATAGATGCGGAGCGGTTGCGAGCCGAGTAGGCCAAAATAACCGGGGCCTCAAAACCGGGCACCAAGCGCCGGTAAGAGTTAGTGGAGGCGTTGGCAAAAGCGTTTAGGGCGCGGGCATGCTTAATCAGACCGCCGACGTAATACAGTGCTGTTTCCGACAACCCGGCGTAGGCATCGCCAGCAAACTGGTTGACACCATCTTTACTGAAAGATTGATGAACATGCATGCCGGAACCATTGTCACCCACTAAAGGTTTGGGCATGAAAGTGGCTGTTTTACCGTAGGCATGAGCAACATTGTGGACGCAATATTTGAAAATCTGTACTTCGTCTGCTTTTCTGGTCAGTGTATTGGCACCAACGCCAATTTCGCACTGGCCGGCAGTGCCTACTTCATGGTGATGCACCTCGGTGACCAAACCCATTTGCTCCATGGCCCGGCACATGGCAGCGCGGATATCATGCAGGGAATCCACCGGCGGTACGGGGAAATAACCGCCTTTGATGCTCGGACGGTGGCCCATATTACCGTCGGAAAAGCTTTTACCGGAAGACCAGGCAGCCTCTTCAGAGTTGATTCGATAAAAGGCACCCCCCATTTCGGAGCCCCAAGTAATGTCGTCGAAGACAAAAAATTCGGGTTCTGGCCCCATCAACACAGTGTCGCCAAGGCCGGTGGACTTTAAATATTCCTCAGCGCGCATGGCAATGGAGCGAGGGTCGCGGCCATAGCCCTGGCCAGTAGTGGGTTCGACGATATTACAGTGCACAATGATGGTAGGCTCGTCGGTGAAGGGGTCCAATACTGCGGAAGCATCATCGGGCATCAGGGTCATGTCAGAATCGTCGATACCCTTCCAGCCGGCGATGGATGAGCCATCAAACATTTTGCCCTCTTCGAAGAAATCATCGTCAATTTTGGCTGCGGGCAGGGAGAGATGTTGTTCCTTACCTTTGGAATCAGTGAAGCGTAGGTCTACCCATTTAGCTTCATGTTCTTCAATCATTGCAAGCGTTTTCGCTGACATTGGAGTCCTCCGGGGGTTGAAAAATTAAACAGTGCACGATTCGCTTGAGTGACCGGCAATATTTTTGTATTGACGCACAATGCTAACCATAAGCAGCATTAATACATTGCGAATTGGCGACTGTAACAGGGGGAAAGTGCGTCAAGTATGTTACCACACATCAGTGCGGCGCTGAATCCACCTACTATTGAGAGAAAATAGACGTTAATTTGAGTAAGATAGTTGTAAATAAGCGCCACCACCAACCGCAGCATTCAAAAATAATACGCGGGCAAAAGTCAGCTACTGAGTTTATAATTGGCACCTTTTCCATTTTGCACCACCGCGTGTGACAGCTGGCAGATTTTCATGCATTTTATTGTCAAATTCTTTCCTGAAATCACTATTAAGAGCAACCCGGTACGCAGGCGCATGTCTCGCCAGCTCAAAGATAATCTGCGCCGGCTGCTCACCCCCCTAGATGATCGCATTAAAGTGCTGAAAGACTGGGAAAAAATCGATGTGATCGCACCAGATGCGTTATCCCATCTGTGCGGGCAAATAGAAGAAGTCTTACGCCATACACCGGGTATTGCGCATTTTTCTCGAGTTCAGCAGTTCCCTCTCGGTGATCTGCAGGATATTTATGAAAAAACTGCGGCTATTTGGGGGCCTTCGCTCACTGGCAAAACGTTTTGTGTACGGGCAAAACGTAGCGGCCAGCATGCATTTAACTCCTCCGATGTGGAGCAGTACGTAGGCGGGGGTTTAAATCAGAATTTTTCCTCAACAGGGGTCAAATTGAGAAACCCGGACATCACCGTTAAGTTGGAGATTCGGGGCAACAACCTGAATGTGATTGAACACCAGATCGCCGGGCTCGGCGGCTTTCCACTGGGGACCCAAGACCCACTGCTGTCTTTGATCTCCGGTGGCTTCGATTCCACAGTGGCCAGTTATTTGGCCATAAAACGCGGGATGCGTACCCACTTTTTATTCTTTAACCTCGGTGGCCACACCCATGAGGTGGGGGTGAAGGAAGTGGCTTTTTACCTGTGGAATAAGTATGGTTCTTCGCACCGGGTACGCTTTGTGAGCGTGCCCTTTGGCGAAGTGGTGGCAGAAATTTTAGAGAAGGTCGACGACGCCCATATGGGCGTAATACTAAAACGCATGATGCTGCGAGCAGCCAGTAGAGTGGCTGCAGAGCTGGAAGTGGACGCGCTGGTAACCGGCGAAGCGATTGCTCAAGTTTCCAGCCAGACACTTAAAAATCTCGCAGTTATTGATAGCGTTACCGATACCCTTGTGTTGCGCCCACTGATCGCTACGGATAAAAACGATATTATCAAAACTGCACGGGCCATTGGCGCCGAAACTTTCGCGGCGAATATGCCCGAGTACTGCGGAGTAATTTCTATCAAGCCCACTACGCGCGCCAAGCGCGAGCGTGTAGAAGCAGAGGAATTGCATTTTGATTTTTCTGTTTTCGAGCGAGCTATTAGCGAGCGTACGATTCAAAACATCGATGAGGTGATGGACGATTTACATCGGGATACCCCGGCAGTGGAAATTGTCAGTAAACCCGGCAGTGCGATAGTGATTGATATCCGTCACCCCAGTGAGGAAGAACTGAGCCCGCTCAAACTCAACCCTTATGAGTTACAAAAGATACCCTTCTATCGCTTAAGCAATGCGTTTGCAGAATTGGATAAGCAACAACATTACCTACTATATTGCGCTCGTGGAGTGATGAGCCAATTACATGCAACCTATTTGTTAGATAGGGGATTTCACAATGTGGGTGTATTGCGCCCAGAGAAATGAGGTTATACAGACCACTTGGCCAATCGATATTAGCTGAGTGGTTATGGTGTAAATTACAAGGGTTTATGCCCTGCTGCCCGAAAAAAAGAGGGCTCCTCTGCAAAATCTGTAGGCCGGAAACCCGTTCATTCTGGGCTCTGCCCCTAATCACTAAGCTTAATACTGCCCTCGCCGAGAGCCAGAGGGCCAAAGAGTAAATTTCTGCCAATAGGGTAAACACCAAATCAAATAGCTCGAAAAACCACAATAATTTTTTAAACTCAAACAATTAGATCAATTTTTTAGGATGTATCTAGTCAGCAGCACTAAAAATTTGTAACTTATTGATTTATAAAGCCTATTTATTCTCATGTGTTTATCTTTCGCAGATGATCATCAACCCTCTATACTCACCATAACAGTAAATAACAAAGGTTAAGTGGTGAATCCATATCTCGCACAATAGCCTATGAGGCTTTGCCTTTATTCTAGGATAACCGATGAGTTTAGATTTTTTAACCAGCATTTTTCTATGGGGGCCTATGATAACCATCATAGTGCTGTCATTGATAAATTTTTTATGTAATCGATAATCCTTAAGACGCACTCTATGCTCGAACTAATCATCACTTTCACTTTTTATATTTTAGCGATCTTTACAGTCGGCTTATATTCCTACTTCTCTACGCGTAATTTAAATGATTACATGCTCGGAAGCCGCACCTTAAGTGGTGCCATTGCTGCCCTTGGTGCAGGCGCTTCTGACATGAGCTCCTGGCTTTTACTCGCCCTACCTGGGGCGATCATGCTGCATGGCTTAAACCAAATTTGGCTACCTATTGGTTTAGCTTTGGGAGCGTTTTTCAATTGGCAATTTGTTGCTAAACGATTGCGGGTATACACCGAGGTGGCAAAAGATGCCATTACGATTCCTGCTTATCTTGAGCATCGCTTTCATGATAAAACAAAAATATTACGCAGCGTCACAGCTATTGTGGTATTGATTTTCTTTACTTTTTATGCTGCAGCTGGATTTTCCGCTGGTGGGCTTTTGTTTAGTGCTACCTTTCATATTGGCTATATTTTAGGTTTAATTATTACGGCAACAGTGATCGTTGTTTATACGTGTATTGGAGGGTTTCTAGCGATTGCTTGGGTCGATTTCTTCCAGGGCACATTAATGTTTTTTGCCTTATTGATTGTCCCTGCTGTCACATTAAATCATTTGGGGGGCTTACATGAGATTACACATATCATTAACGCCCACGCTCCTTTTAAACTGAATGCGCTCACTGACACCAACCTTTTCGGAATACTCTCATTGCTCGCATGGGGCTTGGGTTATTTTGGTCAACCGCATATTCTTGTGCGCTTTATGGCCACAAAAACCCACCGAGATATACCAAAAGCTCAGTTTATTTGCATGGCATGGATGAACATCGCTCTTTATGGTGCAATTTTTACCGGCCTTTTTGGTATTGCCTTCTTCGCTCAACACCCATTGGCAAATACTGAAACGGTATTCTTACAGCTTGCGAAAACATTGTTTAATCCTTGGATTGCGGGGTTATTACTTGCAGCAGTACTTTCTGCAACCATGAGCACAACTTCAGCCCAGTTGCTCGCCTCTGCCAGTGCCTTCGCAGAAGATTTCTACCATCGTTTTTTTCGACCTCAAGCTAAAGCCCAAGAGCTGCTCATGGTCAGTCGATCAGGCGTTGTGCTGATTACTTGTGTTGCTTTTGTGCTTGCTCTTAACCCTCACAGCTCTATTTTGAATCTAGTTGGCTATGCTTGGGCAGGATTAGGTGCAGCATTTGGCCCGGTAATTTTATTCTCTCTTTTCTGGCGACGTATGAATTTATTTGGTGCGCTTTCAGGTATGGTCGTTGGAACAATTACCGTGATTATATGGCCACATTTACATAAATTTGGTGGTATTTTTACGCTATATGAACTCCTTCCTGCGTTTCTTCTGTCAGCACTGAGTATTTTAATATTCAGTGTTATAACGACACCTCCTAGCGCAAAAATATACCAGGAATTTGACCAAACGCTCGCAGTGTTAAATGAACCTAAAACACTCTCTTCAAGATAGTGAGACAAATTTACATAAACAAGCCTAACTTATGCTGCTTTAGCTATACACTGGTGCCGAAAACCAAGCCGACTCCTAAACTATTATGACTGTGAAAAAACTCGGGAAAGAATGCTGCCCAAGTTTTCGGCATCAACTGTATTAAATGCGTTAGGTTGGTCGCTGTCGATGTCAAAAACAGCGATGATCTCATTTGCCGCATTTCGCACCGGTAGCACCAATTCTGACTGAGTGGAAGAGGCACAGGCGATATGGCCTGGAAATACGTTAACATCGGAGACTAGCTGAACTTCACCAGTGCGCGCTGCAGCACCACAAACACCACGTTCGAAGGGAATAACAAGGCAGCCATGGCCACCCTGATAAGGGCCAATTTTCAGCAGGCCTGGTTCGGTCACACGGTAGAATCCAGTCCAATGGAAACGGTTATCAAAATGGTGTACTTCGCAAGCGACAGTGGCCATCAGGGATATTTGATCGGTCTCGCCCTCTGTTAAAGCGGCGATGGTCCTGGCGAGCATATCGTAGTTAGCGGTCATATTGGTGCCTTTAATATAAATGTATGCGTTGAACGAGATTACCATGCCGCTGGAGCGCGTTTGTGCCTCAACCTTCCTCTAGCCAGGGCTTGCTTCAGCTGTTGCCGTTTGACTCGATTGGTTTGCGCTTTGAAAACCCCATTCGCTGTGGACGACCTGTTCTTTATTGTGCCACAGCTACGGCCTCCAAAACCACTTTGCTGCCGCGGGCATCTTTCGTTGCTGGAAGTTTATAAGGCACATTCATGACCAGTTCACTCAGGTGCATCAAGAACTTGTGCAGACTGACGTGATTCAACAGCAGTTTCTAGGTTTAAGCCTCTATTTGTATTCTATACGCACTCTTTTTTTTAAGATAAATGTCACGTCAAGCTCTTGCCATCCCCTAATAGTTATCATTTAATGAATGCTTATTCACCCTTTGGGGTGATCATTCTTCTAAAAAGGGCTTGTGCGTCATTCGTGCCGGCCTTGGTTGGGCGTGCATAAAGCCAGTCAAAAGGCATAAACATACAGAGCCTTGCCCTGGTTTTTCTCCCACTCTGTTGAAGCTGTTAGAAAAGCTACATTCGGAGACATACATGTGCAGTATTCAACTGCCAAGGGATTGGCAGCAATCCTGTTTTATTGGGAATCATTTAACTTAAAAGTGATAAAAGAGGTTTCAAAATGATAAAGCTAAGCCAACTATCCAAGTTATCCGCTCTATATCTTGTTGGTATATTATTGTATTTCCCTCAAGCGGCTTCTGCGGCCGGACGGTGTCCTCTTATTGTGAGTGACCCCATTATTACGCCGGTTAATCAACCCTCCCCAGAATTAAGTATTGATGGAATTTATCGTTATATAAACCAGAATGGCATAACGCGCTTGCGTGAATTGCTGAGTAACTTGCCCGAGCATTTCAATAAAAACTTTGTTTTTGTTGAAGAGACTGGTGGAGTGGGAAGATCTTCCCTTGAATACCCGCGGATCGTACAATTTGGCGCTGATGCCAGGTTGTTGATTAATGTTTCTAGTGATCCTGCAGATCCCACATACAATCTCTTGGATATGGCACACATGAATAGTGCCAGTGGCGAGTGGGAGTTCGCTCAGTTAAATTTTAATACAAACCCAGTGTCTTTAAGGAGAAATCCAACAAGTTGCCAGGAGTGCCACGGTGTGCCAGCTAGGCCTTTGTGGGGCTCTTATTTGGATTGGCCTGGCGTAATTGGTGATAATCCTCTGCCTGGCCCTCAGGCTGAAAGTTTAACCGTGGCGGAAGCCAACCGCCTCAATGCATTAAAGGCAGGCTTGGGAAATCAAGACCGTTTCCACGGGCTCATATTTCCAAGGTCTGATTTTAGACCTGGCCGGCCACAAACTCTGCAGGGGCACGCTTATAACATTGCCCTTACGGTATCCAATCAAACTATTGGTTTAGCTTCGGCCGAAAGTATTTATATACGCCTTAAAAAAAGCCCCTATTACACGTTACTTCGCGAAGAGCTTCTGCTGTTGGGGCAATACGGTGGTAGAGATCTTAGCAATGAAGAGAAACAAAGAATCGCCAACTTGATAGCTTCCCTAGGGGGAAATGGTAATAACATACAAGCACTGTTTAAAGTGCTTGGTCTTGATTTCAATCACGAGATGTCGCTCAGCACGCTTCCTGGTGAGCAACCTAATTTACGCTGGAATGCAGGGTCTGGAAGCCTTGATGGCATGGTGTATTTTTTAATCCTTGAAGAACTTGCTAGAAATGATTTTGCAGTAGAGTCCATTTTGCGTTCCACCCCTAAAGGTAGCAGTATTTATGGCATTTTTTCATGCCCAGACTTGGGGTCTACAGTGAGTGACCTCGTTACCTTCAGAATGCTGCATGGATATCGCTTTAAAGGGATAAACCAGCAAAGGTTACACGAAATTTTTTACCCTCAGGATATTATCACACGTACCCACGGCATTTTTGATTTGCCGAAAACACGGCTAGTAGAGTATTTGCGTAGAGGTATCTCACGGGTGGAAGACTTGGATAGCGTGAGAGAGAGGCTATAGATGATTCAAGCTAAATCTGCCCGAACACAGGTGTGATTTGCTTGAATGAAATTTTTGCGATAAAAACCGCACTGACCCCCCCCCTATTCATAGCCCAGGGGTGTCAGTGCTTTTATGCTGCCCAAAAGCAAGTATGGCTAGTCTTGCGCTCTGCCCTTTAATTCATCGAACCTGAACCAGCTTTCGGAGGCTTAGGAGGCGGGCCACCCTCAAAGGCTTGGGCGTTTTGCTGATCTTCTGGTCGCTGGGCTTTTTTAACTGGGGGAAAAATTCGCTCAACTCTAGTCAGTTCGCCACCATCGCGGGCCACAATATAGAGCCTTATGCTACCGTCTTCCATCCATACC
>JAHZJJ010000078.1 GCA_022600975.1 Gammaproteobacteria bacterium
AAGGGGATGCCATAATTATTTTCCAACCGGTTAATGGATAGCCCCACAAAACCCCTATCGGTTATCCATGAGCCACCGGCACTGGCGCTTTTGGCGCTGGCATTGGTGTTGCCGACGAAGCCGTTAGTATTGAACTCCTCTCCATGTTCACCTTCATCGGCCTCATCCTCATGGTGACGGATGGCCAGGCCGGGAATTTCAGTATCGCCGCTTTTACGGTGAGCACCGTCAAGGTACCAGGCGAACTCACCTTGGCCTCCGGATAGACGAAAAACACCGGCATTTTGATCGTTGCCGGTGTCGTGGCGCATTTCTAGGGCTCCTTCAAGCTTCTCGGGTACCTTGGTAGGGATGCGACCATCGATTACGTTGATCACCCCTCCAATAGCGCCACTACCATAGCGTAGTGTTGCCGGCCCACGAAGGATTTCTACGCTTTCTGCCAGCAGCGGCTCAACACTGGTGGCATGATCCGAGCTGGTATTGGAGGCATCGGCAACATCAAGGTTATTACTGAGCACTTTTACCCGGTTGGCTCCCTGGCCACGAATTATTGGTAAGCCAACGCCACTACCAAAGGAGGCATTGGCAACGCCTAATTGATCTTTCAGGGTTTCACCCAGTGTAGCGGAGGCGGCGCGGCGCAATTCGTCGCCTTTCAAAACTGAAACTGGTGCGACCACGGCATCGGCGGGATTATCTAGCGGAGAGGTTGTAACATTAATCTCTTCTAACGTTTCATTAGCCTGGGCTAAAGCTGTTGCAGTTAAAAGAGTCAAGGTACCGGCAATGGCCGAGGCCAGAATATTTTTAGAATACATAATCAGCTATTCCTGTTACAGAAGTCTCAAACTCACGAAACGTTTCCGTGGGTTAATTAGGTTCGTTTTTTATAGAGCTTTCAGCCAAGGCTCGCGGCACTTTTGTCGCGCGAGTCAAAGCTATTCATCTCGCCAAATGGTTGCGAGGGAATTTGTGGTTTTTTAGTGGATCGACAGGGGTGCGCGAGGAGGAGAGCGGGCGTTTTGCTGCGCTGGTTGAGCATCTAGGGCGGGGGGAGTTTGCCAGAGCCGGTAGAAGGTAGCCTGACGGTCACGAGCAAATTTAAATTTACTGGCAACAGCCGCAGGCATGTGGTTGAAGCAGAGCTCGCAGAGGGTAAGATCGCTTTCTTCAACATGGATATGCTCCGCCAATAGCGGCTGTGCTGCTACAAAAGTGAGTAGCAGAAACAGGCTTGCCCAAAGAGGGGCGCGAGAGCGTAAGGGTTGGGTCATGGCACCAGCATATTAGATGCGAAGAGCCCAATCAAGTGCCGCAATGCAACTATTTAGCTGTTTTGAGCAGCATCCAGCACGATATTTTGTTAACTTATATACTCACTTGGTGAACTCTAGGATTCCATTTCTTATGCGCAAAGCCAGCGTCAACCGCGATACTCTGGAAACTAAAATTCAGGTTAATGTCAATCTCGATGGCACCGGTCGGAGTAGTTTTGATACCGGAGTGCCCTTTTTAGAGCATATGCTTGATCAGATTGCCCGTCACGGTCTAATAGACATGGACATTCATTGTATTGGCGATGTACATATCGACGATCACCATACAGTGGAGGATATCGGAATCACCTTAGGCAAAGCGATCGCGCAGGCACTGGGGGATAAAAAGGGCATAACCCGCTATGGGCACAGCTATGTACCATTGGATGAAGCCCTATCGCGGGTAGTGGTAGATTTTTCCGGCCGCCCAGGCATCATTATGGAAGTACCTTTTACCCAAAAGCGAATTGGTCAATTTGATACCGAACTTTTCTATGAGTTTTTCCAGGGTTTTGTCAATCACGCTTTAGTCAGCCTGCATATTGACTGTTTGCGAGGCCACAACGTACACCATCAAATTGAAACTGTTTTTAAAGCCTTTGGGCGAGCATTGCGCATGGCGCTAGAACTGGACCCGAGAATGGCCGGCACGCTGCCATCGACCAAAGGCGTTTTGTAAATCATGCAGAAAATAGTAGTACTCGACTATGGTATGGGTAATTTGCACTCGGTCACAGGTGCACTGCGCAAAGTGGCCCCTGGTGACCAAGTAGTCCAGGCTAAAACGCCCGAGGAAGTTGAAGGTGCGGATCGACTAGTGGTTCCCGGTGTGGGGGCCATCCGCGACTGTATGGAAGGCTTTGCCTCCCAGGGTTTTGTGCCAGTGTTAAAGCAGGCTGTCAAGGCCGGCCTGCCGGTACTGGGGATTTGTGTAGGCATGCAAATTATGATGCGGCACAGCGAGGAAAATAATGGAGTGGATGGTTTGGGCCTGTTTCCTCAAGCGCTAAAATTGCTCCACTGCCCGTTCACGCCGGCAGGCACAAGGCTGAAAGTTCCTCACATGGGCTGGAACCAAGTGACACAACAAGATAATCATCCATTATGGGCCAACATAGACGACAACAGTCGTTTTTATTTTGTGCACAGTTATTATGTGCCAGCAGAAAATAATCGCTGGATCAGCGGCCAAACAAAATACAGTGTAACGCTTGCTGCAGCTATGGCAGAGAAGAATATTTTTGCAACCCAATTTCACCCAGAAAAAAGTGCCAATGATGGCTTACAGTTACTGCAAAACTTTGTAAACTGGAATGGCCACTATTAAAACCTTTAAGCACACGGTTTTTTTATCGCTTAAAACTGGCCACCACTGGCATCTCCTATCAACACACAGCTGTTACCAACTATGATTATTATCCCCGCGATTGATTTAAAGGATGGCCAGTGCGTACGCCTGCGTCAAGGAGAAATGGAGAAGGCCACTATATTTTCCAACGACCCATTAACCACTGCAGAACATTGGCTCACCGAAGGTGCAAGACGGTTACACATAGTGGATTTAAATGGAGCCTTTTCTGGTAACCCAGTTAACCATGAAGTGGTAGAGGCGATTGCACACCAATTTCCCCAACTGCCGATACAGATTGGTGGTGGCATACGCGATATGGCAACGATCGAACGCTATTTAACTGCCGGAGTGCGCTGGGTTATTCTTGGCACTGCCGCGATAAAAAACCCACAGCTGGTTAAAGAAGCTTGCCGCGAATTTGAAGGACGTATTATTGTCGGTATCGATGCGAGAAAAGGTTTGGTTGCCACAGAAGGTTGGGCAGAAACTTTAGCCATTGAGGCAATAGAGTTGGGCAAGGAGTTGCAAGACTATGGTGTAAACGCTTTTGTGTATACCGACATAGCTAGGGATGGCATGATGCAGGGAGTTAATATCGAAGCCACACTGGCGTTAGCGCAAAGTGTTGAAGTGCCTATTATAGCTTCAGGAGGCATCAGCAGTATTCAAGATATTCAGCAGTTATTGGAAGCCGGCAACACTTCAAAGAAAATTTTTGGAGCCATTACGGGCCGTGCAATTTATGAAAATAAATTGACCCTCGGCGTTGCACAAAAGCTATGTGATACTTGGAACAAGTAACAGGAACCAGCTATGGGCCTCACCAAGCGTATTATTCCCTGCCTGGATGTAGCATCCGGGCGGGTTGTTAAAGGCGTGCAGTTCACAGAGATCCGCGATGCCGGAGATCCAGTACAAATTGCTCGCTATTATAATGCTGTAGGTGCCGATGAAATTACCTTTCTCGATATTACGGCCACATCTGATGACCGCAACACCATTCTCGAAACCGTAGAAAAGGTTGCTGAGCAAGTTTTTATACCATTAACCGTTGGTGGTGGTGTACGCACACTTGAAGACATTCGCAATCTCCTCAATGCTGGGGCCGACAAAATAGCCATCAATTCCGCAGCCGTGAAGCATCCAGAGTTTGTGGGAGAGGCCGCTGATCGCTTTGGTTGCCAATGTATAGTGGTGGCCATAGATGCTAGGCAGAGGAATGATCACTGGGAAATATTTACCCACGGCGGGCGCCAAGCTACCGGAATTAATGCCGAAAAGTGGGCCATAGAGATGGCGCAAATGGGAGCGGGGGAAATCTTGCTGACCAGCATGGACCGCGATGGTACCAAAAAAGGTTTTGATCTAGCGCTCACGCGTACGGTAACCGAAGCCGTGTCTGTGCCGGTCATTGCCTCTGGCGGGGTTGGCAATCTACAACATTTGGCTGACGGCATCCAAAAAGGTGGGGCTGATGCGGTACTGGCGGCAAGTATTTTCCATTTTGGGCAATACACGGTGGGTGCGGCCAAACAGTTTATGCAAAACGCCGGTATAGAAATGCGTATTTAGAAGGCTTATTTCCCCTAAAAGCTTTGGCTTAAAGGAAACTGGGGAGATAAGTATCCAGCTGCAATACTAAGTGCTGAGCAACAATGCACCTACCCCATTGCACAGCATTAAAGCACTTAAACTTCAGTATTATTTTTGGCTCTTAGGAAGAATTTACTAATCCTGTAGAATACAGTCTTACTTCGTTCAGTCAGTAGGCTAGCACCAGTTATGCTAAAGATAACGGAAATATTGAGCGAAAAAGAATGCTACAACAAGCTCAGAGCAATGCGGTGGTCAGATGGACAAGTGCGGTGCCCGAGCTGCTCGCTAGACAGATTCATACAATAGTGTAAGAGGAGATCAAGCGTCAATATCGATGCACTGATTGCAACAGACACTTCAATGACTTGACTGACACTTTGTTTCAATTCAGTAACTTATCCTTGAAGCACTGGATGTGTTGCCTGTACCTGATGGGGCTAAATGTCTCGAACCGGCAAATTTCTCTGGAACTCGGTGTGAGTGAAAAAACAGCTCAAAATATGACGGG
>JAHZJJ010000079.1 GCA_022600975.1 Gammaproteobacteria bacterium
CCGTTAGCACCCGCTCAATCAACGCTCTGGCCATGACCGGGATGGGGCTGAGTTCCATAAAACGATTCAAAATTGCACTGAAAGCCATAACGGAGATTCTGCTTGAAAACAAATGCGTATTTTGAAGCCGTGTTGAGAAAAAACTATCTTTTGAAAATTATTTGATGAATTTTCGACCAAAACGGCTTAGATTGTATAATATTTCACCTTGAAAGGGCTGGGTCAGGTTAGTTAGCATACAATTAAAGCTACGCTAAAAAAATATTACTTCATTCTTTTTTGAGGAATCAACAATTGCTTCTGCAATTTTAATATCATTAATGGCAACATCCGGCGGATTCATAAGTGTACCGCTATGCAAACCATTATCTATATTATTTATAGCATTTATGAATGTTTTTGCTTGTCGATTAAATGCATTTTCGGCATTATAAAAATCAAAGGTTTCCCTACCTTTCTCATTACTATAATGCTGCACCAATCCTGAATTAAGATCTCCTGGATGAACTTCTAACATGCCCTTTGTACCAAAAATTTCCAGTTGCCAGTTAGTTTTAGTGGGCGCAGTAATATACCCTGTTGTTAAAGACAGCAACAAATTGTTAGCAAATTTAATGTTCACTAAACAACTTTCTTCGTTAACACTGTCTTTTCTTACTTCTTTTATTCTATTAGACATAGCAAATAATTGCAGGGGATCACCAAACAGCCAACGTAATGGATTTATAAATGCATAGGTTATATGTGTTATAGGCATACCACCGCTTTCGGATTGACTATAATACCAACTATGAGCAGGGGCATCCCAAAGGGCAATAGCATTTATTACGCAAGGCGTCCCTATCAGATTGTCTTTTAGTTTTTGTTTAACATAAATCCAACAGGGTTTATATCGAGCTTCATATCCACATTCCACAAGCACTTTTTTCTCCTGGCAAAGAGATATGATTTCTTTACCTATTGTGCTGGTCGTTGACAGGCACCCACCAATTAAGACATGCATACCTTCTTTCATTGCCCATAGAACAACTTCATCTTGAATTTTATGGGGTAGTTCGACGAGTAGGGCATCTGGTTTTTTTAATATCAAATCTCTATAATTTGAGCTTGCATAAGAAATGTTAAATTCACTGGCAAATTTTTTTGCCCGTTCTATACGACGTGAAGCGACCCCACAGAGCTCTACATTATTTGTGCTCAGTAATGCATGAGCTCTAATCGATGCCATATTACCTGTTCCTACAATAGCAACTTTAATCACGCCATAACCTTTTAATATAAAAATACAAGATAATTCATCGTTGAGTGGAAGTTAATGTAACGGGGGTAAATATCCATTGTCGCTTATTATTCGGCCAAAATTCTTTAGGTGAGTAGAGCTTCTTTTGTGTATCAAATATCCATCCATTACTCTCAACTATTCCTCCTGGTGCACAAAATAAACTGTTAGCGATATCAGGTTCGCCTGGAAAATTTTGTACAAATAACTTCTTGCATTCAACTAAATCATGCTCTTTGGCCCAATGATGAATAGTTGGGTGTTGAATGATAGTATGTTCGTTCTTCCATAATCCTCTTGCAATTTCTGCCGTGCTCTCTCTATCGACATAAGAAAGCTTTACTGTATTTAATTGAATGTTTAATGCGGTTACAGCGGCATTAAAAGGTAATTCGTCACCTATATCATTAGGCCAGTAAATATAGGCATCATTGTTTAGATGATCCATTTTCCATGCATCAATAAGACGAATCCATATATCTAACCATGGTAGGCAAGTCCTATTTGCCATAACGGTTCCCGTATTATAAGTGATCCAGAAATTTTGAGCGGGCTCCCTGATTGAAACAAGAGGTGCTTGCCAATGCTTAGGAATAGGTTTAATGATTCGACATTCAATGTCTAAAAATAAAACATTATCGAAGTCTTTTACCCCTTGGCGTATTATTCTTGGATGGTTACACCAGGCAGCTGTCAAATTAGGAAATTCCTTATCTAATTCGTACATGTAAAAATCATAACCAAATAATTGACAATCACTAGCTAAACCTTCAGAAAGATGCTTATATTCTCTTGTACACCATGCAATAACAGTAAACATATAGCTACCTTCTTTATTCAATATCCTGTCACTGGCAGTTCAAATATTTTATGGTCAATATTTTTGATCATGTAACTTGTAATATTTTCTATTGATTTATTTAAGGGTATAGAAGGCGACCAATTCAAGCTTTCTTGAATATCCGAAATGTCGGGAATACGTTGCTGCACATCCTGATAACCGCTACCATAAAAATCTTCTTTAGGAACGGTTTCTATCTTAACATTACTGACTAAATCTCTATATTCAGGGTATGCACGCAGTGAGTGAATTAACATATTGGCGACTTCCTTGATTGAAGCATTATTTTTTGGGTTGCCAATATTGAATATTTTTCCATTTGCCTTTCCAGAGTCATTTCGGATAATCTTAATTAAAGCATTGACTCCATCCTTAATATCGGTAAAGGACCGTTTTTGTTCGCCTCCATCGACAAGCTGCAATGGTTCCTTGCGAAGGATATTGCCCAAAAACTGGGGAATAACCCTTGACCCACCCTTTTTAGGATTATAAATACTATCTTGGCCATGACCAATCCAGTTAAAAGGACGAAACAGAGTAAATGGTAAACCTTCCTTACCGTAGGCCCATATAACCCTATCCAGTAGTTGTTTCGAACAGGAATAAATCCAACGCTCTTTATGAATTGGCCCTAGAACAAGCTGGCTATTTTTTTCATTGAAGGGTAAATCATCACACATTCCATATACTTCTGAAGTTGAAGGAAAAATAATACGACGTTTTTGTCGTACACACTCCTTGATGATATACATATTTGTTTCAAATACCGATTGAAAAACAGATAGAGGGTTTTTAATATAACTCATAGGGGTTGCTATGGCGGTAAGAGGAATAACCACATCTGAGGTTAATATCTCATGGATAACCCACTCTTTTTCTTGGTTGACGTCACCTAAATGAAAGGTTAAGTTTTTATTACTTAGCATTTTTTTTATATTATTTTGACGAAGATCTAAGCCGCTGACTTTCCAGTTCGTACTTTCTAGAATAGACCTGGATAGATTGCTACCTATAAAACCATTTATACCTAAAATTAAAATTTTCATTCGTATTATGGGCTTTCATCTTGTTGCTTTGTTGATTTGTTGACCAATAATTATTGGCTAACGGATTGTAATGCATTGATAACTCTATCTTGATCGGAAAATGTTAATCCTGGATGTAGTGGCAATGATATTATACTGGAACCCAATTCAGTGGAGACGGGAAGGTCCAGAGGGCTATAATTATACTTTTCTCTATAATATCTTAACATATGAACCGCCTCAAAATGGACTCCTACTCCAATATGTAGCGACTTTAACTTATCGATGATTTCATTTCTTGACATACCCATTAAATGTAAATCTAATTTTACGACAAAAATGTGCCAAGAATGCTTGAAAGAATAGTCAACCAAACCTATCGGTTTAACTGCAGCTATTCCAGACAATAACCTTTGATATCTTTCTGCCAGCTGAGTTCTTGCCTCAATAAATTTATCTAGTTTTTGCAATTGGTGAATTCCCAATGCAGCCTGTATATCAAGCATATTATATTTATAACCGGGCTCATTTAGTTCATAACTGGCACTGGATTTGTTGAGCCGTTCCCAGGCAGATTTTCCGATGCCATTAAGACTGAGGCTACGCGCCCGGTTCATAATATTGCTATCCTTACAAATTAATAATCCACCCTCACCAGTTGTTATATTTTTTGTTGGGTGAAAGCTAAAAATAACTGCATCGGAATTGCTACCAATTTCTTCCCCTTTATATTGGCTTCCAATAGCATGGGCTGCATCCTCTACAATAGCGACCTTACGGTTAGCTATTATCGCTTTGTAAGCATCAATATCAGCTGGAGCGCCAGCGAAATGGACAGGTAAAATGGCTTTTGTTTTATGATTGAGTAAACGGTCCACTTCCGACGGCTTCATTAATACAGTATTTTTATCAACATCTGCAAAGACTGGAGTAGCGCCGAGGAGCTCTACAACATTGGCCATTGAAGGCCATGTAATTGATGGAATGATAACCTCATCACCAGGAGAAATATCTAAACATCGGGCCAATATATGCCAAGCTGCAGTTCCTGAACTAACGGCTAGACTGTCTTTTACATTAAGCCGTTGTAAAAATAACTGTTCTAAACGAGAAACTTTAGGCCCAGTTGATATCCAGCCAGATGTTAGTGAATCAATCACTTCATTTATTTCTTCTGCTTCAATTGTAGGACGAGAAAATGGAATAAATTGGCTATTCAACTGCATCCCTCCACTTTTAAAGAAATTTAAAAAATAGTATGATACTTTATCCTATCGTTGCATAAAAACCTTAATATTTATGTATAAACCCCTCTATTTGTAGCTTTAAACTTATTTTAATTATAATCCTGTATTTCACCTTAGGTGAGATTCAGGGTTATGACTCAAACTTGCCTTTGATGCTGTAAATTTTATACTCTTGTAGATCTATGCCCATGGAGTTTAAAATTTTGGTTTTAGCAAGTCTACTTGATGAGTAGTTTCAAGGATTTTCACTTTATCTCATTTCAGAAAGCTAAATACCAAGCGCTTTGGTTATATATTCTCAACCCTCTTCTTGGTACATTTTTATATTCTCAGATTGTGGCGTGACCAAGCTTTTCTCTGTTCCGACATCTCTGCTTTATATTAAGAGAGGCTTTCATAACCCAGGCATGAGTGTTGACGGTGACTGTTTAAAGCATTGTTAGGGAATATAACCTGCTGTACTGTGGTTCACCAGTTTGAATTTTTTTTGCCATTAATCTGCAATCATCGTTGTTTTTAGTTGCTGGGCTATTATAACTGCTTTTGGCATTTAGTCCAGAAAAAACCTCGCTTGCATTGTGGTGGTTCTGTCGCAAAATTGTACTTCCCTCGACCTTTGGGTAAAAAGATGCCTCACTATCCTAAAGATGTGATCTTGTACGTGGTCTTTTTTTACGTGCGCTATTTTGTTTCTTTCCGTGATCTTGAACAGATCATGTAAGAGCGTGGCGTCACGGTTGATCATGCCACACTCAATCGCCGGGTTGTCCGCTACTCCCCGCTGATTGCAGTACAGACGAAAAAAAAGCACAAAGTAGCCACTTCATGGCGTATGGACGAAACTTACATTAAGGCCAAAGGTAAGTGGGTTTATGTGTATAGAGCCATTGATAAACATGGCGATACCATTGACTTTATGTTGTCGGCAGCCCGAGATGAGACGATTGCTACAATTTTTTTCGATAGTGCTATCGGTAACAATGGTCTGCCTGAGAAGGTTGTTATGGACAAAAGCGGAGCGAGCTTTGCGGGGTTGATAAACACAAATATTCGCCTGTTTCTCGCTGGCTGCTGGTGGTTGCTCATTGATATTCTGCAAGTCAGATATCTGAACAATATTATTGAGCAAGACCACCGCCTCATCAAACGGCTGACCGTGTCAATGATGGGTTTCAAAGCGCTTCATTTAGCTCAGGCTACAATTGCGGGTATCGAGACTGCCCATTAGATTCGCAAGGGGCAATTGAACCAAAAGGGCGTTCCAGCTTACCGCCAGTTCATGGTGCTCGCAGGCTAAATCTGTTTAAATACAGGTGAGGTTTGCTTGAGAAAAATTTTTGCAACAGAACCGACCTCTACCCTCAATTAATTATCAATCTCTAAAAAGCTTGCCAGCTGCAACTTGCAATTTCTTTCGTCACATTTGATAAGGTTAGCGGGTTAGGCTCCATTGCCCCTGTAATGCACTCAAGGGTATTTGGTGATGGATGCGCACTTTGCCATCCACATCAGAGGCCATCAGCTCAATCAGCGGGTCCTTGAGCGTCCAGTTTATTTTTACTGTACCGAAATTAGACCCCGAATAATGGATATTATTCATACGGTATTGATTGGGGCTTACCTTGGGCCAGGTTTGGTTCAAACCACTGGAAGTAAGATCGTACAGCGGATAAGGCACCCCTTCAGTTTGTCGGGAAAGTTCTGCCCAGTGGATATCGCCGCTCAAAAAAACCACGCCATTGGCTTTGGTTTTTTTAATCAGGTCCATCATGCGCTGGCGATCTCCTGGAAATACCGCCCAGGCCTCCCAGCCAGTGTAATCAGCCAGATATTGGATACTGGAGCCAATAATACGCACTTTGGCCGGTTGCAACAGCTGTGCTTCGAGCCACTGCCATTGAGCTTCCGATAACATACTGCTGCTAGTGTCATTCGGTCGATAAGGGCCTAAATTGATGCGATCCCGCTCTTTTTGTTCGGCTTCTCCAACTTCTGTCACCGGGTCCCGTTGATAGCGCAGATCGGGCAAAATAACCTGCACACGTTGGCTTTCCGGCCCATAGGCCCAGGCCTGATATATACCATCATCTCGGCGCCGGGGGTTATGCTCGATAGAGTCTTCCCAAAACTCCAAAAACAAATCACGGGATTGTTCCTTAGCGGCGTAATTCGCCCCGACGTCATCGGCACCGTAATCGTGATCATCCCAGATCGCCACTACGTCACAGGCCTGGCGAATAGGCTGAAAATTAGCCGCCTGCTGGTGGTATTTTTGCCGCATCAGGTTCATATCGAGAGTGTCGCCATAAATGTTATCACCCAAGAAGATAAATAAATCCGGCCGCTGCGCCAATATAGAAGACCAAATCGGTTGCGCCTGATCCTGATGACAGCAAGAACCGAAGCAGATGGTTTGCAGACTTGCTGCACCCGTTTTAGCGTTTGCTTGACCAGCATTGGCAAAACCCGGCAAGGCCGGCAGCACCGTAGCGGCCGCCAACCCTTTAATAACTGTGCGTCGATTCAGCTTTGGTGTGGATTTGGACATGATTACATTGCTCGGCAAACAGTTAACAAAATGAAGTGCTCAATTGCAGAGCACCACAAGTGAATACTACACGCTATTAAAATTTGAAATTAGCATTGAGGCTGGCACTGCGCTCCGCGCCAACATAAAAACCACTCTGATTGGCAACGCCAGAGAGGTAACGACGATCCAGCGCATTATGTATGTTGAGACTGAAACGTACCTGTTTAAAAAAATTACCTGGGTTCTCCAGCTCATAGGCTGCATTAACACCAACCAGCATATAGGCTGGTGCCGGCGTGTCACCGTCGGCAAAACCGGGGCGCTCATCTTCACGGCTCACATTAATTGCGGCATCGAAAGGTCCGCTGTGAAAGCTCAGTTCAGCAAAGGCGCTGACCTGGTCGTTATCGATGGTGCGATAGCCTATTGACTCTATCTGCCCACGGTTATTGGTGGTTGCATTGTCGACAACAACCATCGATCCGGCACTATAGGATGCCGACAGATACAAATCGAAAGACTCGGTGAGTATAAAATCTGCAGCTACCTCCAGGCCCTGGGATTTCTGCTCACCAGAATTTACAAAGAAACTGTCTTGATCATAAGCTCGGTTGCCGGAATCTTCGGGAGGAACAGAATAACTAACTTGCGTAATTTTATTGTCAAAAACAATGTTGTATACCGTCGCAGAGAGATTCACACTGTCATTTTGGTAACGCATACCAAAATCTAGCGAGTCGGCCACTTCTGTGTCCACGCCTTCCACCGTATTTTTAACCTGCTCATCCACCACGTTTTTAAAATTGCGGGTTACACTGGCAAAAAATTCAGTACTGTCACTAAAGTTATACAGCGCGCCCACTGCCGGCGCAAACGTATAATCCCCGTTGTAATTATTGCTGCCGCCAAAACGTGCATTGCGGTAATCGATATCGGCCTTTTGCACCGTCAGGGCTAAGCTGAGCTCCAATTGATCCTCTATTACACCAAATTTATCTTTAATGTAGGCCATTTGTGTTTTGGTGCTATAGCGGTCATCGCTTTCATACCACAGCACAGTGGAGCTCCAATCCGGTCCGGCCGCCGGATCAATAACAGTGTGATACGTACGAAAATAACGGCGATCCTGATTTTCATACCAGCCACCATAGCTCAACTCATGTCCACCTAAGTCAGTGAGAAAATGCATGGTCAAGCCCAAACGATCATTGTCGTAATTGGAAATAAACATCGTTGCTAGGTTGGTGGTGCTGTCGGGGTTGATACTGATAGTTTCTTTGCCGACAGTCGGAGCATAAGGGTTTTTTGTATCGTAGGAGCCCGCCCAGGGCCAATAGCCCATACCTTGTTGGGTGTGGTTATAGGATGTCAGTTGCACGGTGGTGCTATCGCTGAGGTTGAGATCGGCGGACATACTGAACATATCATCTTCTCTTGGGTCCCCCCAACCTTCAGCATTATTGCCAATGATGCCGCCCAGGTTACTGTCGGTATTATTCGTCCAAGGCCCGTGAATACCGTCATCTTTTTTTCCCAGCTCCTCCCAAGTTTCCACAGACACGCTTTTATTATTGTTTGCGTCGCGATCGTTATGGGTATAGAGCAGAGACAGTGCATTGCCGTCGCCAAACACCTGCTCTAAAGCCAGCTCCCAATGTTGGCGCGCAAACCCCGCATCGGCACCTTTATTCATCCAGTGGTCATACGTGGTATTGGAGTAGCTGGCGTAAGCATAGGTATTACCACCGAGGATGGCGCCGGTATCCCCGCGCATAAACAACCGTTTTAAATGATCGCTACCACCGGTCATGGAGAGCTCAGTACCACTTTCCTCCTCGGGGCCACGGCTAGTATAACTGACCGAGCCAGCCAATGCCTGCGTGGATGGGCTGCCAGCACTGGAGGCACCTTGGTTAACCTTGATAGACTGAATGTTTTCTGTATCCAGAAACCGATTGGGTTTCGTGCCACCAGCATAAGACGAAGAACCCAGTGGGATACCATTGACGGTAAAGCCGATTTGGTCACGATCAAAACCGCGGATGGTCAAGCTACTATTATCATCGTCTCCGCCATAGGCATCGGCATTGGCAACACTGACACCCGGCAGCCGGTCAATCATCGATAACGCAACGGTAGCCGGTGAAAAGGCTTCTATCACATCTATAGGTAATGCTTGGGTCGAACGTATAGACCCCCGCCCCATCACCGTCACTTCTTCAATATCAGAAACAGTCAGATCCGCTTCAGCGGCATAAAGGGGCGTTACAGATACGGACAAACCAGAAATGATCGCCAAGCTGTTAATCGTGTACTTCATTAGATAGGTGCCTTAGATCACTTGTGTTGAAGAACGGCCTCAACAAAATGCGGGCAATGTACCAGAGCTTTATGACAGTAAATTAACAGCGGGGTAACAAATTGAAATGTGCTTTCTTCAGCAATAACAGGTGGTATTCAGGAGCTTTTGGTATGCTCAGGTAACTTTTCTGCTTTCGCCGTCAATTCTCACGAGTTAATTGCATTTTAGGTAGTCTTTTTCATGAGACATGGATGCGCATAGTTATTCTCCTGTGAATAATACAATCTGAAAATTTGGAAAAGGAAAATAGATCCTTTTGGACGGTTTCCGACAGCCTAGGACTGAAGGAAGCCATAGTGTCACCGACACTGTAAAACTGAGCTCTGTTGCAAAGCTTGCACTATTCTCGATCTTCGAAAAAAAGACCCCTTTCCACGCTAAATTTAGCTTTGGTGCCTTGAACTTTGATCAATTTTAAAGGTACCCATTACCCCAAAGATGTGACCCTGTATGCGGTCTTTTTTCACCTGCGCTATCCTGTTTCTTTCCGTGATTTTGAAGAGATCATGAAAAAGCTTGGTGTCACGGTTGATCACGCCAAATTCAATTGCTAGGTTGTCCGCTACTTTCCCGCTGATCGTAGTACAGGCGACAAAACAAAAGCGTAAAGTAGCCACTTCATGGCGTATGGATGAAACTTGCATCAAGGTCAAAGGTAAGTGGGTTTATTGGTATAGAGCCATTGATAAACATGGCACTCGCAGGCTAAATCTGCCTGAATACAGGTGAGGTTTTTCCGAGAAATTTTTTTGCGACAGAATTATCCTTAGCAACGCGCTGGAAGAAGCGCTTTTGGCGAAAGCATAATCTTTTCCTTGTTGGCGGCAAAAGGCGCAACTGCTGTCAATACGGCGCAGAAAACAATACACACAATCAGGGGTATGGTCCAGGCTGATGTGACTTGATGGATCAGTCCGATCACAGTAGGGCCAGAAGCCGCAAACAGGTAGCCAATGCACTGGCAGATACCTGATAGTGCTGCCGCCTGATGCACGTTATGGGTTCGCAGACCAATTAACGATAATGCAATAATAAACCCGCCAGCAGCGCCAAAGCCAAAGAGGAGCGCCCATACCTTGGCATATTGAGGGGCGAAGAATAATCCAATAATACTGAAGGTGGCCAGTGCTGGCAGGCTGGTTGCCAGTAGGCGTTTGTCGTTTATTCTTGCCATTGCGGGTATCAATATCAGTGCAGGGAGCGCGGTACCTAATTGGCTCAGACCTTGTATAAGACCAGCATCGTGTTGGTTGAAGCCCTTGTCCATGACAATGGCGGGCAGCCAGCTGACCATGACATACATGATAAATGAGTTCAGTCCTAAATAGAGTGTCATATACCAAGCTGCGGGGGTGCGCCAAAGGTAGCGGTGACTAGCTGTTTCTGCTTCACCCATTTGAGTCGGCGCTGCCCGTCGTTTTTTTAACTGAGGGAGCCATAACAGGATGGCCAATACGCATAAGAACAGGTTGCTGAGTAAAGCAAAAGCCCAGCCGGGCAATGCTGTCAGTTGGAGCGTGTGGCTCCATTCGTTGATTGGCACCGCAAGTGAGGCGCTGAGAGTTGAGCCTACGCCCATGGCAAGCACGTACATGGCTGTCATCGTGGCAATGTGTTGCGGCAAGTCACGTTTTAGCAATGCTGGTAGTAATACATTGCCTGTGGCAATGGCAACACCAATCAATAACGTGCCTGCAAATAACGCTGCGGTTGAACCAAAAGAACGGATACTGATGCCAACAGCTAGCAATACCAGGGCAAGCATAAGCAGGGCTTCCAGCCCCATTCTTTTTGTGACCGTAGAGATGATGGGAGAAAAAAAAGCAAACACTAATAATGGCAGTGTTGTGATCATTCCTGCCTGCGTGGGGGATAATTGTAAATCCTGACGGATAAAAATCAGAACAGGCCCTATACCCGTTAAGGGGCCGCGCAGGTTGATGGCGATAAGAAGAATACCGACAATCAATAGTAGTGACGATGAATAGAGTCTCTGCTTTGGCATAGAATAGGGAGCCTTCGATGTAGTGTCCGGGGTATCCTACGCCTGTTAAACTTTTCTGAATTTAGCTAGAATGACTTTGTATTGCTAAAAAAGGTCAGTAAGGTGTCGACATTTTTTTTTGATTTTGACTCAGACAGCTACACGCAGCAGGTGGTTGCTTTACACGTAGGCGAGCCGGACTGTCGGGCTGAGACCCCTTTTCATCAACACCGCAAGTGCCAGTTGGTAATGCCTGTTACCGGCTATATTCAAAGTCGTATTGGCAATACGCTATGGATGGTGCCCAATGGTTGTGCTGTGTGGATTCCCAGTCAGGTGCCGCATAATAATGTGATATCGCCAGATGCCAGTGTCTGTATGTTGTTTGTTGAGCCGGATGTTGCAGGATTGCCCACCGAGAGTTGTACGCTAGCCATCACACCTTTGCTTCGAGAGTTAATTCTGCACTTTTGTGCCCAGCAGCAAGATTATGCATCAACGAGTGCCACAGCCAGGGTGGTGAGTGTAATCGTGGATGAGCTAACTAACATGCCAAAAGAGCAATTGGACTTTCCGTTGCCTAAAGAGCCACATTTACATCAAATCGCCTTTCAACTGTTAGAAACACCTGCTGACCGGCGAACAATAAAAGAATGGGCATTGGAATTTGCCATGAGTGAAAGAACCTTTTCACGTTTGGTGAAACAGGAATTACATATGAGCTTTGGCCGCTGGCGAGGGCAGTTGAGGGTGTTGCTGGCAGTGCAGCGGTTATCAGGTGGTGAGTCAGTGCAGACGATATCAGAAGCGCTAGGGTATGAATCAGTGAGTGCTTTTATCACCTATTTTAAAAATACACTGGGTTGTTCACCGATGAAGTATATCCGTAATAAGGGCAATTGAACCAAGAGGGCGTCCCAGCTTACCGCCAGTGCATGGCGTTCGCAGGTTAAATCTGTCTAAATACAGGTGGGGTTTGCTTGAGAAAAATTTTTGCGTCAGAACCAATACATTCATATTTCAACGTTCTCAAAAAAATTGTTATTTTCTTCTTTAATAAATATTATCGATGAGTCCTCCATCGACACGTATTGCAGAACCGGTTGTACCCGATGACAATGGCGAACAAATATAGGAAATCATATTGGCGACCTCTTCTGGGCTTGTGGTTCGTTGAATAAGAGAAGAATCGTCGTTCCGGTGAGCGGAAGTGTCCAAACGAGTGATGGT
The DNA here is from genome assembly GCA_022600975.1 of Gammaproteobacteria bacterium. Classification (GTDB taxonomy): domain Bacteria; phylum Pseudomonadota; class Gammaproteobacteria; order Pseudomonadales; family Cellvibrionaceae; genus Microbulbifer. Next base: position 12,499 of record JAHZJJ010000079.1, read on the forward strand.
GAAGCACTAAGGCATCTTGCACTATCCGGTGTCGGAATTGCTCGTCTCGCTGCCTTTACAGTGCGAAAAGATATCGAAGCTGGACGGCTCGTTTCCTTGCTTGAGCCCTTTAGCACAGACGAGCAGGAAGACTTCCATGCTGTGTACGTTGGTCAAGGCGGTCCGCTTCCGTGTCGAGTAAGAGCACTACTTGACTTTCTCGCCGAAAACGGGAGAGTCCAATGATCGTAAACTGCTCTGTCGCAAAAATTTCACTAGAACGAACTCATCCTGTTTTCAAGCGGATTCAGCCTGCGAGCGCCATGAACCGAGGATAAACTGGGGAGCTCACTAAATCACGGAAAGAAACAGATTAGCGCAGGTAAAAGAAGGCCGCGTACAGGATCACATCTTTGGGATAATGGGTACCTTTAAAACTGATTAAACCTCAAGGCCTCAAAGTTAAATTTAGAGCAACAGGGTGTCTTTTTACTGTGCTCTTCGTAGAATTGTGTGGTTGTAGGTTATGGGCTTTGGCTATCCAGCTAACATTGATACTCTACAAGCTCTCCGTTGAGAATTATCTTCTTTTCTTGCAACAGTTTATTTAATTGACCTTGAATTGCCACTTCATTTCCTTGAAGTTTCAATTGAGAAGCAATGTGATTTTTTAATGATGAAACTGTTTTTGGCCTTTGCTCATCAGAAGATTTTGTTAGCGCAACAAGCAATTTTTGAGTGGATGCAGCTGCAGTCATATGTTTTATTTGCTTGCAGCATCTACCATTTAAATTTAAGTGAGAAATTAAAGGAGAGAATCCGTTATCATTTGTAATCACTTCAAATATTATATCTTTATCAGCTTTCTGGTCATATTTTCCAAGATAGTAAGAAAGATGAAAGTCAAGATTATTTGATTGAATGGATTTTATTTGAACAGTAATTAAATTAATTGGAGAGTTGTATTTTTCTATACCAAAATCCAACCTAGATTGTTTTGCCCCAAGAAAAACGACGATCTGCTCATATCGAGAAAGATCAATTTTCCCCAAACCACCGACATTCTCATAATCGATAAACGCCCACTTCATCATGAATCTCCTTGTTGTGTTAACGCCACACTAGCCTTCGGAGGCGAAATAGCGTCAGGGCTAGCTATATTTTTGTATGCGTCCAACAAGCATATACTAATTAAATAAAACTAGCCCATGCGCGCTTAATACTCTTCAATAATTTATTTAATACACCTATTACAACGGAACAACCTTATTAGCACAAGGACCTTTTTGACTTTTCCCAACTTCGAACTCAACAGCTTGGCCTTCTACCAGAGTTGCGTATCCACTACCTGCTTGGATTTCTGAATGGTGAACAAACAGATCCTTGCTGCCATTCTCTGGGCTGATGAAGCCAAAACCTTTATCAGCATTGAACCACTTAACTGTACCTTTACTCATTTTTTTTGATCATGACTGTTTGTGAAAAAATTATATCTGAATTTAACAAGCTTACAAGTTCATGTAGGGTGGTGTAGATCTGAAAGATAAATACCACTGGCTAATCGTTTCTAGATTTCATTGATAAGCTATATTTTGGCAACCATATTTTTGATACAGCTGAAAAAAAGCTGCTGCTTGTTGAGTTCGCTTATCTCCAATAATTATTTTTTCCATTTTCTGTGTATACTTATTAAGTATTTTATCTCTATGGCTGTTGTCGAATAATAATGCTGCCCCTGACGTAATGTTAAATTCAGGGAAAGTAATGACTCTAGTATATACAATAAGCTCTTCGATCAATGAATTTGAGCTAAGCTTAATATCCAACAGATTAATATTTTTAGCTTTATCGTTTAATAAGTTCTTTAATTTTATTTCCTTGCGTTGAGAGTCTGAACCAACTATTTCATATAAAGATGCGCTTGAGTTAATTGACGCATCCATTATGGATATCTCTTCTTTTGAAATATCTTTGGCTTTATCTTTATACGTCTGGATGATATTTTTCCCATTAATATCTTTATAATCATTAATTAGAAAGTCATAATATCTGATCATATCCTCTTCTGAGGAAAATATCATTTTTTTACCTTTTAAAATACCTAAAGCCCTTCCGGCAATTCTCATATCTTGCGCATTAAAAAACTTTAAGTATTTACTATTGAGGTCAGTTCCGATTCTTCGTATTTTTTGATATCCGTCAAGTATTTCATTTTGATTAATCATGATTTAATTTCTGATACTGATATATTGCAAATTTACTAACATACAACCCTTCAGGCACTTTTAGTCCAACAAGCTTTGAGCTGACAGCTTTATAAGGTAACTATTGACAACGGGTACGGCTCTTTTCTAACGACAAACAAAACTAGCTAAATCACTAAGGATCCTATCGATGCAAGCTTACACCGATTTACCTAATGATAAAAGCTGTTATTTTGAAGCCGCATTTAATCAATTTAACGACATTGTTAAAAATCTGATTGCCGAAACTAGTCTGAAGAAATCCCATGGTGATACCGAACAGTCACTATCACTATCACTAGAAGGCACTGAGCTTCTTCGGCGCCCGCTTCAAGTTCACTTCGACTGGCGCAGCGATCAAGAGTTGCCCCAAGCATATATTGAAGGCGGTGATGGGCAAACTCGTACACATCGGCGTAAACAAGTTAAAAGCGAACTGTCGTCTGTCTTTGGGGAAATCACATATCATCGTATGAGCTATAGCACCCCCGGGGCCGAAGGGTTTTGCCCGAAGGATGGTGTACTAAATCTCGGGACAAGAAAATACATGGAACGTTTAAACTAGCGCGTTTGTGTTGAAGTATCGAAAATTTCATTTGACGAATGCGTCCAGAGCATCGCTGCGTACACTGGCAGCCAAGTAGGCAAGCGCCAGTGTGAACAGATTATTGCTGATACATCCCAAGATTTTGAGTCATTTGAGGTGGACCCCATCCACTGGACACAAGGCAGTGACCACTTTTGGTGTGGCGTCAGGGATCAGGGTGATGTTTGGTTTATTGATAAGCCTGTCAAAAACGATTTGCATCCGAACATGAAACCTGTGGCATTAGTAGAAAAAGCAATACGTAACTCCAGTAAAAACAAAACTATTATTTTGGATTCATTTGGTGGGTCCGGTACGACTTTAATCGCTTGTGAAAAAACGGGGAGACGCGCACGAATGATTGAGTTAGACCCTAAGTATGTCGATGTCATTGTTCGCCGCTGGCAGGAGTACACCGGCAACCAAGCTGTGCGTGAAGCCGATGGCGCGGTGTTTGATGAATTGGCCACCGTCGTGCAAGCAAAAGCAGCGGCAGTTTAATGGCTTAAAAAAACAAACTGGGACTAATATTAAAGCGCTCTGACAATGCCTTGATGTGATTTTTGTTGAGATTGCGCTCCCCGGATAACACCCGTGACACCATAGACTTGGAACCAATCTCTGGGAGGTCGGCAGTGCCGAGGTGGTGTTGATCCATCAATAGTCGCAAGGTGCTGAGATCCGCAGGTTGATTCATCGCGCGTTGTTTAAAACGAACCAACTCCGTATCCTTGTTTTCGTAAGTTTCGATGGCGCGACTGAGCAACTCGATAACACCATTCAGTGGATCGTCTACCGTGTCCTCGGCTTCTTCGAGAAAGCTCTCGATCACCTCTAAGGCCTCTGTGTAATGTTGTTCATCACAGATATGTAAATAAGGCGCCGCAGCTTGTGTAAAATTATGGCAGGCCTCTTTAAAGGCAAGTGCAGTCATTTCAGTACTCCTCTGGCGTAGCGTTGGCAAATTTTGTCGTACTCGGCGTGTGTCAGAATGTGCTTCACATACACACGGTTTTGGACAAACTGGATGAAGGCAATGAGCCGGAGATTGTTTCCGCCCACATCAATGACCCACCACTTGTCCTTGTAGTTGAAGTTGTCCAATGTAGGAAAAAGCTGCTTCATGGCCTCTGGAAAAGAAAACTTTCCTCGGCTGAGTACCCGATACAGTTCATCAAGCGCCTGTTTTTGATTGGGGTGTCCCTTCGCCGCCTTCATAAATGGGCGCTTTGAGATAACGTGCATGCAGGCTCCTGTTGACTTATTGACAACTTTAACCTCAGGTTGACAATAAGTCAACTTTCGCCAAGGTGGCTATTGACTGGTCAGCATATCTCCTTCATTGATGCGATAGCGGCGTGATTGCCCTTCAGCCTTACAGGAGGTCACCATTAATCCCAAACGCTTTTTGAGGGTGTTTGAAAAGGTGCCTCTAACCGTATGCTTTTGCCAACCCGTCACCGTACAAAGCTCCCGAATACTGGCGCCTTCGGGCCGTTGCATTAAGGCAATCATCTGCGCTTGTTTGGTATTTTTACGCGGGGCTGTAGGCTGGTTGTTGCACTGAACTATAGGCTCGGCTACGGGCTCGGCTTCGGGTGTGGGAAGGGATGCACCAATCGCCATAAACCCTTTTGCGTTAATGTGATAAACCTCTGGCTCTGCCCCTGCCGTGATTAAATCGCGGTTCAGTAACCCTTGAATCACCCGGGGTTTTATCC
>JAHZJJ010000080.1 GCA_022600975.1 Gammaproteobacteria bacterium
AAACATCCTTCTTGCCAAGAGAGTAATTCGCTCAGGCAGGGAATCCGCGGCTTCGCGGGGATAGTGCTGGTAGCAGTGACTTGCTATTTTTCTGTAGTCCTGACTGCCTTAATAGTGTTATATGTTCAAGTTTTATCTAAATTGGTTTGTGTTGGCTTTTTGTCTGACGCAAGCCTTTCCTTCCAGTGCATTTGCAGCAAAAAAAAAGCCTTTTGTTTTGGAGACATCTGCACCGAAGGGGTTTGAGGCTCTTACAGCCCCCCAAGAGTTGGTGGCGGATCTTTATTACGGTAGCCGAGCAATCGGTGCTGCGCACATCACTGTAGACCCACAATATATTCGTTTTACCTCTCCTATGTCTGTGCTCTCCTTACTGCCGGAGACGCTAGATGAGAGCGCCTTAATGTTTTCATTGAAAACACCTCAGCCAAAAAATACACAATACGTTTGCCGTTCCGCTGGCCAGGTAAATTGTGGCCACCTAACACCAGATAAGTTCGGCGTAATCTACGATGAAGAGCGTTATCGACTTGATATATTTATTGCCCCCGAACTTTTACCACAGCAGCCAGCGATCGATAACCCCTACTTGCCCGATTCCAGCAGCGAGAATGAGTTCTCTATAGTGCAAAATCTCAGAGGAACCTGGAGCGGAGTGGAAAATGATTGGGGGTCGGGCAGTTACAGTGCTACCTTGAATGGCAACACCATTATTGGTTTTGAGGAGAGTGCTCTACACGCCAACTGGTCTGTAGCTAGTGAGGAGGGTTACCAGCTAAATACTTTGCACTGGACAAGAGACTATCGTGGCAAAGCATATTCGGTGGGATTGTTGCAGCCCCAGGGTGGCTCCTTATTGACACAGGAGGCCTTGTATGGAGTTGAGCTGCGCAGCTCTTTGCGAAGCCGTACAGATATTAATTATTTGCAGGGAGCCCCGATAGAGGTAAATATGCCAGTACGTGGGCGGGTAGAAGTTTATCGAAATAAGCGACTGATTCATACTGAAATGATGGAAGCGGGTAACCACTTACTGAATACTTCCACAATGCATTCCGGTTCCTACGAAGTAGAAATTCGTACTTTTGATGAGACGGGGCGAGCACTCAGCCAATACATTGAATTTTTTTCCAAGGATTCACAGTTACCCCCCCCAGGTGAGTGGCGTTGGAGTTTTCAGGCCGGGCTGCCCACACGGAACTACAGTACCGGCACACTACCAGAGCACGACAATAGTGCCGGGATACTGCCAGAGCACTACAATAGTGGCCTAGTACAAGGGTCTGTTGCCCGCCGCCTCACCGATAATCTTGGTCTTTTTTCCTCGGTCGCAGCTACAGAAAAGGAGCAGCTTTTTAAATTAGATGCCCGTTGGATTGGGCGTTATATGGAGTTGTCTCCGAGCCTGATGGTCACCAATCAAGGTCGTATTGGTTATGGATTGCAAGCACGAATGAAGACACGGTTCGGTACGCTAAGCGCCATGGAAACCAAATTCGAAACGGCTTCAACCGCAATACAAAATGAAAATTATCATTTTTTGTCAAACGGATACTCCCAACGCAACCTGCAATGGCAAAGTAATATTTTCGGTGGCTGGTTATCTTTGCGTTACAGTGAGCGGAACCAACCGCAACGCTTGCCATCAGAGGAGTTTACTTTCGGAGCTGCAGAAAAACTGACAACCCTAGAGTTTGGTCGCACTATTTTCCAGAGTTTAAACTGGTTCGGAGAGTTCACTATTTCCCACAGTGAGGCAGATGATGAGCGATACACCTCTGTGGGCATCCAGTTCCGCCGTCGAACCGACCATTGGCAACACAGTGTTGCGCTGCGCAGTGAAAGCAACAATCAAGGTGGTAGAGCAGAGCAATTAGATGCTAGAGTCGATTGGTATGATCAAGATCTTTGGGCCGCAGAAGTTGAGCAACATTTTCTTGTAAAAAAAGAAACTGGAGGGAATTTTCTGGAAAGCCAAACTCAGATTGCTGGTAACCGAGGTTACCTAAATGCCACCGTAGGGTTTAAGCGTCATCAAGCAGGTAATTCCATCAACTACCTAGGTGGATTTAGTACTAACCTTGTTGGGGTAAATGATGCCCTGGCCTGGGGGGGCGAGAAGTCTTTAAATAGCGCAGTGATTATTGATATTGAGGGCAGTGAGAAAAAGGATTTCGAGATTTTAGTTGATGGAAATCGACGTGGCTATGCCAAGGGTGGGGCACAGTCTGTTATCAGTTTGCCAGCTTTTAAGAGCTATGATCTATCTATACGGCCACTTGATGACGGTTTTTTTAATTATCGGGAGCGCAGAAAACTCTTAACTTTGTATCCTGGTAATGTCAGCTTGGAAAAATACCAAATATTATCGCAGACTCTGGCTTTTGGGCAGTTGAAAAAAGATGGGAAAGCTTTAGCAGGTATCAAAGTTTCTATTGGCAAATACAATACACTTACTGATCAGAGTGGTATTTTTCAGCTGCTTTTTTACCCAGAAAAAAATAAATCGCTTTCCGAGTATATAACTTGGGGAAATTGCCGAAGCCCTGTTATTAAGGCCAATGGATCAGCAGAGAGTTGGTTGAACCTAGGAGAAATTGAGCAATCTAAGGCACTTTGCCAAACAGAAGATACAGAGAAGGTGTAAATGCATTCTAACAAAACCATTATCCAGAAATTTATGTGGCTGTTTCTACTTGCTACGATCTGTATTTTTTCGGGATACTCTCAGGCGAGGTGTTTCAGTGAGGAAGGGCTAGGTATTTGCAATCTCAAACGGCTGTATAAATTGAATTATGAGACGAAATCAAAGGAGATTCCATTTTCCATCAACAGTCGACAGAATGGCCGTGAACTACCTTTTTTTGTGGAGCTGTCGCCGCTTCGTGGAGGAGATTTTTCTTTATTCTCTGAAAACGGTGAAGCATTAGCTATCTCCATGGCATTTAGTCACAATGGTGAAACAGCTCGGGAGCTGAGGCCGGGAATGCGTGCTGGTGCCTTTAGTGGATCTAGCAGTCAGGATTTTCTTACCATTGAAGTGGATAGCTCACAAGTTCCTTCGTCTAGGCATTACTATGCAAGTTTTCGCATGACGCTCACTCAAAATTCTTTGACGCCCCAGAATGTAGAAACGATAGATTTCGACATAGAGCTGCATATTAAGCCCAACGTTGTTATTCGCAAGCTGGGTGATATCAACCTTGGTGATTCTGAGTTAGCTTATGGTCAGGCAATTGAAGGGAAGGAGGATTTCTGCATTGGTGGTATTGGTTTTGAAAATTATACCGTTAAACTCTCTAGCCAAAATGGTAAAACTATGGAGAGTGGTATTTATGCGCTTAAAGGTATTAGTGAAAAAATTCCCTATTCGGTTGCTTTTTCAGACGATTTACTTGGTAATAGAAGCTTTTCCCCAAACAATTCAGGTGAGATCCCCGGTTCCTTCATTCGCAACTCTGATGCGTCTTGTATAGCTGAAAATGCCAGGATTTATGTCACAGTAGCTCCTGCTGCATGGCGCGATATTAGTGAAAACTATTACACCGATATATTAACAGTTACCATAAGTAGCCAATAAATAAGGCTCTAAATAGCTTAGTCTTTTATGCTGAAACCTTTTAGGAGTATTCAACCTCTATGAAATCATTACTAGTTATCTGTTTAGTTCTATTTACTCAGCCAGTATTGGCCTCCATGTCCCTTGATAAGATTCTCGTTTACTTAGACGCTGTTCCTAGTGCGCGGAACGATATTGTTGTTACAAACCCAGATGAGGAAAATCTATACTTGGCTACTGAGGTCTTTCGTGTAGACAACCCCGGTCTTGAAAATGAGCAGCGCGTAAAAATGGAAAGCCTGGACGATTATAAGCTCTTGGTTAGCCCCTCGAAGGCCGTGTTGGCTTCTGGGGAGAGAAAGCGTATTCGCTTAGTGAACCTTGAGCATGATTTGAAGAAAGAACAGGTTTATCGGGTTACTTTTAAGCCGGTAGTCGGCGACGTTAAAACTGAGAAGCTGGGATTAAAAATTCTTATAGGATATCAAGCTTTGGTATTTGTTCAGCCCACGGACGGACACTACAAGGTCAATCTCATTGAAAAAGATGGCAATTACCGATTTAGCAATAGTGGTAATATTAATATTGAGGTGGCCAAAGTGACTCACTGTACCAATGACGGGGAGTGTCGAAAACTGGATGTAGCAGGTCGCCTTTACCCCGGCACTGAGTTGGCCATTAAGGACATGCCGAGTGATGGTGAGCTCAAAGTGTTCTTGCGTGGGCGTGAAAGTGAGCTGATTCGTTTTCCCTTAAATAGCTGAGGCTCTATGTTTAGAGAAAGCATTGAACCTTAGTTTTATAGCTGCGGCTCATTTTCAAGCGCTCACCATTGTTAAGCTGAAGGTAGTATTCACCATTCGTATGGGTATCAATTGCACCTACGCGTTTTAAATTAACAATGGTGGAGCGGTGGATACGCTGGAAAATTTTGGGGTTTAATTGCTGTTCCAACGCTTTCATCGTAATGCGCATCACATGGGTTTTGCCATCGGCATGGACGCACATGTAATCCCCTGCGGCATCGATCCAATCAATTGTGCAGGTTGGTACCAGGGTGGTTTTTCCCGCATCTTTAATTGCGATTTTCTCTGGAAATTGAGGAGATACCAGTTCACCTTCCGCCAGTTTTTGCTGTAGCGATTGTGTAGACTCTTGGGTGAGGTTGGAGACTGCTTCTAGCAGTTGTTCGCGCTGGGCAATAAGATTGGTACTGCAGAGCTTTTCTCTTACCCGCTCAAGCGCGAGTCTGAGTCGGTGTTCCTCAATGGGCTTTAACACATAATCTATGGCATTGACTTCAAAGGCCTCCACAGCATATTGATTGTAAGCAGTAATAAAAACAATCTGTGGCATAGTCTCTGGCGGCAGTAGTTGTACTAGTTGCAAACCGTTGACCGTAGGCATCTGGATATCCAGCAGTACCACATCGGGTTGCAGTGCCAATATTTGTTCGTGTGCCTCGCGGCCATTACTGCTCTCACCGATAATCTCCACGCCACCAATAGCCTTTAACCGCAGGCGCAGCCCACGGCGGGCCAAGGGTTCATCATCCACAAGGAGAGCAGTGAGTAGTTTATTGTTGTCGTTCATGAGCTATCTCGCTAGTTGCTTTTGCAAGCCTGCTACATAGGGCAGGCGAGTTCACTTGCTGGTAAATGGAATGCGCATACGTACAGCCAGGCCGCCACCGGGTTGATGGCAAAATTGTATTCTTTGTTCCGAACCATACAGTGCCTGCAAGCGTTCACAAGTATTGCGAATACCCACACCGCTGCCACTACCAAATTGCTTCAGTTCAGCGGCGGGGACCCCTGGGCCATTGTCGCTCACTTCCAACAACAGCTCGTTAACAAACACTCGTGCCTTGATGCGAATGATCCCACCCTGCTCACGGGTAGAAATGGCGTATTTAACCGCATTCTCCACCAAGGGTTGCAGCAGCAAACTGGGCACCAAGGCCTGCTCAGCTTCCTTAGTGAGTTTAATCACCAGATTGAGGCGATCGGTGAAACGTACCTTTTCAATATCAAGATAAAGCCTCAGTGCTTCAATTTCCTTGGCCAGGGTGACTTTTTGCATTGGGTCATTGTCCAGAGAGTGGCGTAAGAACTGCGACAGGCGTGTCACCATGTGGTTGGCGGTATGGTTATCTTGCTCGAGAATTAGGGTGGAAATTGCGTTGAGGGTATTGAATAGGAAATGTGGGTTGAGCTGGTAGCGCAACATCTTCAGTTGCGCCTGGTGGGCCATGGATTCGGCCAAAAGCGTCTTTTCTTGTTGGAAAAGTGCATGCTTATAGAATTTGATGCCGTAGTAGAGTGCAGTCCAGGTGACCAATAACAACAGCGAATAGGAAAACCAAAACAGTAGAAGCTTGGGTTGGTTTTCCCGATCCTCATAGAGCCATTGTGTAGTTGCATATTTAATGGCCGCCCAGAGTATGGCGGCGATTAAGACAATTGCCAATGAAGCGAACAGACGCTTGCTAGGAGATGGTTTCCAAAGTTTTTTGAAGCATTTGTGCATCAGTTCCGACAATACCAATCCGGAGACTGTGGTCACAACAATATATTGCAAGTACAACCAATGATCCTGCACCCAGACAGAACTGCTGATGAATGTCAGTAACGCGTAACCGCCCCAGCCACAGAATTGTAGTGTCCAGTACTGCCAGCGGGGGTTGCTGAAATTTGAATAAGGCCAGTTAAATGCCGAATTGTTCATACTTTTCTCATTAAAACCAGCGGTGGTAACTTTATGCCATTTTATCGGCTATAGCTTAAGCGAGACTGCCATGAGGTAACACACCGTCAATCGCAATAAACCTTCAGGCTGTCGCAGCAGGGGTTTCCGGGCCGATTGACGGTGTTCCAGTTGAGTTGCAGGCTGAACACCTTGGCGTAAGGGTACTCTGTGGGTAATGCAGTGAGTAACCGAGTGAGGAAGGCGATTATCCTAGAAGCCTGTCGGACTTAACACTGGCCTACTGCGAAAAAGCCGGATTTGGCCATTTTTTATGCTGATTCTCGTTAACATAGAACCACTATTCGCCTTGGATCATCATAAAAAATGGCTCAAACCGGTCTTTTTCTCGCTACGACCGGTTAAGTCCGACAGGCTCCTAGAAGCCGCAGTTGAGCGCGCAAAAGGTGTGTAAGTTATTTATTGGTGAGCTTTGTTTTCATAGGAAGCTGGCAATTTGGTCGAGAGGCTTCTTGCTGATGGATGGTACCTGTACCCCCTTCGCCGGCAGCCCCGCTACCAGGATCATGTAGGGTTTTTCTGTAGCTGGCCGTTTGAGAATACCATTTAAAAATTTCATTGGGCTGGGGGTGTGGGTCAAAGTAGCGACGCCGGCATTGTGCAGGGCAGCAATTAACAGGCCGGTGGCGATACCCACAGATTCTGCAGGGTAATAGTTTTTGAGTTTTTCGCCATTGTTTCCAATGGTAAATTTACAGCTAAAAATGACAATCAGATAGGGTGCAACTTCAAGAAAGCCTTTGTCGGCATCGGTTCCCAGTGGCGCTAGTGCGTTGAGCCATTCATCCGTTGCGCGGCGCTGGTAAAATTCACGTTCTTCCGCCTCGGCGCCGAGGCGAATTTGACGTTTTATCTCCGGCGTTGAAACCACGCTAAAATGCCATGGTTGTCGATTGGCGCCACTGGGAGCAGTGCCTGCGGTGCGCAGTGCATCTTTAATCACATCTCTGGGAATTGGGGTTGTGGAAAAATCTCGTACCGTACGTCGGGTGCGCATCTGTTGATAAAAACTTTGGGAGCGCTGTTGCATGGCGCTGTCACTTAGGCGCGTAAACTCTAGCGAAACAAATGGGTTAGATGTGGTCATTTAGACTCCCTACTCAACAATATCCCAACTTTACCGTGCCAGAGGGTGTTTTACTAGACGATGAACTTGGTGCTGGCAATAAACAGGCTCAGTAGCGATAGCACACTGAGTACCGCTACAATGACCATTAACAATAACCAGGGGCGAAAGGGCTTGCGTGCTATCTTATTGGCCCCTTCTTGCAGGTATTGATCGACTCTAGCTTGGTCTTGATCGGAGAGCGTTTTAACTGCTTGACTGTTGGGCTGGTCTTTAACCATAAAAAATTACCGATTTTTATTCACTGGATTTTTGCTTTATTAACAGGGCTCATAAAGCTAGTTGTGGAAAAAGCGGGGTCTGGTGTTAAATATCGTGTTACCCGTTACCTTTTTTGTTGCACGAAATTCGGATTCTTTTGAGAGCAATCACTCAAAAACTGAGTGCATGCAAAATGTCAGTGCTGGGTTTAGCTGCGTTTAAAGTGTAAAAATGCAGCCCTGGAGCACCGCCCTGCAATAGCCTCTGGCATAGTGTGGTAACCACTTCGAGCCCGAGTTTGCGCATATCTTCCAGATTACTATAGCTCTTCATGCGCAGCTGTAGCCAGCGCGGTATTTCGGCACCACAATTGCGTGAAAACCGTGCCAGATTAGTAAAGTTAACAATCGGCATAATACCGGGGATAATGGGGGCATCAATGCCGAATTTTTGGCACTGATCCAAAAAATAAAAATACGAATCGACATTGTAGAAGTATTGGGTCAGGGCGCTGTTGGCTCCCGCCTCAAACTTGCGCTTTAGAAAGTGAATGTCTTTGATATAGCTTTCGGCTTCGGGGTGAATCTCCGGATAGGCTGCAACTTCGAGATGAAAGTGGCTATCGGTATGGTGGCGAATAAAGGCTATCAATTCACTGGCATAAACCAATTGTGCTGTTGCCCCCATGCCTGAGGGCATATCGCCGCGCAGGGCCACGATGCGATTTATGTTGGCGTTTTTATAACGGTTTAATAATGTCAGTAGTGTGGTTTCATCGTCACAGCCAAAGGACAAGTGCGGAGCTATAGAGATGCCTCTGCGCCGCTCTTCGATGGCAATTTCCGCTGTAGTGTTTCGAGTGCTGCCACCGGCACCATAGGTGATTGAAAAAAAATCCGGGTGGAACTGCTGTAGGGCCGCGCGAGTTTTGAGCAGCTTGGCACAGCCCTCTGGGGTTTTGGGCGGAAAAAACTCAAAACTGATTCTGGGGGTGCTGGTCATGGGATAAATGCCAATTTCCCGCCGGTCACTGACTTGTATGGTCGCGCCGATAGGTTCAAGAACCGCCGCACCCGCTAATCGTCAGCAGGTGGCGGATTTAAAAAGTGGTTAATTAATACTTATAGCTTTCTGGTTTGAATGGGCCATCTACAGTAACGCCGATATAACTGGCCTGAGTTTCAGTCAGTTGGGTAATAACACCGCCGAAGCCCTCCACCATATAGCGGGCCACTTCTTCATCGAGTTTTTTCGGCAACACTTTGACATTGAGCGTAGAGATTTTTTGATCCGCTGGTAAATCGGCAAACTTGGCTTCAAACAAATGTATTTGCGCCAGTACCTGATTGGCGAAAGAGCCATCCATAATTCGGCTTGGGTGGCCTGTGGCATTGCCTAGATTGACCAGGCGGCCTTCTGATAACAGTAGTAGGTGATCATTGGTTGCTTGGTTGCGCACAATTTTATGCACCTGGGGTTTTACCTGTTGCCACTGCCATTGTTTACGCATAAAGGCGGTATCAATTTCGTTGTCAAAATGCCCGATATTGCACACCACGGCGCCGCTTTTCAGGACGCAGAGCATATTGGCATCACACACATTAGCGTTGCCGGTAGTGGTGACGAGTAGGTCGGTGTTGGTGAGCAACGCTCGGTTAATACACTCCGGGCTTTCATTATTAATGCCATCGATGTAGGGAGAGACCAGTTCGAAACCATCCATACAAGCCTGCATGGCACAGATGGGGTCCACCTCTGAGATACGGACAATCATGCCCTCCTGTCGCAGAGACGCTGCAGAGCCTTTGCCGACATCACCGTAACCAATTACCAGTGCTTTTTTGCCTGCCAGCAAGTGGTCAGTGCCGCGTTTGATGGCGTCGTTGAGGCTGTGGCGACAGCCGTATTTGTTGTCGTTTTTACTTTTGGTCACGGCGTCATTGACGTTAATGGCCGGCACCTTTAGCGTGCCTTTTGTGAGCATATCTTGCAATCTGTGAACGCCGGTGGTTGTCTCTTCGCTGATGCCGTGGCAGTGTTCGAGCACCTGAGGGTATTTGCGGTGCAGTAACTCGGTGAGATCACCACCATCATCGAGGATTAAATTGGGCTGCCAGCCAGCCACATCGGCGCCTATGGTGCGCTCTAGGCACCATGTATATTCTTCTTCATTCTCGCCCTTCCAAGCAAAGACCGGAACTCCACTGGCGGCCATGGCGGCCGCAGCGTGATCCTGGGTGGAGAAAATATTGCACGAAGACCAGCGCACCTCGGCACCGAGGGCAATCAAGGTTTCAATTAACACCGCAGTTTGAATGGTCATGTGAATGCAGCCCATAATGCGCGCGCCCTTTAATGGCTGCGCCCCATGGTATTTTTTTCGCTGTGCCATCAATGCGGGCATTTCGCCCTCGGCAATGTCAATCTCCCGGCGGCCATAGTCGGCCAGAGCAATATCGGCCACTTTAAAATCTTTAAAACTGGTGTTTATCTGCGTCATTAGGTTATTCCTTAAATACGGTACGGCGTTGCTAGCAAATGTAGCTTTGAGTCGGCGCCAGCTCAGATGCCGGCTTGGGTGCGCAAGACTTCTGCTTTATCAATTTTTTCCCATGGGAAGGCGGTAAATACCTCACTGTGTTCGGTACCCTGGCTATCGGTCCAATTGTAGGTATGGATAAAAGGATCGCGGCCAAAGTGTCCGTAGCTGGCGGTGAGCTGATACATCGGGTGCAACAGATCCAGTGCGTTGGAAATTGCAAAGGGTCGCAGGTCAAAATGCTCGCGTACCAATTCGATCAGTGTTTCTTCATTCACTTTGCCGGTACCAAAGGTATTGATGGCCAGTGAAGTGGGCTCGGCGACACCAATGGCATAGGAAACCTGAAGTTCACAGCGGCTGGCGAGGCCTGCGGCGACAATATTTTTTGCCACATAGCGTCCGGCGTAGGCGGCCGAGCGATCCACCTTGGATGGGTCTTTACCGGAGAAGGCGCCGCCGCCATGGCGAGCGGAGCCGCCGTAGGTGTCCACTATAATTTTGCGCCCAGTCAATCCACAGTCACCCACCGGCCCA
This sequence comes from Gammaproteobacteria bacterium, assembly GCA_022600975.1. GTDB lineage: Bacteria > Pseudomonadota > Gammaproteobacteria > Pseudomonadales > Cellvibrionaceae > Microbulbifer. The sequence continues at coordinate 10,729 of JAHZJJ010000080.1, forward strand.
CCGATAACAAATTTGCCGGTGGGATTGATATGATAGCGGGTGTCGGTATGCAGCCATTCTTCCGGCAACACATGGCGCACAATCAGTTCCATCACCGCTTCGTGCAGGTCTTGGTGTTCAACTTCTGGATTGTGTTGGGTAGAGAGCACTAAGGCATCAATAGCGCAGGGTTTACCCTGTTGATCATAGCGAAAGGTGACTTGGCTTTTGGCATCTGGGCGCAACCAGGGCAGCAGGCCAGATTTGCGCACTTCTGCTTGCCGTTCCATCAGCCGGTGGGCGTAGTAAATTGGCGCGGGCATAAAGGTTGGAGTTTCGTCGGTGGCGTAGCCAAACATTAAACCTTGGTCGCCAGCACCTTGATCTTCCGCTTTGGCACGGTCAACACCTTGAGCAATTTCCATCGACTGCTTGCCCACCACATTGAGCACACCGCAAGTTTCACCGTCATAGCCCACTTCCGATGAGGTGTAACCGATGTCGAGAATAACCTTGCGTACCAATTCTTCGAGGTCGACCCAGGAGGAAGTGGAAATCTCCCCGGCGATGACCGCAATGCCAGTTTTCACTAGGGTTTCGCAGGCCACACGGGCATTTTTGTCACGCGCCAATAAGGCGTCGAGCACGGCATCGGAAATTTGGTCTGCAATTTTGTCTGGATGACCCTCGGATACGGATTCCGAAGTAAACAATCGATATTCACTCATGGCAAAACCTCCTTGGTTTTGTCGCTGTCGTCAGTGGATGTTTAAATAATCTGTGGTACTTTCGCTGGCGTTTAGCTTGAAATTTCACCTTGGCTAGGTGCTCATCAAACCCAAGCCAAGCATTTTTAGCTTTTAATAAATTCATGAATTTGGATCTGAAAGCCATTGCGCAGAGCGCTGTATATACTGCGACCAGTTTTAAAGCCGCACTCCTGGGCCCAGTATTGCAATTGTTGAGGGTAAAACCCCAGCCACAAATCGCCGCAGGCATCTCTTGCCCAGTCCTGCTGGTGATCTTGTAACTCGGCGATTAACAGCTGACCATTAATTTTTAAGGTGCGCACTAGATCCCGAAAGATTTGTGGTGGATCCGGGGTGTGATGCAGCACCATATTTAGCACTACACAATCATGCGTGTCTGGCTGTGCGGCGGCGATACGGGTATCGCCACATATAAACTCGATATTCTTTAAATTCTGTTCACTGGCAAATTGACGCGCACGGGTAATCATGGTGTCAGAGAGATCCAGTGCGGTGACGCTGGTATAGCGTATAGAGAGCTCCTGCAGGAAATTGCCTTCGCCGGGGCCGACCTCTAGCGCATGATGACCAGAGTTGAGTAATTGCGCCACTTGAGGGCCGTAGTTGGGGTAGCTGGCAATCAACGCCTGTTGTTGGCGAAAGTGGTTGCTGTAGTTGGCAAAAAAGCGCCGCGAAGCCTCGGCTCTCTCTGCGGCAACCTTTTCTAAGCGTGCGTTGCGCTCTGGGCTCAGCGGCAGTTGATCGAGATGGGCAAATAGGTGTTGCACTAAAGCATCATCGCTGGTGCGATGGTAGAACAGATTGTTGCCTTCGCGTCGCTTACTAATGAGTTCGGCTTGAATCAATACCTTGAGATGATGACTGAGCGCCGGTTGGCGCAGGGCGAAGATACGGCACAATTCCAAGACGCTGTAGGAGCCTTGGCTTAGCAGGCGCAAAATCTCCAGACGCAGTGGATCGCCGGCGGCCTTGAGCCGATTGGCCAGGTGGAAAATTTCACCACCGGTTGGATCATTGACCTCTTGAAGTTTAATCATGGCGGTAGTCTAACAGCCTTGCAATCTATATCAAAATATTTTGATATAGATTGCAATTTTTTTTCAGGGTATCGACTTACCACAGAAAAGAATTTGTTTATAGACTTTGCGTCTTAAGCTTTATTGCGGGAAAATATGTTTTTATCCCCAAATTTTAGGTCGGATGCAGCGCACAAATGGTGCACATTGCGGTATTGCGGTTTTTGAGTGGCAATGCCGAGTGTTGTACGCGCTGTGGTGCTAACAAACGCATTCTGAATTTTCTTTGCTCGGCTATAAAGCGCAATTTTGCTTAGAGCCCGAAAGTTTTAACCGGAGTCTTGCCCAATGTCTTCTACTTTATCTCGCGCTGAGCTAGCCAACGCCGTTCGCGCTCTCTCCATGGATGCTGTGCAAAAAGCCAAAAGTGGGCATCCCGGTGCACCCATGGGTATGGCGGATATCGCCGAAGTGTTGTGGAACGATTACCTCAAGCACAATCCAGACAATCCCAAATGGGTAGACCGTGATCGTTTTGTACTTTCCAACGGTCACGGTTCCATGTTGCTGTACTCGCTGTTACACCTCTCCGGATACCAACTGTCCATAGACGAGTTGCAAAATTTCCGTCAATTGCACTCGCAGACTCCAGGGCACCCAGAATATGGTTATACAGCTGGGGTGGAAACTACCACTGGCCCCTTGGGTCAGGGTCTTGCCAATGCTGTGGGTATGGCGCTGGCCGAAAAGGTGTTGGCCGCTCAATTTAATCGCCCGGGTTTTGAATTGGTGGATCACCGCACTTATGTATTTCTTGGTGATGGCTGTCTCATGGAGGGGATCTCTCACGAAGCCTGTTCCCTGGCGGGCACTCAGGGTCTCGGTAAGCTGATTGCCTTTTATGACGACAATGGTATTTCCATCGATGGCGAAGTGGAGGGCTGGTTTACCGAGGACACACCTAAGCGTTTTGAAGCGTATGGTTGGCATGTTATTGCAGATGTAGACGGCCATAATCCCGAGGCCATTAAAGCCGCTATTGAGCAGGCGCGCGACGAAACCGACAAACCCTCCATCATTTGCTGTAAAACCATTATTGGTTTTGGCTCCCCTAATAAGCAGGGGCGTGAAGAGTGTCATGGCGCGCCGTTGGGAGAGGAAGAGATTGCTTTAGTGAGAGCAAATCTTTCTTGGTCTCATGGGCCTTTCGATATTCCACAGACGTACTACGAGGCCTGGGACGCTCGCGGAAAAGGTGCCGCACAAGAGGAAGAGTGGCAGGATATTTTCGCCGATTATCGGGAAGCCTTCCCTGAGCTTGCGAATGAATTTGAACGCCGCATCGCAGGTGATTTGCCAGCGGATTTCCAGGCTCAGGCCGACGACTATATTATCCAGTGCCAGCGCGCTGGGGAGAAAATTGCCTCGCGCAAGGCAAGCCAGAATGCACTAAATGCGTTTGGCCCGCTATTGCCTGAGTTACTCGGCGGATCGGCAGATCTGGCCGGTTCCAACCTCACCCTCTGGCGCGACAGTAAGGGTGTTAGTGCCACAGACCCAAGCGGTAATTATATCTACTATGGTGTGCGTGAGTTTGCCATGAGCGCGATGATGAACGGCATCGCGCTGCACGGTGGTTTTATCCCTTACGGCGCTACGTTTCTGATGTTTATGGAATATGCACGTAATGCAGTGCGTATGGCCGCGTTAATGAAGCAGCGAATCATCTTTGTTTATACCCACGATTCTATTGGTCTCGGTGAAGACGGCCCCACCCATCAGCCTGTGGAACAGCTGACGTCGCTGCGTACTACCCCCAATCTGCACACTTGGCGCCCCGCGGATACCACTGAATCTGCGGTGAGCTGGAAGGTGGCCGCTACTCGCCGAGATGGCCCCAGTGCGTTAATTTTTAGCCGCCAGGGTATTGCACCAGAGCCTCGCAGTGATGAGCAAATAAAAAATATTGAAAAGGGCGGCTATATTTTGCTTGATTGCGAGGGCACACCAGAGGTCATTCTTATTGCCACGGGTTCCGAGTTGGAACTGGCAACAAGTGCCCAAGCACAGCTGGAGCACCGCCGGGTACGCGTGGTTTCCATGCCTTGCGCCGAGCTGTTTATGGCCCAAAGTGCCGAGTACCGCGAAGCTGTATTGCCGGCAAACGTACGTGCGCGGGTGGCGGTGGAAGCTGGCCACAAGGATTACTGGCATAAATTTGTTGGCCTGGAGGGCAGTATTATTGGCATGGAAAGCTTCGGTGAATCGGCCCCGGCAAAAGACTTGATGCAGCACTTTGGTATTACCGCAGAAAAAGTGGTCGAGGCGGTAGAAGGGTTGTTGCAGTAATTGCAACGCTCTTCTCATGCTAAAAAGAGGCCTATGATACAGTCTTAATAGTAACGGCTGACTTTGTGATAAAAGCAGGATGCATAAATTTAAAAATGCTTGATGCTGGCTCAATCCATCAGCTCGGTAGTTATGTTTGTCACAGCGTAGTAGCGGCACAGTAACCGGACCCTTTGTATAAATCTGGCTTTATTTTATGACCATTAAACTTGCCATTAACGGTTATGGCCGTATTGGCCGCAGCTTGTTGCGGGCTCTCTATGAATCCAGTTTGCGCAGCCAATTGCAAATTGTCGCCATCAATGAGCTGGCAGATTGTGCCACCATAGCGCACCTCACTAAATACGATTCTGTACATGGCCGCTTCAGTGGCGATGTAACAGTGCACAAAAATGACCGTCTGCAAATCAATGGCGACCCTATCGCCATTAGCCACCATGCGGACTTGGAACAGCTTTGCTGGCGAGCACAGGGGGTTGATATTGTGCTCGAATGTACCGGCAGCTTCAGTAGTCGAGAAGATGCCAATCTGCACTTGCAGGCTGGGGCTAAAAAAGTGTTGTTTTCTCAACCCGCCAGCCGAGACCTGGACGCCACTATTGTCTATGGGGTTAATGAGTCGGTGATGTCGGGTGAGGAGAAAATTATCTCGGCGGCATCCTGCACAACGAACTGTTGTGTGCCGGTAATCACCGCGTTGGAAAATGCTTTCGGAATAACCGCCGGAGTGATCACCACCATTCATTCGGCGATGAACGACCAGCCGGTAAATGATGCTTACCATCACACTGACCTGAGAAAAACCCGCTCCGCGCTGACCTCCATTATTCCGGTAGATACTGCGCTCGCCCGAGGTATCGAACGCATCTTGCCAAACATGCGGGGCAAATTTGAAGCTCAGGCGATGCGCGTGCCGACAGTCAACGTTTCGGCCATTGATCTTTCGGTACAGTTGGGCCAAGACGTGACTCAGCAACAGGTTAACGCGCGGTTAAAACAGGCTGCCGAGACGCAATTTAAAGGTGTATTGGGTTATACCGAAGCGCCCCTGGCATCTTGCGATTACAATCACGATCCGCGCTCTGGCATTGTCGATGCCAGCCAGACTCGGGTGGCTGGCGGCAGGTTGGTAAAAGTATTGATCTGGTTTGATAATGAATGGGGCTTTGCCAACCGGATGCTGGATGTGGCGAAATACATTGCATGAGCGGCGGAGTTAAGTGCTAAAAACCACCGCAACATGCATTTGCCTTTTGTGGTTTAACTGAGGTTTCTAGACGTTATTGGTTGGCGCGCTGCTCAATTAACTGTGTGACGACTTCCGGATCGGCAAGGGTTGAGGTGTCCCCGAGGGAATTCAATTCGTTGCAGGCTATCTTGCGCAAAATACGCCGCATGATTTTGCCGGAACGAGTTTTTGGTAGATCGGGGGCCCATTGGATGATGTCGGGCTTGGCGATAGGGCCTATTTGCTGGGCACAGAGGTCAATCAGCTCCCGGTGCAATGCCGACGATGGAGTTTGATCCTTTTTCAAGCTGACATAACAATAAATGCCTTGTCCCTTGATGTCGTGAGGGTAACCCACAACAGCGGCTTCAGCAGTGGCCGGGTGCAGCACTATGGCACTTTCTATTTCTGCAGTGCCCAGTAGGTGGCCGGACACATTGATGACATCATCAATACGCCCCGTGATCCAGTAGTAGCCGTCACTATCTCGGCGCGCACCGTCACCGGTGAAATAATATCCGGGAAAGGGTGCAAAATAAGTGTCGATCATGCGCTGATGATCACCGTAAATACTGCGAACCATACTGGGCCAACTGGCTTTTATGACCAGTGCACCGCTGCCCTCGCCATTAATTTCATTGCCGTTTTCATCTATCAGTGCGGGCTGCACACCAAAAAAAGGTGTGGTGGCGGAGCCTGGTTTGAGATCTGTGGCACCGGGCAAGGGTGTAATCATGTGTGCGCCGGTTTCGGTTTGCCACCAAGTATCGACGATTGGGCAACGCTTTTTACCAACAACTCGGAAATACCATTCCCAAGCCTCCGGGTTAATGGGCTCGCCCACGGTACCCAAAAGTTTCAGTGAGCTGCGATCTGTTTTGTTAACGAATTCATCGCCGCTGCCCATTAAGGCGCGAATGGCCGTGGGTGCGGTGTAGAAAATATTCACTTTGTGCTTGTCTATCACCTGCCAGCAACGAGAGGCATCGGGATAAGTAGGTACCCCTTCAAACATCAAGGTGGTGGCACCATTACATAATGGGCCGTAGACGATATAGCTGTGGCCGGTAACCCAGCCCACATCTGCGGTGCACCAGAATACCTCGCCCTGTTGATAGTCAAATGTGTATTTAAAGCTCATTGCGGCCATTAACAAATAGCCGCCAGAGGTGTGTAAGACCCCTTTTGGCTTGCCGGTGGAGCCGGAGGTGTAGAGGATAAACAGCGGGTCTTCGGCACCGATAGTCTCCGCTTCGCACTCAGCGCTCATAGTGGCCACAGATTTCTGATAGTCGATATCGCGCTGATGGTCCCAAGCGACAGCAGCATCGGTGCGCTTTACCACAATTGTGGTGTGCACTTCAAAACAGCTGAGCAAGGCCTTATCGACATTGACCTTCAACGGTACAATTTTACCACCGCGCACACCTTCGTTTGCAGTGATGACCAGAGTGCAGCCGCAATCTAAGATGCGATCTTTCAGTGCATCGGCAGAGAATCCACCAAAAACCACGGTATGCACCGCGCCGATACGCGCACAGGCGAGCATGGCGTAGAGGGCCTCAGGGATCATGGGCATGTAAATACAAACTCTATCTCCTTTGGAGATACCGCGAGTTTTGAGTAGGTTTGCTAGTCGGCAGACCTGTTGGTACAACTCGGTGTAAGTGATGGTGAGTTGGTCGGAGGGGTCGTCCCCCTCCCAGAGAATTGCAGTTTGATTGGCCCGTGCCGGTAAATGGCGATCAATGCAATTGACCGCGACATTTAATTCTCCATCGGCAAACCATTGGCAATGGCCTTGATGAAAATCCTCTTCACAGACCTGGGTGAAGGGTTTACTCCAGGTGAGAAAAGCTTGCGCTTTCTCGGCCCAGAAAGTATGGGGGTCTTCCACCGATTGGCGGTACATGGCCTGGTAGTCTTCGTTGCGCAGGTGGGCTTTGGCGGCGAAACTTGCGGATACCGGATGAATAGTTTCCTCGGTCATGATGTTTTCCTACCGTTATTATTGAAAAGTAGCAAGGTAGCTGCCTATATTGAGGTCGCTTGCACTGGGATGTTGTCGCTACTGCGTTCTACTCGGTTTTTGTTGTCAAGGTATACCAGCTTGGGCTTGAAACGGTCTGCTTCTTGTTCACAGATTTGCCCGTAAGCGGCAATAATCACTCTATCCCCTACCTGTACTTTGCGGGCGGCGGCACCGTTCATGCACAGGGTACCAGAGCCGCGTTCAGCGAGAATGACATAAGTGTGGAAGCGTTCGCCGTTGTTTACATTGTAAACATCAATTTTTTCAAATTCACGTAACCCTGCTAACGCCACCAAGTCTTGATCAATAGCGCAGGAGCCGTCATACCAAAGCTCTGCTTGGGTGACGGCACCCATATGAAGCTTGCCTTTTAATACTTCAATATACATAGCTGCCCCCAGTTTAACGATGAGTGAAGTGTGTTCATTTAGAGCTTGAGAGAAACATTGTCGATCAGCCGTGCACGGCTGGTATACATGGCGCCGAGTAAAGTGATAGCACTATCATCACAGGCCGCGGGCTGCAGGTTGCTGCTGTGGCAAATGGAAAAATAGTCGACCTTAAAGCCGGTTTGTTCAATTTTTGTGGTTGCTTCCTGTTCCAGCGCGGCAAAATCCCGCCGTCCCTGTTTAATCTGCGTTCTGGCCCAATTCAATACTTGGTTGAGTACTGCTGCTTTGGTGCGCTCTTGCGGCGTCAGATAGCCATTGCGGGAACTCATGGCCAGGCCGTCGGCTTCGCGATGTACTGGGGCTGGGATAATTTCCAGCGGTATACACAGATCTTCTACCATGCGTCGGATTAACGCCAATTGTTGGAAATCTTTAATGCCAAATACCGCTTTGTGGGGCTGTACTATGTTGAATAGTTTGGCCACCACTGTAGTGACCCCCTCAAAATGCCCTGGACGGCTGGCACCACAGAGTACATCACTCATTGCCGGGCAAATTACTCGGGTTTGCTCATCCATGCCGTTGGGGTAGATTTCGTTTTCATCCGGATGGAAAAGGTAGTTGCAATTGGCCTCGCGCAGGCGGGCCATGTCTTGCTGCATAGTGCGAGGATAGATATCCCAGTCTTCGTTGAGGCTGAATTGCAATCGATTGACAAATATAGACACCACCACTAGATCACAATGTTGGCGGGCAATATTAATGAGTTCTATATGTGCATCGTGAAGGTTACCCATGGTGGGCACAAAGCCAATGGTTTTGCCCGTGCTGCGAACGGTATTCAGCGCTTGGCGCAGGCTCGCCACATGGTGGAATACTTGCATAGTGATAGTTCCTACTACATTAATATACGCAGCATCAAGTTCCGCGTGCCATCAGGTGGCAATAATATAACGGATGTTGAGTTAATCTTCATTTGAAATTTAGCGTAGATCCACCTGCCGAAAAGCGATAATCATGAACTATACACAGCTTTTTTATTGGATGGCCATGAGCCCGATGATGGCAAAGTGCCCTGCCAAAGTAACAGTGGCTGACGCTTCAGTGTGTGAATTAGATTCAAGTGGGTAGGATAACCCGAAGTTGCGGACTGCAAATAATCTAAATACCATTGTAAATGCATAACGAGAGGGACAGCTGTGGAGGTTGATTGACACCTGCTGGAGATCCATCTTGCAATTGATCCATCAACAAATAGTGCTAAACCTCCAGCCACAGGGGTTAACGCCAGCGAATTAACCCCTGTGTAAGCAGCGCAGCTCGCTTGAAAAGCATCTTTAACGATAAATACTTTATTACATTCAAGTGCTTAATCGCAGACACGTTTTTTAATTTTCCCTCCAAATGGTCCTTTGATGACTACATTTTCACACTTTGGCGTTACGCGCTTACGTGTAACTGTTACATGCTTGCCATAGCGAGTTTTTTCAACCACTTTACGATTGCCATGACGATCTTTTTTAACCACTTTGCGATTGCCATGGCGGTCTTTTTTTATAACTTTGCGATTACCGTGGCGATCTTCTTTTATGATTTTTTCTCTATGCTCCTTTTTATAAAAAGGGCCAGAACCGATGCTAGCATTCGCTGCTGTTGTCGCCAAGCTAATGGGAAGTGTCAATGCCACAGTTAAACAGCACGCTATGAGATTTTGTTTAGACATCTTTAATACTCTGATTGAATTAAATTTATGTGTTCAATATATTGGGGTTTACCTGTTTATATCCTCCTTTAGTAGCCTCTTGTTGCAGCTCTGTCTGAGCTTGCTCAGTAACACCACTGTCAGTTTCCGCTAAGGGAATTGAGAGCATTACTTTAAGTCCACCACTGGGGTGATTTCTTAGTGCTAGTTTGCCGCCGCAATGAGCGAGCGTTCGTTCCACAATGCTCAAGCCCAGTCCAAACCCTTCGGTATGCATCTGTTGATTGGCTCGGTAAAAGGGCTGCAGAAGCTTTTTTTTCTCAGTTTCGTCGATGCCTGGGCCGTAATCACGAATCGTTAATACAATCCGAGTGCCTTTAACCTCCAGGCCAACTTCAATAGGTGCCGCAGCAGGTGTATGTCGGCAGGCGTTTTCAATGATATTCTGCACGGTGCTGCCGAGTAGAGCAGAGTCGGCGGATACAGCTACAGCCAGCTTGGCACCGTTTTGCCAGCAAATATTTCTATGTGGATAATGGTAGCGGCAATCCTCTACAGCTTGCTGTACCAGTTGGTTGAGCGGGAAAACCGTTGTAGACACCGTGTTACCGACATTATTGAATGTAATGATGCGTGCTATTAGCTGATTCATGCGCTCACATTCACGATGCACCCGCTGTATGTGAGGGTTATTTTCAATTTTTGCAGATTGTTCAATGAGGGCCACGGCGGTTTGCAACCGCGCTAGAGGAGCGCGCAGTTCATGAGAAACATCATTTAGCAGTGATTGCCGCGTATCTATCATACTACCGATATTCTTTGCCATATCGTCAACCGTCCGGGCAAGCTCGCCGATAGTATCTTTACGGCGGAGTATCCGGGTGCCCAGATGCTGATTGAAATCTAACCTGGACAAGGAGCGAGTATAGTTGCGCAGTGTGTTGATGGGGTTTTGAATTAAGATGGTTGCGATCAAACTTACCAGTGCCACGCCGAGCATGAGTGCAATAAACTGAAAAGCGTGCAACCGCCTAAAGGTACTAGGGAACCAATGCTGTTTTTGTGGCGTCCAGGTTTTAACCCTATATTTTTGGCCGGAATCACTAGTAACGTTGAACTCACGTATTCTGGCATTGGCGGGATCCGTTTTAGATCTCTGATATATTTTTTGGCCGTCCTGGGTGTAAATACGAATATTGGTGCGGCGCAATTTCGGGGTTAGGAGTTTATTGGCACCTGCAATTTTATCGATGGTGTGACCACCATATTTAAAATGGTCGGCTGAGTTAACTTCCAGAGTCCCAGTTTTTAACGTATTTTGTTCTACTGTCTTAACAATGAGAGCAGTATATATTCTAGTTTGATCAGCAAACCTACTATCACTCAGTTTTTTTTGGCTAACATGAATGATATAAAAGCTGGAGAAGCTGGTAACCAGCACGCTGGCCAGCCAAATCAGCAAAAATAACTTCCAAAAAATGCTGTCAAATAGACATTTTTTTCTCATCACGCTTTCTCGCAAAATTGATAACCCCTGCCACGCAGAGTGGTTATTAGTGTTTTTGTACCCGTATGTTGGGCAAGTTTTTGGCGGATGCGACTGACGTGTACATCAATGCTGCGGTCATAGGGACTTAATTTACGTTGCAAAACTTTTTCTGTGAGGGTTTCTTTGGTCACCACTTGGCCCTGATGCCGAATCAGTAGTGCCAGGGCGTTGAACTCCGCACTGGTGAATGTGAGTGGTTGCCCGTTAGCGGTAACTGAGCGTTGTTCGAGGTTGAGGACAATATTATGGGTTTTTAGCAATGAGGGGTCAGAAGTTGTCCGCTGTGCTTTGGTAGCCGGTGAATGCCAGCGGCGAAGTATAGCGCGAATACGGGCGGCCAGCTCGCGGGGGTTACAGGGTTTGGCCAAATAATCGTCTGCCCCCATTTCCAAGCCGACAATACGGTCGATATCATCAGCCCTACCGGTGAGCATGATTACGGGAATGGTAAACTGACTGCGGATGCTCTGGAGTACATCCAAACCGTTGAGGCCTGGCATCATAATATCGAGCACAATGGTTTGATACAGCTCGCCAGCTAACAGCCGATCTAATGCCACTTGACCGCCGTTAACAGCATCAGCAGCGAAGCCCTCTCCACTGAGGTAATCGGCGAGCAGTTGGCACAACTCTGGATCATCATCTACCAGCAGAATACGTGGTTTTTTGTCGTAAGGAGGGCGTTGCATCAGCGATTGGACCATGAAGTGGAAACTAAATTCAATATATAGGGCTGCTTGCTGGCAGGTCTATAAGCTTAACGTAACTTTACTCTGTCTTTACATAATTTGACACCTAGCACAGGTATAATGCATTCAAAATCCTCATACACATACAGAGAGCGGGTGAATGCAAGTTGCAACGAACACTTTAATAATGACCCTAGAAACCGCAGTTGAATCACGCAAGTCTGCATAAGTTCTTGATGCACCTGGCAACTTTTAAAAAGTTCTCATCACCAATAAGGTGACCACGAACTTTTAAAGTTCGCCATGCACATGCTTTTTTAAGGTTAAATCTTGCTAAATTTTAAGAATTTTTAGCGGAGGGTTGAGAGTTGCGTTTGAGCTGGATGTAAGTGCACATTAATATTAATGGTTAGAATTATGAGATTAAATCAATGACTATCATTGAGGTTGAGCATTTAAAAAAAGAATATTTAATGGGTGATACTCGTGTTAACGCACTGAATGACGTCAGCTTTAGTGTTCAAAAGAACGAGTTTATTGCCCTCATGGGGCCTTCGGGATCTGGCAAGTCGACTTTGATGAATATTATCGGCTGCTTGGATAAGCCCAGCGCTGGTCGATATCGTTTAAATAGTCAAGAAGTCGCCCAATTAGATGATGACGCGCTATCTTCAGTAAGAAACAGAGATATTGGCTTTGTATTTCAGAGTTTCCACCTGCTACCGCGGTTATCAGCTGTGGAAAATGTACTGCTTCCTCTCCGGTTTTCCGAAGACCCCCATCAGAATAAAGATTACGCGCTTTCACTGTTACAGCGGGTCGGTTTGGCCTCGCGCCATAATCATCGGCCAAATCAACTTTCTGGAGGGCAGCGACAGCGGGTGGCGATAGCGCGTGCGTTGGTCAATCGCCCCGCTATTTTGTTGGCAGACGAGCCGACAGGTGCACTAGATAGTAAAACCTCTGCAGGAATTATGGCACTCTTTCTTGAGCTGCATAAGGCAGGACAAACCATTATTGTGGTGACCCACGAAGAGGAGGTGGCGGGCTACGCAGAGAGAGTTATCCGCATGAAAGATGGCGGCCTCGTTGCCGCCGCGGAGGAGGCAGAGAATGCAGCTTAATCGAAGGCCCGCCATTGCCGCTATTTGTTTTTGGCTAACACTGGTACCGGTAACAGTGCTGGCGCAACAGAATTTACAGCCACACAATGCAGATTCCACCAGCCTGCCGCTAAATGCGTCTCCTTTACTGCTAACAGGCCAAATCATCTCGGCAAACTCTCAAGCCATTATGGTACCAAAAGCCGGCGATATGTGGAGGTATCAGATTCAGTGGATGCTGCCCGAAGGTACAGTAGCAAAGCCGGGTCAGATAGCTGTTATCTTTGATAAGAGCGCAGTAGCCAACCGTATTGAACAGCTGGAGGCGAGCCTATTGAAAGCGACTGCAGAAGAGCAGAGCCAATCCAGTGATCTCGATGCTAAATGGCTTCAAGCTGAATTTGATTTGAAGGAAGCCGAATTAAACCTAGAAAAAGCGGAACTCGATGCTGCAATTCCAACAGAAGTCATCCCCGCAAAAGAGTATGCAGAAAATCAGTTTGAACGACTCAAAGCCGACTTAGAAGTTTCTAAGAAGCGTCAGGCACTAAAAGAGGCAGCAGAAAATCGTTCGACATTACTCTTACAGATAGCCATTGATAAGCAGCGTTCGCAATTGGAGTTGGCACATGCTGTAAAAGGGCTAGAGCAGTTGCAAATTAAGGCAAACTTCGCTGGTACTATTATCCACGCTCGTGATCCCCGGAAGAATAAAAAAATTGCGGTGGGGGATGCGGTGATGGTTGGCAGTCAAGTAGCAATGGTCCGAGCCTTAGATGAGCTTGAGGTGATTGCCTGGGTAAACGAAGTTGACGTCGATAGATTGGTTATAAACGCCCCCGTGAATCTCAGTTTGGATGCCGATGCAACGGTTAAGTTTAAAGGTTCCATACAGTCTATTGGCAACCAGGCATCAAAAAAGGCGGCCTGGGGGAGTAGTAATTGGTTCCCTGTTGAAATCCAATTTACTCGCGATGAGCAAGTGGAGTTAATACCTGGTATGAGTGTATTGGTAGAAGCTGTGGAGAAGGCATCGTGAGTAGGCTATTGGTTGTCAGTACAGTGGCAGGGTTATTAATTTCAGGGTGTTCCGATAGTGCTATCACTCAGGTTGAATTGGGTACTCTGCATCAGCAAATAGAAGTGACCGGAGAGTTGGAGTCCTCTAATACAGCTACTCTGGAACCGCCTGCGGTGAATGGAATATGGAGGTATCAAGTAAAGAGCCTCGCCCCGGAGGGGGCAATGGTAGAAAAAGGTGGTGTGGTGGCCCAGCTTGATACCTCGGAACTAGCCCAGCGCTTAGCGGTTAAAACAGCCAATTTAGAGACTACAGTACAAGATCTTAAGACCACAAAATTGCGCAACACTAAAAACCTCGAAACGTTAAAGCTTGATCTGGCAGAAGCACAGATGGAGTGGGAAAAAAGTAAGCGTAAAGTAGATCTCTCTGATGAAACGGTTTCCGTTATCGATAAGCAAAAAAATCAGCGGGATGCGGTTATAGCACAAGCTAAGGTGGGCCTAATCAAGAAGAAGATTGATTTCGAAATATTGGCGGCCAAACAAAAAATATTGATATTAGAAAGTGATAAAAAAAAGTTCACCAGTGAAGTGGCTGCGCTCAATAAAGCGGTCAAATCATTCACGCTGTTAGCGCCGCGCAGCGGAATGCTTGTTTATGCTAGTCAGCGAGGTGATAAAGTTGCAGAGGGCAAAAATATTTACAGTGACCAATCTTTCTTGAGCATCTCAGATTTACAGCATATGCAGGTTAAGTTGACGATTCCTGAGGTTGAATCTGGTAGGGTTAAAGTTGGCCAAAAGCTCAAGGTCAGGCTCGATGCCAACCCTGAAAAAAGCTTTAGCGGCAGCATAGTAGAACTGGGGGCAGTGTTCAGGGTTAAGAATCAAGATGTACCGTTGGTTATTTTTGATGCTGTGGCCAGCATAGACAAGCCAGATATTGAATTAATGCGGCCGGGGATGACAGCAAAAATCAGCATAGAGATAGCCAATAAAAAGCCAGATTTATTGCTAGCACTTGATGCGGTGCAGTATCAACGTGGCAAAGCTTATGTGTATAAACCCGGTTGGTTGGGTAATTCCAAACAGGAGGTTTCTCTGGGGAATATGGGCGCCGAGCAAGTTGCCATTCTATCGGGGCTCAAAGAGGGCGATAAGGTATTGCTGCCATGAACAGTAAAAGATTAAACCTGAGAAGTAATTTGTGGCGTACAGTCGTTATTCTGACAGCCAGCCTGTTCACTGTTATAACAAGTGGTTGTGATCAGACATCTGCTGATGGCGTACTGACTATGGAAGTTGTTGCTAGAAATTTTACAGCAGATATCCCCGCGGTGGGTGAATTAGAGGCGAGTAATTTTACAAATATTAAGGTGCCCTCAGGGTTGAAGGGTGTGCAATCTTTGGCCTGGATTATGGATAACTTCAGTGAAGTGAAAGCGGGAGATGTAGTGGTTAGGATGGACGCTACGCGCGAAAGTTACAACATGGCACTAGAGCAATTTAATGTTGATCGCCTGGGTTTTGAAGAAGAGATTCAAGCGCAAAAAGACCAAACCATTGCTAAAGACATAAATGCCGAAATTGAAATTACCGCGAGCGAACAGCAATTGGCAAAACGTTTTTTTAGTGAGGATGAGCGCGTATACACTAAAATAGAAATCATTGATCAAATGCGCGATCAGGAATACCTGGGGGCTAGAAGCCGGTTTTACAATTGGAACAGTAAGGAGCACAGTACCCAGGCACAGGCTGAGCAAGCGCTAATAAAACTTAAGCAAAGTGGCCCACAAGAAAAAATAAATCGGTATGCGAGTAACCTCAAGCAGATGGAAATTACTGCACCACATGATGGCATATTGGTTATCAAGCCAGGTTGGCATGGAGCCTTACCGGTAGCCGGCGATCTGTTGGGGCCTGGAATGACCATTGGTACCCTGCCAGACACCACGAAGATGCAGGCAAAGCTCTATGTGCTTGAGTCTGAGGCATTGGGTTTAACCCTCGGCAAGCCGGTTACCCTATACCTTGATGCCTACCCCCAAATGCCAATTAGTGGCACGGTAGCCCAGCTCGATAGCCTGGCAAAACCCAGGCAGCAAAACAGCCCGGTTAATTATTTTGAAATGAAAGTGGCCATTGACAAAACAATACCAGAATTGATGCAGCCCGGCCGTCAAGTTAAGGCAAAGGTACATGCCTTGGATTTGCAAAATGTGATTACAGTGCCAAATCAAGCGCTGTTCCAGAAATCCGGAAATTATTGGGTTTATCTGCGCACTTCCGCAGGTTTTGTTAAGCAAACGGTAAAACCGGGCAAGCGCAGTTTAAACCGAACAGTGATTACTGAAGGTTTAACCGCGGGCGATACCATCGCCCTCACTAGGCCACCTAAAAGGAGCCGGGTATGAGCGCTAGCAAATTATCGGCACAAAACCCAATCACGGGATATAACAGCCAAGGGTTAGGCAAAACAGTGTTTAGCGTTTATTGGCAGGGCATAAAGCAAGCTTTCGATGAGATGCGTCACCATAAATTGCGCACCTCACTGACTTTACTGGGCATGATTTTTGGTGTTGGGGCCGTCATCGCTATGCTGAGCGTCGGTGAGGGTGCAGAACGCGAAGCCTTGAAAGCGATCGAATCCATGGGGGTTAAGAACTTAGTGGTCAATGGCAGGGCTGCTGAAGAGGATGCGTTAAAGTTGATACGCGAACACAGTGTTGGTTTGAGCCTGCGGGATATTGACAGTGCAATAGATACACTGCCTTTTGTTGACAACTGGAGCGCAGAGAAGGGTGTTAAGGTTTTTAGTCTCTTTAGTTTTGCTGGACGCAGTGATGCCAAGGTGGTTGGCATCACCCCTAATTATTTTGAATTGAGTGCACTGTTGCTGAGTGAGGGCCGCACTTTTACCGCTATGGATGCATTGCATTATCGACAAGTGGCGGTGCTGGGCCCCGAGGCGGCCCGCAGCTTGTTTCCCCAAGGGGGTGCACTTGGTGGCCTGGTTAAAGTGAATCATCAATGGTTTAGTGTTGTAGGCGTGCTGGCAGAAAAAGAGGGCAGTAAATCGAAGATTCAAGGGGTAAAACTGGGCGGTGAGCGCAATCAGGTGTTTATTCCCTTGGCCACAGCCTTGAAAAAAATGCAATTCAAGCAGTTAGAGGATGAGTTGGATTCATTTAAACTGGCACTCGCCGATGGAGTTGACCCCGCACTTGCGTCTAAAAGCTTGCGCCATCTGCTCAACCGCCGCCACGGCGGTGAGCAAGATTTCGATGTTGTAGTGCCGGCAGACCTTTTGGCACAGCATCAGCAAACACAACAAATATTTAATATCGTTATGGCCTGTATTGCTGGTATCTCACTGCTGGTGGGCGGCATAGGCATTATGAATATTATGTTGGCAACCATATTGGAAAGAACCGGTGAAATCGGCTTGTTGAGAGCATTGGGGGCAAAGCGCAAAGACATCGCCCGGCAGTTTCTTATAGAGAGTATTGCCATTTCGGCAACCGGCGGTGTGATAGGCATCGGCGCAGGGTTGTTGTTGGCACTGATAATTTCTTCTGCTGCCGGATGGCCTGTGGCGGGGTCTTTTTTGGCAATTTTTCTGGCTCTAGGGGTGTGTATGACGGTCGGTATCGGCTTTGGCTTATATCCAGCGAAGAAAGCAGCAGCACTGGACCCAATTGTCGCCTTACAGAGAGAATAACCCTAGAAACCGCAGTTGGATGCGCAAAAGCTGTGTAAGTTATTAGTGATGAGAACTTTTTAAAATTTGCCAAGTGTATCAAGAGCTTGTGTAAGCTAGCGTGATTTAACTGCGGTTTCTAAGATCAATACTTCGGACAGTTTTAGAGAGCTAGAGCCCTGAATCCCCTCTGTGTCAGGATAGTTGTCACCCCTTTCAGGTTGTTTATTATTTGATCAGGGGGCTACTTTGTCGAGAGTTTAAGGTAGCCCTGAGTTGCCAATAATCACCTTATGGGGCTGTATGCCCTGGAATCATTGGGCTAAAACTGTTCGAAGTGTTGATCAATCAAAGACGGGTAGCTAATAGGTTTTTAATTGTTGACTATTGCGCCACCTCGAGAGGACAATCAGCTGTTGTGTACGCTAGTGGAATCAGTGCTGAAGTTAAGTTATTTAGGAGTTTCTGGTGCGTTGTGTAGTGAAAATTAGTATGGCCTTATGCGCGAGTGTTCTGTTTGGCTGTGCCAGCCAACCAGAACAAGTTCCCGGTGCAGGGAGCGTAGCAGTTGACCTCACTAGGATCGATATGCGCCAGTATCAACTGGATCTTGCAGACTGCAACAGTCTTGCAGCGGGTACACGCAACGACAAAGGACGGCGTATGGCCACCCACGCTGGGGGTGGGGCGCTGGCGGGCGCCGCGTTAGGCGGAATACTCAAAGGTGATCTCCTTTCCGGAACCCTCATTGGTGCCGGCACTGGCGCTTATTTGGGTGCTCGCAGCGCAAACAATGAAGCAGATCGTATTGTGCGTAATTGCCTGAGGGATCGCGGTTATCGTATTTTGAACTGATTGCGCCGGCTACTAGCGATAGTCAAGTTGGTACAAATTAGTAAGTTGGGCAGAATAGAATCTTGGCATTGAGTAATAAACAACGGCAAACAATAAGGCCAGATCGTTCGAGGTTAATTTGGTAAATAACAGCTACAAACCACTCATAGATTTTCACTCTAGAACAAGTGGGTACACTCGCAGTAAACCCTAGGTGTAAAAATAACCACTAGCATACTCGACAGTTGCCGCAAAGCACTGACATTCCCGCAGCAGAACACCGGGATGTCAGCGCTTTCGATACCGCTTGGAACAAATATTACTAAGCTTCGTTCTGAACTTTAGTGCAAAGGCTCTGAATCGCCATCCGGATGCTTAGAGGCTTGGTTCGTTTGGTTCTGCTCTAAGGCCCAGACTTCGCTCATCGCTTCTATAAATTCCGCACACTGTAGTAATCGACCAGCCTCGCATTCGGAAATTTGCAGTTGTATAACGCCATTGTCGATGGAGATCGGTTCGATGGTAAAAAGCCCAGCGAGGTGGACACGTTGAAATAATTGGCAAGGGATGGTTGTCATTTTATAGGTTCCTTGAAAAGCCTGTGGTGAAAGTTTTTACAACAGCGAATGCCGCTGATCTGTTTCTCTCGCCACAGGCGCGATCCGTATCAGTAAAATACCCAGTGAATTTGTTTACATTTGAATAGTGGGGCGGGGGTGCACGGCCGAAGTAAAGAGCCACACCAGTTTTCGTGGTACGCCACAACGCACTCCTACGCCAGGGGCGGGAGCGATAGAAATTACTCGGCTTTAAAAACAGCTTTATTGAAGACGAGCGTGTAAATGGCGTATCATCCAAGACAGCCTCGCTAGATAGTATGGTATCTTTTGGGGTTAGCCATCTCTCGGTGGTGAGATACCGGGGGGTGGCGTTATCTTAAGTTCACACGATCATGATGTAGCTCTTTTTCATGGTTAGTTTCCGCGAGGGCTTTAATGGTTTGGGGCCTCGCGGGTTGAGTGATTGCATTTAACCTATTTGTGATACATTTTTTTATGTTGCTTTTATTTTCCTTCACTCTGCTTGCGTCGATTTTAAACTGAGCGCTAGGGCAGCACCCGGTACCGTAATGGTTTTTGTTGAAGAGTGCAAATAAAGTCGAAGGTTTGGGCGCCTAAAATGCTTGTCAGCGCGAGCGCACCAAATGGAAAACTACCAGCAGGATGATTGCGCCGATTGTGGCGGTCACGATGCTTCCAATACTAAAGCTGGTTATCGCGCCGCCAATACCCACCAAACTACCTAGCCAGCCGCCAATAAAGGCCCCGACAACACCGATAACAATAGTGACAACCCAGCCTCCAGGGTTGGGGCCCGGCACAATCCACCTAGCTAGAACTCCGGCAATAAGACCAAGAAAAATCCAGGATAATAGGTTCATAGCGACACTCTGTACTCTGTTTATGTGTTATGCACATGGCTGCTTTTTAGGTATAGCAAATGTACCTTATTCACAGCGATAAAGGCTAGGAGCCTGTCGAACTTAACACTGGCCTACTGCGAAAAGCCGGATTTTTTGATGAATCAGGATAATTAATGACTGGCGAAGTAGGGCTGTTTATGAATAAACTCTATTACCAACCTTCAGTCAATTGTATTTGCCATGACTTTAAATGAATTACGTTACATAGTCACCCTGGCCCAGGAACAGCACTTCGGGCGCGCGGCAGAGCGATGCTTTGTCAGCCAGCCGACTTTATCTATTGCAGTAAAAAAGTTTGAACAAGAACTGGGTATCGCGTTGTTCGAACGCTCTAAAACCCGGGTTCAGGTCACTCCGTTGGGCGAGCGCATCGTTGGCCAGGCTCAATTGGTGCTGGAACAGTCTGCGGCGATCAAAGATATTGCCAGTGCCGGCAAGGATCAGCTCAGCAGTCCATTGTCGGTGGGGGCTATTTATACGGTAGGGCCCTATTTGTTTCCGCATTTTATTCCTCAATTGCAAAAGCTGGCCCCTGATATGCCGTTGTATGTGGAAGAGGGCTATACATCTACCCTGCGTCAGCGTTTGCGCAAAGGGGAGTTGGATGCAATTATCGTCGCGCTGCCGTTTACCGAGGCCGACGTGGTGGTGCAACCGCTGTACGATGAATCCTTTGTGGTGTTGATGCCCGCTGGCCATCCACTGGCTGCGAACTCGGTTGTACAGCCATCCCAGCTCGCTTTAGAAAATGTTCTATTGCTGGGGGAGGGGCACTGCTTTCGCGATCAGATACTGGAAGCCTGTCCACAACTGCAGCAATCTATCAATAGAGATAGTAACGGCCAATTGCGTACTGTCGCCGATGGCAGCTCGCTGGAAACCTTGCGCCACATGGTGGCCTCAAACTTTGGTATTACGGTGTTGCCGCTGTCGGCGGCGGCCACTTCGCAATATGCCAGCGGGGTACTGGTGACGCGGCCTTTTGCCACGCCAGAACCGCAACGCACAGTGGCGCTGGCTTGGCGCGCCAGTTTTCCTCGCCACCGCGCTATTGACAGTTTGCGCAACGCCATCAATCAGTGCCAACTACAAGCGTGATGACAACGACTTTGATCCCCTTGGAAGCAATGCCGATCTCTGCACTCAAAGGTGTCGGTGCCAAGCTTGCCGCAACTCTGGCGCGACTACAGATAGCCAGTGTGCAGGATCTGCTGTTCCATTTGCCTGCGCGCTATCAGGATCGCACTCGGGTAATGCCATTGAAAGCGCTGCGCCCAGGTACAGATGCGGTGATCGAAGGGGAGGTGTGCGCTGCGGATGTGGTGCTCGGGCGCCGGCGTAGCCTTGTGGTGCGTTTGCGTGATAACAGCGGTACGGTGTCGTTGCGGTTTTTCCACTTTACCGCTGCACAAAAAGCCCGTTTTATCCCGGGAAGCAGCCTGCGCTGTTACGGTGAAGCGCGTCGCGGGGCGACGGGGATAGAGTTTTTTCATCCCGAAATTGAAACGCCAGACGAAACAGCTTCGGTAACCGCTAAAGTTTTGACACCAATTTATCCCCTCACCGAGGGGCTCAGTCAAAACCGTTTGCGTGGGCTGATGCTACAGGCGCTGGCGTTGCTCGATGGGATGCCTGAAGAAGCTGCAGACGAGCCTGGGCTCGGTGAATATTTACCAGAGAGCCTTTTACCTGGCGCTCTGCGGCTGCCTCTGGCTCAGGCGCTTAAATACCTGCATCAGCCACCGGTCAGTGCTGATATGGAACAATTAGCCCAGGGGCGGCACCCTGCTCAGCAGCGGTTGGCACTGGAGGAGCTGCTGGCTCATCACCTGAGTTTGTTGCAATTGCGCCACAGCAGCCGTGCAGTGGCTGCGCCGGTTTTGCAGGAAAAGCCCTCATTGGAGCAAGCATTTGCCGCTCGCTTAGCTTTTTCTCTCACCGCGGCACAACAGCGAGTATGTGCAGAAATTGCCGCAGACCTGCGCCAGCCACGACCGATGATGCGTCTTCTGCAAGGCGATGTTGGTGCCGGTAAAACACTGGTGGCGGCCCGCGCGGCATTAGTGGCGATTGGTTCAGGGTATCAGGTGGCGGTGATGGCGCCCACGGAAATTCTTGCCGAGCAGCATCGCATAAATTTTTGCGATTGGTTGCAGCCGTTGGAAATTGGTGTTGCCTGTGTTACTGGCAATCTCAAAGGTAGCGCCCGGCGTGAGCAGCTGGAGCGCATTGCTGCGGGGCAGGCACAATTGATAGTTGGTACTCATGCCTTATTTCAGGAGGGTGTGGTGTTCCAGGGCCTGGCATTGGTGATTATCGACGAGCAGCACCGGTTTGGCGTGCGCCAGCGCTTGCAGTTGCGTGATAAGGGCGCTGATGAGGATCGCCATTGTTACCATCAGCCCCATCAGCTAATTATGACGGCTACCCCTATTCCACGCACTCTGGCCATGTCGGCATTTGCCGATCTGGATTGCTCGGTGCTCGACGAACTGCCCCCTGGCCGACAACCAATTAGTACCGTGGTGATCGACAGCGAACGCCGCGCAGAGGTTATCGAGCGCGTGCAAAAGGCAGTTGCCGAAGGTCGTCAGGCTTATTGGGTTTGCACACTGATTGAAGAATCAGAAACTCTTCAGGCGCAGGCGGCAGAAACTACTGCCACAGAACTGACGGCAGCTTTGGTGGACCTTCGTGTAGCACTAGTACACGGGCGCATGAAAGCGGAAGAAAAAGCCTTGGTAATGCAGGCATTTAAGCTCGGCGAAATTGATCTTTTGGTGGCCACCATAGTGATTGAAGTGGGGGTGGATGTGCCCAACGCCAGCTTGATGATTATCGAAAATCCGGAACGCCTGGGGCTGGCGCAGTTGCATCAGTTGCGGGGGCGAGTGGGGCGCGGCACCAAAGCCAGTTATTGTGTTTTACTCTATAGCAGCCCACTGTCGGCCAGCGGCCGTGCTAGGCTGCAAGCTTTGCGTCACCACAATGATGGTTTTGCGATTGCGGAAGAGGATTTACGCTTGCGCGGGCCCGGTGAAATTCTCGGCACCCGCCAAACGGGGGAAATTCAACATCGCATTGCCGACCTGCAACGAGATGCCCCATTGTTGCCAAAGGTTCAGAAGATTGCCGCCTCGGCGCAACTTACAGCGGCGGCTCGTGAGGCAATAGTGCGCCGCTGGTTACAAAATAATGCGCGTTTTGCCAATGCTTGAACCTAGAAACCGCAGTTAAATCACGCAAGTCTGCACAAGTCATAGATGCACTTAGCAAATTTTAAAAAGTTCTCACCACCAATAAAATGGCCATGAATTTTTAAAATCTGCCATGCACACCAATAACGTACACAGCTTTTGCGCGCTCAACTGCGGCTTCTAGCTTGAATAGGCCTGAGTTGATAGTGGTTGGTTTAGCTGCCTGCGGCCTTCAACGCTGCCTTGATTCCGGCCGCATAATCTGGATGCACCTGTTTAAAATGGGCCAATTGACGTTTGATAATCTCTTCTGGTACACCGGCCATGGCATCGGCAATATTGCTATAGAGACGTTGTTTTTGTCCATCATCGAATAGCAGAAATAACATCCGAGCCTGACTATAGTCATCGTTGCCTTTGCGATGATCATAGCGATCGGCATTGCCAGATAGTTTTAATGGCGGCTCTTTGGCGTGGTCATCCTGCACAGGGCCGTTGAAGCTGTTGGGTTCGTAATAGGCATCTGGATTGCCGCTTTGGCTACCGTGTGCATTCATTTCGCCATCTTTGTGGTAATGATGTACTGGGCAGCGGGGCGCGTTGATCGGCAGGCTTTCATAGTGGGTGCCAAGGCGGTGGCGATGGGCGTCGGCGTAAGAAAATATGCGCGCTTGGAGCATTTTGTCTGGTGAAAAACTGATCCCAGGCACAACATTAGAGGGTGAAAATGCTGCCTGCTCTATCTCTGCAAAATAATTGTCGGGGTTGCGGTTGAGTTCCAATACGCCCACTTCTAGCATTGGGAACTCATTGTGTGGCCATACTTTGGTGAGATCAAATGGATCATAGTTGGTGGTTTGTGCCTGTTGTTCGGTCATAATCTGCAGTTGCAATGTCCACTGGGGATAATTGCCCGCTTCAATGGCACCATATAGTGCCTCTTGGTAAGTTTCTCGGCTGCCTCCAATAACCTCCATCGACTCGGCATTGGTGTAGTGTTTGTGGCCTTGCCGGGTTTTGCAGTGAAACTTCACCCAGTAGCGTTCTCCTTTTTTATTCCACAGGGAAAAGGTGTGAGAGCCGTAACCATTCATAAACATGGGCGCCACTGGCAGGCCGCGATCTGAAAACAAAATAGTCACTTGGTGAATGCTTTCTGGCGACAGCGACCAAAAATCCCACATCGCCGTGGCTGAGCGCAAATTGGTGCGAGGGTGGCGTTTTTGGCTGTGGATAAAGTCTGGGAATTTATACGGATCGCGGACAAAAAACACCGGCGTATTATTACCCACAAGATCCCAATTGCCTTCCTCGGTATAACATTTTATTGAAAATCCGCGCACATCGCGCTCGGCATCCGCCGCACCCAGCTCGCCAGCCACAGTAGAAAAGCGTATCAGTATCGGTGTTTCGGTATTTGGCTGCAGCACTTTGGCGCAAGTATACTTGGCAATGTCGGCGGTAATTTTCAGCGTACCATGGGCGCCCCAACCTTTAGCGTGCACGGTGCGTTCGGGAATCCGTTCGCGATTTTGGTGCGCAAGCTTTTCTAACAATTGATAATCCTGCAGCAACAACGGCCCGCGCTCGCCGGCGCTGATACTGTTTTGATTATCTGCTACTGGTGCGCCAGCGGAAGTTGTTAATTTAGGCGGATGCTTAGGCTTTGACATAGTCGAGTCTCTCAGTGTGATAGTTACCAGTTGTTGACCACAATTAACGGTAGCACAAAGAAATTATTAGCTTTCAATATGGCCAATGACAAATGATTGTAGTGAAACAAGATGCGCTTCACTTCCGCACCCTACTTTATTTAAAAAGCAGCAACTTCCAGGGGCCAAGTTTGGGCACATAATGCGCCGTTAGGTTTGTTATGACTGAAGAATCATTAGTTTATATGTATTATTTACTTTAAAAAATTTTTCTAAAAATATAATAAAAATAAGAAATAAATTTTATGCGTGCAGGTGTGGTTTGATTAGATGGAATTTGTGCGACAGAATCACTTTGCTTGTTTTTCCAGCGGAGCTGAGGGAGTCTCTCAGGGTTGTTTAGATTACAATGTACTAAGTTTAAAAATTAAAATGCCAGTTTAACGATGCAAAATCAAACCCGGGGTTAAGATTGTTCGTGTTCGCATTAGAAAAATGACTGTAGCGCATAGAGAGGAGATGTCGGTTGGAAAAACGATATCCCATAGCAAAGTGCAGGGCGAAATTTAATTTGGTTGGTAAATAAATATCGCCAAAATCTTTATTGCTCAGATAACCTGCTCCAACTCCAGCTTCGGCAAACAGTCCAGGTGCTTCTTTACATGGAGCCCACCGTAATACTGGCTTTAATTCAAAAACATTTTGATCCTGACGTTCTCCAAAATGAGAGATTCTCAAATAAGAATAACTAGCTTGGAACCATAGTTGAAATATATCTTGGTTTAAAAAATCATAAAATTGATAGGACCAGCTAATACCAAGCATATCGGCACTAGAAATACTTTCAGCTTGCATCAGAGTATTGTCTAGCCCCTTGCCTGCACTGAGAATTATTTCCTGATCACCAGACTTTGCGAAAACAGGGAAAGTAATGAATAAGCTGAAAAATGGCGCAAAAAACAAACTTCTACTCATGACACATAGCCAATTTTTACCTAGTAACAATAAGCGTAGCTAAGATGATATTGGGGGCAATAAAGTTTTTTAGTGAGTTTCGAGACAGTTTAATATGTCAGGGTTATCACAGGTTGTAACTGGAGTGGGTTTGTTGGGTTGATCTAAAGCAGGATTTATTAGGCCACTTCACCGATGACAAGAAAAAAACCATAAAGCCACCTTTGCTCTTCTACAATGCTTTGCCAGCACCAAAGTTTCTTTTTATTTCTGCAATTTAACTTCGATATCTGCCTAAAATTTATCTTCTATGTTCTATTATTGTGCGACGTTTTTATTAGGATTTATTGTAGATTTAAAAATACTTATCACGCTTTTAGTACTAATTGTGGCTGTAGTCGGAGGTTGCTTTTGCAGCTATGGTCGAGGATCAACAAACTATCTGATTTTGTTCGGGCAGCTGAAAGCTATACCACAATAAATAAGATGGACAGGCGGCTGGATCAGGCAGTTGACCCAAATAAGGATAGAGTGGATCGGAGTGAGATAAGGTCAGATCTTTAAATTATTGCGCCAGCGCTATTTGAAGGAGGAAGGCGGATGAGTAAGTTTCAGGCTAAATCCAATGCTATCCGCGCAGTTATCGATCGCGAAGGGGGGTATGTAAACCACCCCGATGATCGAGGTGGGCCAACCCGCTGGGGTGTGACGCAAGTGGTGGCCAGAAGGTATGGCTACCAAGGAGATATGAAAAATTACCCCATTAATCAAGCGATTGCCGTTTATGACCAGGAATACTGGCGCCATGTGGATGAGATTGCCAATTACAGTTTTGATATAGGCGTGAAGCTTTTTGATTTTGCTGTTAACAGTGGTACAACGCGAGCCGTTGGCTGTTTACAACGATTGCTTAATGCGTTAAATAATCGCGGTAAGGATTACCCGGAGATTGAAATGGATGGAGTGGTTGGCCCACAAACATTGGCGGCTTTAAAGGGATTTCGCCGCAGGCGGGGTGAGGAGGGTTTGGCCGTTTTGGCTCAGTCTATTAATGGTTTGCGCATTGCCTTTTACGTGGAGATTATTGAGCGCGATGCGTCCCAGGAGGCTTTTGCCTATGGCTGGCTCGCTCGTGTTGTTCATCTGTAAACTTTCTCTTGTAGTTGGGATCGGCCCCTGGACCTATTTTGTAATAGGCCCATTGTGTCTTTCTTTTGTTTTTACGCGCTGATTCGGGTATCAGCCAGCAGACTATTGATTTGTGCCTGAGCTTGTTTAAATATGATTTCTGGGCTGCGTTTTGAGCCTGAAGCATGAATTATGGCAATAGAGTGCACCCCGATAAAACGGCAGATGTGTTCTAGGTAACGGCTGGCAAAATCCATTCCACTGCCAATGGGGGTGCCGCCTGAGGTGATGATCAGATAAGCCTGCTTGATATCGAGCAAACCCTCGGGACCGTTTTCGCCGTAGCGAAAGCTGATGCCGGCGCGAGCCACCGCATCAATCCACTGTTTAAGAACGACCGGTACGCTGAAGTTATACATTGGTGATTCGATCACTAAGTTATCCGCAGATCGAAGTTCTTCAATCAGTGTATCTGACAGGTTGATATAGGCTTGGAAGCTTTCTCGTTTGGGGGTGGCAGAGGCGTGTAAATCGATTAGGTCTTCGGCGCTGATAGGTGGTAGTGGGTCAGTGGCTAGATCCCGTGTAATGGTCGGTTGATCAAGTGCTTCAATCAGATATTGGCCAATGGCTTGTGAGTTAGAGTTGTTGGTTTGGGCGCCGCTCTGTGCTGACGCCAGCGGGGCAGTTGGTGTTGGAAGAGGGCAGACAGATACTTCTTCGTACCCATCGCTTTGCTGACAAAGCCCGGGAAGTGGCCACCGGTTGGGAGCCTAAAATCAGCATCGGCCTTGGGTCTGCCTATCATTATCCGCGTTTTTTTCAACAACTGAATCAGTTTCTCATCAAGCATCCGTCCATCGAAGTGGAAGTTTATGAATGTGTATTGAATGGCGGGTGGGATTTATTGGCCGAGAACACAATTGATCTGGCAGTCGGAATACCTGGCCCTGTGCCTTTACAAATGGGGTATCGCGCTGTGCCGTTACCTGCGAATAACATGATACCTGTTCTCGCCTGTGACCATCCCATGGTCAATGCATTGACCGACCCCGCACAGATTGATTCTGCTTTGCCCAAGCTACGCCGGGTGATCAATCGTGATACCACCGTTAGCGGTGTTGCAGGAAGTGCCGGGTTAAGTGATGAAGGAAAGCGTATCTATGTTCAAACCTTCGAACAGAAACTCGATGCCATTCTTGCCGGTATTGGTGGTGGGCATATTCCTCATTACCGTGCCCAGGAACATCTAAATTCTGGCCGATTGGTAAAGATGGCATTGTTAGGCTCTGGTAAGAATGAAAGCTTTTTGGCCTGGAAAATTAGCCACAAAGGTAAAGCACTGTCTGCGTTGACTCAGTTGATGGCTGAGTTGCACTGAAGTGTCTGGTTTACTATTTCTTGCATAATGGCGCCTAATTTATGCCAGATGTACCATTACGCGACTAAATTACCTTTGTTAGCCTCTATTGCGCTTGATTAAGGTCTAAAAGTTAAATTACATTAGTTGCAACAGAGTCTAGAGGGGTATATACAAACTAAAATCGTTTATAAAATTGCTCTTTTTC
>JAHZJJ010000081.1 GCA_022600975.1 Gammaproteobacteria bacterium
ACAGCTATTAGCACCGGAGCAATTACGCAGCCGTATTATTTCCATTTATCAATTGGCACTTTTTGGCTCTGCTGCGTTGGGAGCATTGGCCGCTGGAATGGTAAGCGAGTACGCTGCACCGCTGACCACTTTGTTGTGGGCAGGTATTTTAAGTGCGCTGGCTTTTGTCGCTGTGTGGTTCAGCGGCACCTTGACAAAATTAAAGATTAATCAAACCAATGAGCCCAAAAATAAATAACGCTTGATACATAAATACACGAGCTGTTGCAAAACGAACCTCAGGGGGGACAAATTATGCGCGCTAACACACTCTACTGGCACGATTACGAAACCTGGGGGCTGGATCCGACCATGGATAAACCAGCGCAATTTGCAGGAATTCGCACCGATGAAGCACTGAATATTATCGGTGATCCACTGATGATTTACTGCAAACCGACCAACGATTGTCTACCCCACCCCATGGCCAGCCTGGTAACCGGTATCAGCCCACAACAGGCGCTGGCCGAGGGGCTGCCAGAGATTGAGTTTATCCAACGTATATTGGCTGAGTTAGCCGCACCCGGCACCTGTGGCGTTGGCTATAACAGCTTGCGCTTTGATGACGAGGTGACCCGCCATACCCTGTATCGCAATCTTCTCGATCCCTACGAACGCGAATGGCGTAGTGGCAACAGCCGCTGGGATATAATCGATATGGTGCGCCTCACCTATGCTTTGAGGCCAAAGGGTATTAATTGGCCTGAACGCGATCCGGGCGTACCCTCATTTCGCCTGGAACATTTAACGGAGGCCAACGGTATCGGCCATCAAAGTGCACACGATGCATTATCAGATGTTCAGGCAACTATTGCTGTCGCACGCTTGATTCGTCAAAAACATCCCAAACTTTACGCCTATGTATATCGGTTGCGCGCCCGACAGGCAGTGGCCAAGTTACTCGATCCCACTATTCGCAAGCCGCTATTACACGTATCCGGAAAAATAGCGGCCACTCAAGGGCATATGACCTATGTGCTGCCACTGGCGGCACATCCTGTGAACCGCAACGGTGTGATTGTGGCCAATCTGGCGATGGACCCACAACCGCTATTGTCGTTGGATGCACAAACCCTACACCAGCGTTTGTATACTGCCCACGATCAACTGACCGCAGATGAACTTCCGGTTGGCCTCAAAATAATTCATCTGAACAAGTGCCCGGTGCTGGCGCCAGCACACATGCTTGAAGCTCACCGCGCCGCTGAGCTGGGTATCGACAAGGCCGCTTGTGAGGCCAATTGGCAAAGATTAAAAAACGTCGATATTACAGAGAAACTGCATCAAGTATTTCTCAGCAAAGATTTTCCAACGCGGGACGTAGAAGCCCGGCTTTACGATGGCTTTCTCAGCGACGCCGACCGCAACAACTGCCGCAAACTACATCAATTGTTGGCATCCCAGGGCCCAGAGGTATTGTTGTCAGCCACCTTTAAAGATGAACGCCTGCCGGAACTACTATTTCGCCTTCGTGCGCGCAACTTCCCACAGACCTTATCGTCAGAAGAACAACAGCGCTGGCAGGAGTGGCGTTTTGGCCGTCTTACGGATTCAGATTTCGGCGCCAGCATTACCCTTGAAACCTACTTCAAAGAGATTGTGGAACTACGCCAGCAGTATCCGCAAAAACGCGCGCTGCTAGACCAATTGGAAGCCTGGGGTGACTGGTTGTTAAGCTAAAGTTGGCTGCAGTTGCAAGAGAAGCTGTTTTAGGCCTGTGCTGTTCAGTAAAATGGCAACGTCAAAAACGAAGGTGCTGCAACAGCACAATTACAGCGGGGTAATAATGGACTTTGTCGGCTCTAACATTCTGTCGGTCAATCAGTTTGAACGCCAAGATCTTGAACAGTTGTTCAAAGTGGCAGATACCATGAGGCCCTATGCCCAGCGGGAAAAGGCCACCCGGGTATTAGAAGGCGCCATTCTTGGCAATATATTTCTCGAACCCAGTACCCGCACGCGGCTCAGCTTTGGCTGTGCATTTGATTTACTTGGCGGCAGTGTACGTGAAACCGTTGGAGCTGCGGCCAGCGCCCTGGTCAAAGGAGAATCCCTCTATGATACCGCCTGGGTATTGTCTGGTTATAGCGATGTCATTTGTATACGCCATCCTCAGGCGGGCTCAGTAGCTGAATTTGCCGCTGCCAGCCGAGTGCCAGTGATCAATGGTGGTGATGGTGCCAATGAGCATCCCACCCAGGCGTTGTTAGATTTGTACACTATCCGCAAAGAACTGGCGAGGCACGATCGCTCTGTGGATACATTGCGTATTGCGATGATCGGTGACTTAAAATATGGGCGCACAGTGCATTCTCTATGTAAGTTGCTGTGCCTGTTCAACAAAATACATATTGTATTGGTTTCGCCACCGGAACTGGCAATGCCCCTAGAGTTGATCGCTCAGCTGCGCGAGGCAGGGCACACGGTTAAAATTTCAGAGCAGTTGGAAACCGCCATTGCTCACGTAGATATTGCCTATTTCACCCGGGTTCAGGAGGAGCGCTTCAGTTCTCAGCAAGAGGCAAACCGCTTTCGTGGCCGCTTGCGCCTAAACCGTGCTGTTTTTACCCGCTACGCCGAGCCCAACACTGTAATTATGCATCCATTGCCGCGAGACTCTCGCGCCGAAGCCAATGAATTGGACCCGGATCTCAACGGACACCCAAATTTAGCGATTTTTCGCCAAACGGATAACGGGTTGCTGGTGCGCATGGCATTATTTGCAATGTTATTGGGAGTGGAAGGTAAAATTGAACGCCACACCTATCCCGTAGGCTGGCACAGCCGTCGAAATTTGAATTAAAGCATTCAAGTAACTTTACTACCCGAGTGATATTCAGAGCTTATTGGCTAATTTTTTGTTAGGCTTTAATATGAATCTTTATTAAATTTTGGCCAGTGGCTTTACTTTTTATTCAATAAGTTAAGGCACCGGCTGCCATACATAGCCGGATAGTCATCATGCTCGGGTGGTTACAGGGTTTGAATCATTGTTGGGCCCGAACAGCGCTGCTTTTGCTGGGTATTTGCGCCTCAAGCAGTATTATGGCGGCCGTTGAAGAGGCTGTTTACCCTCATGTGGCGGAGCTCTCTATCCGCGGGCCAATCGGCCCTGCAACCACCGATTACCTCGAACGTGCTGCCGCAGAGGCTGAGGCCCAGGGCGCCCGATTGTTAATTTTAAAATTGGATACCCCCGGTGGCCTAGATGCCGCAACCCGCGATATTATTCAATGGATTCTCGCTTCAAATATTCCAGTGGCCAGCTATGTTCACCCCGCCGGTGCTCGTGCCGCCAGTGCCGGAACCTATATTCTCTACGCCAGCCATATTGCCGCAATGACACCATCGACCACTCTGGGAGCAGCAACGCCAGTACAAATGGGCGGTTTTCCAGGCGGAGAAAAAGCGACCCCAAAAGACGAAAGCTCCAATAAAAAACCCGCCGAGGACGCTACCAATGATCAAGATAAAACTACCAATGAGAATGAGAAAAAAACCACCACAGACAAACCGGCCAATGCGCCACAAGCATCTGATAATACCATGCAACGCAAAGTGGTTAACGACGCAGTAGCCTTTATTCGCGGCCTGGCAAAACGCCGCGGCCGCAATGCCGAATGGGCCGAAAAGGCAGTACGTGAGGCCGCCACACTAACGGCGCAGGAAGCACTGGAGCAGCATGTGATCGACATTGTGGCCAGCGACGAACAAGATCTATTAACTCAGGCTGCGGGCCGAGAAGTATCCATGCAATCCAACAATGCCACCATTGATGTCAATATTGCCGAGCTGCCTATCATCGAATACCAACCGGATTGGCGCAACCAATTGTTGGCACTGATTACCAATCCCCAAGTAGCCTATATCCTGCTGTTAGTAGGCATCTACGGTTTAATTTTCGAAGGTTACAGCCCCGGAGCCATGGTACCGGGGATTGTCGGGGTAATTTGTCTGTTATTGGCATTTTACGCTTTGCAAGTATTACCGATTAATTATGCCGGATTAGCACTAATCATTGTGGGTGCGCTGCTTATTGTGGCAGAACTCTTTATGCCCAGTTTCGGTGCCCTGGGTATTGGCGGTGTAATTGCACTGGTTATAGGATCAGTTATGTTGATCGACAGTGATGTACCGGGTATGCAAATTTCCCGCGGGCTAATCGGCGCCATTGCCGGTATTAGCGGCCTTGGCTTTTTAGGGTTAATGTTCGCGGTGGGGCACAGTTTGCGCAAGCCGCGTATCGACAGTACCCAGGCCATGGTGGGTCGCAAGGGCTTGGTTTTGTCAGTAGAAGCCGACGAAATTCAGATTCGCATTAATGGTGAGCTCTGGCACGCCGAATGCCAAGAGCTACTGCGGCCAGGGCAAACGGTAGAGGTAGTTGCTGAACAGGGCCTGTTATTGCAGGTGAAACCGAGTTGAACAAACACTAAAAGCCAGGAGCAGATAAATGATCAGTTATTTTGTGGGATTATTAATTGCAGCGGTAGTTCTGCTGCTGTTGTATGCCATTCGCGTCCTGCGCGAATACGAACGTGCTGTGGTATTTTTTCTCGGCCGCTTCCAGGAGGTCAAAGGGCCGGGATTGATCATCATTATCCCGGTTATTCAGTCTATGGAGCGGGTGGATTTACGTATTGTGGTTATGGATGTGCCAACACAAGATGTGATTAGTAAGGATAATGTCTCTGTGAAAGTGAATGCGGTAGTCTACTATCGGGTCATTAACTCGCAATCGGCAATTATCAATGTAGAGCACTATCACGATGCGGTCAGCCAGTTAGCCCAAACCACTCTGCGCTCAGTATTGGGCAAACACGAATTGGATGAGATGCTTTCCGAGAGAGACAAACTCAACGTCGATATTCAAAAAATACTCGATGAACAGACCGATGCCTGGGGAGTGAAAGTCACCAATGTTGAAATCAAACATATCGATCTGGATGAAAGTATGATTCGAGCCATTGCTCGACAGGCAGAAGCGGAGCGCTCGCGGCGGGCCAAGGTTATTCATGCAGAGGGCGAAGCACAGGCGGCTAAGAAATTAACCGAGGCGGCCACGGAACTCTCAAAAAATTCCAACGCCATGACCTTGCGCTATATGCAAACGTTAATCGATATTGCCGGTGAAAAAAATTCCACCATTGTATTTCCGCTGCCTATGGACCTGATTCAACCATTATTAAAACAGCAAGCAAGCGGAAATTAAAAAAACTTTTGAGCTTTTGAGGGTGGGTTAAACCCCACCCCTCAAACCCTCCACCAAGTAGAGACGCCAATCCCGCTTTTCATCGACCACCTAGACCCCAGTGCCTGCGCGGCCATCACAACCTATTCGCCATTACGCAATTGTCGGGCTGGGCCCGATAGACAGTCGGCATTTTAATTCCTACAGGGTGTTACTGAAGGTCAATGGCACCATGTGTACCGTTTGTCATGGGCCGTCGCACCGTTGCCGGATCGCTGATCAGTACTGCTTATGCGCGCATACAAAAAAGTGCTGTGAAGTACCGTTTTGTGATAGACCTGGCAACCCTTAAAGCAGGCTCAAGGTAAAAAAACTGCCCTTAGAGTGGCTGAGTTTTATTTTATATTTCATTTTATATTGCATTTTTTAGAGGCTTTGACGCTTTATATTTAGCCCATGGAATTTAATGGCGCATAACACCTCACTTTAATTCGTCCGAGTTATAGGTTTAAACCCCCGCCTTTCAGGCGGGTAGCTTTCAGCTAGCGGTTGTATTACCGTGTTTAGCTATGGAATATAGAACTGGCCCACACACGAAATACAAAATTGAGTATCATTTCGTTTGG
>JAHZJJ010000082.1 GCA_022600975.1 Gammaproteobacteria bacterium
CGATGGGTTAAGGCGCCGTTGGGGTTGTAGTCCAACTGTTCCACCACCCCTGGTATGCGCTCCAATAAACCGCGGGCGTTGTAGTGAAAATCTACCCAGGTGCCATTGGGGTAAGTCTGTTTGGTGGGGCGCCCGGCGCTGTCGTAACTAAAGCGGCTGCTGTACACGGGGCTGTTGATACCGGGGCCGGTGATTTTTCGGTCGCGCTGAATGAGCTGGCCGCGAGCATCGTAGCTACGCTGTTCAAAGCCGGTTTGGTCGGTGACTTTGGCCAGGCGGCCAAGTAAAAAGCCTGCGTTCGCTTTTACTGCTTTGGTTTCTTTTGAAGTTTCCAGTTGGTCGTATTGATAATTGACCACGGCTTTGGCACTGCCCAGTTTTAAATCGGGTTGCCAGTGGCCGTTGCTGGGGGCCGGGCTGCGGGGGGCCAAATAATATTCGGCGCTGATGCGGTTGGCGCCATCGTAGCGGTAGTGGCGTTCCTGGCCGAGGGCATCGCGGCTCGCCAGTAGGTTGCCGGCGTCATCAAAGTACTGCCACTGTTGGCCGCGGTTGGGGTCGCTTAAAAAGCGCAGCCGGCCGAGGGCGTCATAGTGGGTATTGCGGACGTTGTTTTGGGCATCCTGTAGGCGGATAAAATAATTGTTGAGGTCGTAATCGTAGCGGGTGCTGCGGGTGGTGGCGCTGTTACTATCGGTGCCCGCGGTGACAATTTCATCGAGCTGGCGCAGCCGTGGTTCGCCCTCAGCGTTTTGCAGGCCATCAAAGGTTAAGCGCTTGGCGGCGCCGGCGTGGATAGAACCACTGCGGGTCTGCTCTTCGTCTTCCAGCAACTGCACCAGTGGCTGATAGGTAATGCGCTGGAAGCTAGCTGCTTCGCCATTTACGGGGGGCTGATAGACGGTTTTTGTGCGCCCCAGGGCATCGTAGTGGGTTTCGCGATAGTGGGGGCCGCTTTGATTAATTTTATAGCCCAAGCCTTCGGCAAAATACGGTAGGTAGCTGGTTTCAACTTGGCCGCGGGCGTTGTAGCGGTTGTGCTCGCTAACCACTACTTGGCCGGATTGCTCGGCCTCACTTTTTACCATCAGGGTGCGGCCCAGGCCATCGTAATAGTGGCGGCTGTTGATGGTGCCGCCACCGGCGCTTTCCCGCTGGCGGGTTTCTATCCAGTTGATGAAGCCATCCCCGACCGGTTGCGCTAGTTGATAGTCGTAGGTCAGCGTCGGCGCGGATAAGCTGTCTCCGGGCTGCACTATGGCGGTGAGGCGTCCTAAGGCATCGTGCTGATATTGAGTTTGTTGGCCATTAAAATCGGTGGCGCTCTTCATTACCCCTGTGCCAACATCGTAGGAGGCTTTCGCGGTGAGCACACGGCTGCCGGTGTGGATGCGCTCTTCAATTGGGAAGAGGGTATACATTGGATCAAATGTGGTTTCGATCAGGTGCCCTGGCTGCTCCCCCCATAAAGGGTCCATGCGCGCAATAATATTGCCCACACTGTCATAACGATAACGGTTGCGTTCGATATAGGCATTGGGGTCGGTGGGGTCATGCCAAGCTCTGTGCAGGGTCAGGTTACCCTGGGTGAGGGTACCTAAATTGTTACCACCAAAGCTTTCATCGTCATAAAACCACTGTTCTTTGGCCACCAGCTGCTGATCTAAATCGGTCACTGTGCGCTCGATGGGCCGCTGCAACATCCACAGCCCTTGTCCATCGGTGGTTTCGGCACTGTATCGCCAATGGGTGATTCGTTCGTCTTGCCAGTTGCCGCCCTGTCGGCCCTGTTCTTCTATGCGCACTGTGTTGCCAAAGTTGTCGTAGGCAAACTGGGTGTGCAGGACGACGGCTTCGCCTTGATTTAATTCAGTCAGGGTGCGCTCTAGGCTTGTCAGTTGCGGTTGGTGGATGCCCCGGACATCTTCATCAATTGGTGTGGCTACCGGTACTGGCTCCCAGGTATAACTTTCCTGGTCAAACAAGGCGTCTTGGGCATTTTGCCGGCGGGCAACTTTGATTTTTCCTTTTAAGGCTTCTGCATCTTCACCCAGGTGGTAGGTGTTTACGCGGTGCAAGCTCGGCGTATTTGGGCTGCCATGTTCAATGGCTTCCACCCCCTCAAAGCCCCAAAAGGTTTTGTCGGTGGGGTTGTACCAGCCATTGTGATAATTAAAACTGCTGCGCTGGGTGGTGCCGGTTAAACGGTCTTGCACGGTGATACTTTTGATCACCTGCATGCCGATGGGCATGGTTTTTTCCCAGGGCTTTCCGTCGGCAATATCGCGCAGGCGTTCGCGTTGCAGTGAAACGTATTCGAGGGTTGTTTTTTTCCCCAAACCGTTATCAATGCTCTTTAATTGATAGGGTTGCTCATGGGGCGAGAGCTCGGTAGCGGCGTAGCCACCGTCCCCTGAGGTGCGCTGATACCAGACGACATCTTGGGAGCCATTGCCATTGATATCGAGCAGGCGCACTGCCGCTGGAGAGTTAATTGTATCTGGTGCGTAAATATCGATTCTTTCACTGAAATGAGAGACAGAATGATCGCCGAGATCAAGGCCTTGGTTAAGCCAAAGTTCCGCCCGGGTTCCATTCAGGTTCAACCCATTCAACTTCACTAAATCTGCACGGCCGTCGCCATTGACATCGGCAAAGCGGATTTTTTCAGGACTTAACGGAACATTGGTTACCGCAGTAAATTCGACTCGTTCTCCAAATCCAGACAGCCCTTGATGCGGAAAATAAATCACTTGAAGGTCTTTCTCAACCTGCAGAATTTTCACAATATCCGGCAGGCGGTCGCCATTCATATCGGCTAGGTGTACCCTCGGGCTGCCAAAGTCGAGCGCATGCAAATCCCTGTGGGTGGGCAAATCAATGGCTTTACTCCATCCTTGCGGCAAATTGAGCCATACGCGAAAATGTAGAGAGCGTCCGGTTTTCACTACCGATAATGCGTCGATGCGTTTATCATGATTGATATCTATCAATCGTGTATTTTCACTGTCCAGTTGCACCCCGACACGTTGGAGTGAACCCTGGGATTCCCATTCAAAGCTATCATTGATTGCAAAAACCCGCGTATCTTCCCTGGTATAATTTAATATTTCAGTGCGCCCGTCGGCATCAAAATCTGCCAGCAAATTGTTGTCGTTTGATAACTTTAAATTTGACCTACCCCTCATCTGCTCTCTTTTAGACCATTGAACAACGCCCTGCGCATTGGGCCCTTTATTTTTCCAATAGATATGGTTTTTCAGCCCGGTATTGAGTAAATCGGGCAATCCATCACCGTCCATGTCAAAAAATTCTGTGGATTCTGCATAAAGCGGTGCATCGACCCCGGGCATGATGTGCCTGTCAGCGTTTCGTGGGTCAAACTGGGTCCAGGAAAAATTGACTGGTGGCAGGTGGGTGGTGAGATCTGCACCGTATTCGGTGATACGCTTTAACTGTGACAGTGGCTGCAACGCTGTATGCGGGTAATAATCCAGCTTATATTGGCGTATCGTTTTATGCTGGGCATACATGGTGACAGTGCTGAGCCGGTATTGTGTTTTTATCTCATAGCCCGCTCGATATTCTATTAATATATCGGGGCGTTCTTCATAATTGAACTGAACTCGGGCCGGTTCGGCTGGCCCATGGTTATAGCTGATTTCGGTTAAGTAGGGCTGCGTGCTTTGATCGATTTTTTGCCAGTGGTATGCCAGAACATTGCCGTTGGCATCGGTATATTTTTCTGGATACCATCTAAAAACACGCGTATCAGAGACAATGGTGGTTGCTTCGATTGTCCCTAGCTGCAGTTTATCGCCATTGGGGTAATGCAATAACCATCCCTTTTCCAGGCGTTCATACTGAATAAACTCGGATTCAATTTTTGCGCGATAATGGCCTGCTTTTGTTTGTACTAGCTCTTGGCCTTGATCATCAATAAATTGGTCGGCCTCCTCAAATTCATCGATTTGACCATTTTTATTGTTGTCCTGCTGATCACCGGCG
This sequence comes from Gammaproteobacteria bacterium, assembly GCA_022600975.1. Lineage (GTDB taxonomy): Bacteria > Pseudomonadota > Gammaproteobacteria > Pseudomonadales > Cellvibrionaceae > Microbulbifer. Next base: position 4,009 of record JAHZJJ010000082.1, read on the forward strand.
GGCCATTCCGAGTAATTGGGGAGCCCCAAATCCGTTTGTCGTTGCACATAGGGTATGGGAAGCTTAATGCCAACCCCGATTAAGCCGTTGCCCAGGCCACTGTTGTACTGGAGCTGCAGCTTGGGTGCCAAGCCGTTTCGCCCTGGTGGTGTTATCAAGTCAACTTGGTATTGGCCTGTTCCTGTATTCAGTTGGGGGCTGAAAGATTCGCCCAGGCCTTCAATGGAACCAGGGCCACCGGGTAGCGACAAAACCGTTGGGCTTAATAGCTCTGCGGCCATTGCCGAACAACCGAGTGTTGCCAGCAAGGTTAACCTTGCCAGGTGATTGCTAAACGACATCAAAAAACGATTAAAAGGCCGAATGCCAGATAGTAAACTTATATTGAAGGCAAAAAAAACCATGACACTGAAGGTCTCCAGAGTGGCCTGCGAGTGGCGGCCAGGGATTTTTAATTTATTCCAGATGGGCTTTGAGGAAATGCCCCTGACAAGCAGGGGCTAGGATTACGCAAGATTTTAAGTTATGCAGTGCGGTTAGTTATGGTGAATACGGGCATCGCGTTTAAGCCGCTCCTCAAAAGACAGCAGCGTTTGCGGCATCTTATTAAGCTTCAGGTTGCAGGTATTGGCAGCAGCACTACGTGAAAGGTATTGATGGTTGATAACAATTTCAATATCGTCGACTGTATCGATATCAAAAAAGTCTCCAAACTGATCAGACGACAGTATCGCCAAATGCCATTTTGATGCGGCCACACTACGATCTTTAAACGATGGGCTTGGGAACACAATACCTGAGGGCTCCTCTTTTATTGCGGCACTGAACGACTCGACATAACGGTCTGTGTAACTGAAAGTGGACCCTGAAGTATCCCAAAAGCGTACGTTCAGTGTGTTGAAGCGATCTATGGAGTTGAGGATATCCGACACACTTCCCACCTCGCGTGCACGAAAATAACTGCTTCCTCCATAGGTTAATTCGATAAGCGTTTCCTCTTCAAAGGCACCACTTTGGCTCAGGACATTGACTCCGATATCAATAATTTTGTCATTATAAGTGCCACCATTGTAAACACAGGACTCACCATTGCGCTCCAAGATGCGCGGCCCCTTGAAAAAATTGCTTCCTGCAAAATTTTTCACGGTGGAAAAATTAAAGGCTATCCACTCCTCATTGCCAAAATCTTCCAAATGGAATCGCAAGTAGGCTGCAAACGCATCCTTTGCAGGCAACATTTCTGCCACACCGATCTCTGGATTGGGGTGCGGGTAGTACTGAGGTTTACCGCGAATGGTTTCGTAATAGCCGAGGATATCCTCTTTCAGTGAGATACTGTCGGTATTTTTTACAAATGAGCGCAGTTTGCGTTTGTCATCGAAATCTTTCATCGCATAATAAAAAGTTTCTAACGCCTCAGCATTGCGCAACGCAAAGACACTGTCTCTGCGCAACCCTGAAATACCGACAAAAGGCTCCTGCCACTTATACTCCAACGCCTGGACGGCATAAAACATCCATTCCTGGGCAAGATCAAAGGCAAATTCGGCTACTTCCAAATCTTCGTTGACTCGCTTGAGGTGTATGGGGTCGGCAAAGTAGTTATCGATAAGCCCGGATTGCAGATCCATCGCGCGGGTCAACAAGCGGTTGGTTTGATTCATCAGCCCAACCAAGCGCTCCACTTCCATTTCAACATTGGCCTCTGCCAAGGCAATGTCCAGGGTGAGCACATTCGCCTCCAACCACATGGAGCGAATGCGGGCTAAGAAGTTGATCTCATCAATTTTAGCGTTCAGTGCGTGAATTTCTGCCCGCTCCTCATAGGCTAGTTGCTGGCTTAAGGCATTTAGCTCACCTTCTTTTCCTATTTGTCGAATATTGACATTGTGGTTATGAATACTCTGAGCGCCATCGGCCGCTGCTGAGGCCGCCGCTGCTGCTGCCAAAACAACTTCGGAGGTACCGGCCGTATAAACAGCAGCCACCACCCTGACCACTGATCCAAAAAGCGAACCTTTACGCCTTGCCCTTTCAGCCTGCTCCCGAATTGTGGTAATGCGCTCGGTGATCTTCACCTGCTCTTGGCCGTAATCGATGATGACCTCTCCAATCGCATCCTGTACGCCTTGCACCTCACCAAAGGCCTCGGCTTCGATGTGAATATTTTCGAGCAGATTAGTGAGACGCTGCTCGTTTTTTTCCAGCTCCTTTTGGGCGATCTCTATATTTTTTGTCTGTAGAGAAATCGTGCTGCCTTGCACTGCGGCGTCCGATTGGGTAACGCAGGGGCCATCGTCGCAAGTTTCGTTATACTCCCAACCAATTAAGTCTTTGAGGGTATCATTGACCGCAAACAATCGGTCCTGATAGTCAGTCTCAAAACTTTGCTTTGATCGGCGGAAGGTGTCATAGCTACCTTTTGCGGCATCCAGGCTCTGTAGTGCATAGGCCAGGGAACCGACGTTGGGATTGTGACTATTTACGATTGAACCGAAGTTGTCACTGTTGGTATCCGAGTCAAACATAATGAATACCGCATCATTGGGCAGGCCCAGTAAATTGGTTTCGCCTGAGAGCCAGGTTTCCAAATTGGCCAGCTGGCTCAGGGTGCCCTGGTATTGCGCTATGGCCTCCGGCACGCCGGTAAAGCCGGCGAGGGTGTCTAGCTCTACCGTTGAAAACACTGCACGTATCGCCTCATCCGTAGCCATCAAGAGCTTGTGCAACTCCTTGGCGTCTGCGCGCAATTGTGTGAGGGTTGTGGTGTCTGTTTCCCCTGCGCTGACCGTAAGGCGAATGGTGTTATACAGGGTTTCGCCCCACTCATTCATCAAGTCATAGAGTAGGCGGACTTCTTTATAGCCGGTGAATAAATCACTGGCGTTAGAAACTTCGCCACTGCCGCCACCCTGCTGGGTATAGCGGGGGCTGATTTGCCCTCTTTTGGGGCTCACTCGGGCAAGAATGTCTGGATGCTCGGTGAGCACTTGGGAGTAGGCATCAAAGCCCGCTGACAACGCGCCGATGGCCTGCTGATAGGCGGCAATCTCCGCCTGGATATCGCCCGCATCGAGGCGTATTTTGCGCGCTTGATCCAGTGACTGGTTGGCGATGATCATCTCCGCCAGGGCGCGATCATGGTAAATATTGAGCAGTTGATATTCGGCTTCATCGCGCACCGTATTTGCCAAGCTGCCATCGAGCAGGTTTTTGGTGAAGGTTAAAACCTTTCCGGCCCGGGTGCGATCTGCAGGGCCATAGAGTGCGGAGAAATCTTGGTCGTCATTGCTGTTGCCCACACGGTAAATCACTTCACCGCTGCTCGGGTCTTTCACATAGGAGAGATCTAAGTAGCGAAAGGCCGCCAGATCTCGGGAATAGATGCCCTGAGCCAGGTTTTCTTTTGATGCCGGAACCGCATCGGCTGCGTTGTAATACAACTGTTTGCGAACCGCTATGGTCGGGTCCACGATCAAAGGCCCATCTTCTCGATAGGCAGAACAGCTGGTGCCTTTGCAGGCGCGCACGCGGAAAGCATAACTGCTGGTTTGTTTTAAATTGGTAACCTGGGTGCTGGTGGCCGGGCCGGAATAGATTTTGCTCCAGCTGCCGCCGTCTTGCTGTTGCTCTAATTCATAACGGGTTACCCCTTGGCTCTCTGCCCAAGTAATCACAACGCGATCACCCATAATACTACTGGGCACTTGAATGGAAGCGGGCGGCGATAGAACAAACTCAAGCTGATGCCCCAGGTAATAGGGACCGCATATATGGTCACAGGCTCTTAAACGATACCGATAACGGCCTGGTGACAGATTCTGCTCATTAAATACCTGCTGCGCTCCACTATAAACCGTTTCCCAGCCGCCCTCTTCAAACTGGCGCTGCAGTTCATAACGGGAAACCCCAGCCATGGCAGGCCAGCTAATTTCATAGCTACCATTGGTGGGACTCTCTGTGGGATAATTTAATGCGCTGGGGGCAGGGATAAGGGTAAAAGAAGCCTTTGGAGTGGTTTGCATCTCACCATAGAAAATACATGGGGCGCCGCCTGCAGGCAGAGCGGGGACTTCAGAGAAGTTAAATGTAATCACGCCCGTAGCCTGGTCCAATTCGCCCGCCAGGTCGCCAAAGCATTGGCCCTCGGGTAAAAGGAATTTAACATTTTCCAGAGCAAATGTATTCTTACCCGTTGCCTCCAAGTTATATGGCAGGCCTTCCGCGCCTATGGCGCCACAGAGCCCAAGTGGGCCACCTGAAAATACCATACTGCTGATTCTGGCGATATCACCGTTTAAGGTGCCACTGGCAGACATATCACAGTGGAGTTCGATACTTTTATGTATCCTCATTCCTCCAATAGTTTCCAAAGCCACCGAACCCGTAGGTGCCCAAGTTTCTGCACTGACAATACTGGCAAAACCAGCGGCGGCAATGGCGAGGGTTGTTGATGCAATGAACTTTTTCATTATTATCTCTCCTCTGTACTCATCAATAAGGCATTCACCACCCCAGAAAGCCCCAAGAAAAACAATTCTATACTTTTATTTAGATACAATTTACTACGCATTATTCACTCCCTTACACTTATTTTGCTTTATAGCATCATGTTTTCATTAACAAATCAGTACCGTAAAACAAATAGTTTGTGCCTAATTAATGACCGGTAAGCGGCTGTCTGTGACTTATGCCAATCAGCACAGGCTCACAGTATCTGCCACTTTTACGCACACTCAATAGCAACCCGTTAACGCCTGAAAGGGTTACAAGGGATGTGCTCTCAATATAATTTCAAATTATCCAGTTATGCTCAGTTATTAGCCGCTGAAAGGTTATACCGTCACCAAAAGACAAAGTTGGCTAATTTTGTTCCAGAGTTGATTCAACCCGCCATTTTTATCGACCAAACTTATTAACGTTATCATTTCTGCCATATCGTCAACGTAGTTTAGATGGAGCTCGACATATTGTTTTAAGAGCACACCCGTTACAAAAAACGCTCTGTATTTTGAAAAATAAAGCTATTCATTTTACAGCTCTGTTTGGCAAACTTGTTATTAAACCTTGTAACGCTTGTAAATCTGGCACAAAGTGCATTTTACTGGTTAATTGCTAAATGTAAATTACACGCTATTACACGGCATTCAATTGTGTAAATTATGACTTTGTCATGCAATTTTTAATAACTATGTATTAATACTTGTGAGTCTCGAGTTTTCTCTATGAAGCAAGCCTAAGAATGCTTGCTCTATTAAAGTCCTGTCGCTGCGCTAAGAATTTCGCGATTCGCTATCCTTGCAGCCCAGCTTTTTCATGGACCATGGGCTATCCATCTACCCTCACCACTCAAAAAACTCCTGCGAGCCGGCAATCTGTGGTGGCGTTACTTCAACAACCACAAAAATACTATCCGCGAAGTGGTTATCGACAACATTTGTAGAGTGCTTGCCTGCGGCACTTCCATACTGGGCTTTGCCACCTACCGATGTTCGTGCCTCAACTGTTCTCATACCAACAGAATCTGCCACTCCTGTAACTTGGGGTGCTTTAGCTTAAATAAAGCTCTACGTCAGCCTGCCTAGCCGCTTTCTTCAAATCCTTATCTAAGGTAGCCAAGGGCAAACCTTCGCGGATTGCCAGCTCTAAATAGGCAGCATCATAGCTACTTAATTTGTATGCCCTGGATAAACTCAGTGTCCGACTAAATGCCTGGTGCGCTGTCAACGGGTCAACTTGAATCGGCAGACTTTCAAGCTGGACAATAAATCGCTCTACTTCGCCAACCTCTAGCTCACCACGTTTTTCTGCACCCAACAACACATTAGCGGCCTCCAAGTGCCATAAATGAGGCACTACCGCCTCGACTTCGGTTAGGCTTTGCAAAACCGTCTCGGCATACACCTGGTCAGCTCTCTTTTGACTAATCAGCAACCAACGCATGGCAATAGAATTATCTAATACATACCTACTC
>JAHZJJ010000083.1 GCA_022600975.1 Gammaproteobacteria bacterium
GGAGATGCCTACGCTGTGGAGAGCGAGCAATTGATCAATACTTGGAGTGCTGCTCTGGAGCGTTTTGCCCACAGTGAGATATGGAAACAATACCTAGACCCGCGTTTTATAGAGCTGTTTGTGCTGTTAAAACAGCAGGAACAGGCGGAAATTGCCGCACGGGTGACGGATGTTGAATATCAGAGTTATTTGCATCGAGTATAAAATTACGTCACTACGCTCATATTCTCAGGCGTCATCGTTAGCGCCTTAATCTTGGAAGTTCCCATACATTACTTGGGGATAACTGCTAAGTTCTCAGCTAAACGTGTCAAATTATTCTTCTTTTGATCCCTCAAATGGGAATATACCTCGTTTCCTCCCATACACTTGTGAATTTACACTGTTTGCCTTAAATCTCAGTTAAAAAACGCTAACACTGCTTGGCTCACTAAAAAATAGGGCTTTGAAAATAAAAAGCATTTACCCAAAAGGTGAAAGGCCGATTTTTGAAAAGTTTTCACCTCCTAAGCAGGTTGAAGTGAAAACATGCAACGGCAAACTGCACGTTGAACTGGATTAAGATTCGGAGCTAACGCCCTTTACACAGTTTCTTTTTCCATTCAGTTTTTAAAAGTGGCTCTTTTGAATTTTAAGTATATCCCCTCTTAGAAGAGAGCCCCCTACAATTCTCGGGTTATCCGTGATGCCTGCAACTGCGGTAAGGTGGGGCAAACTGACTATAAGTAAACGGTACATTCGACCTAGGGAAACTGATAATATAGCTAGTTCAAGTTTTAGATACCTTTATAGACAGAAGACTTTAAATTGAAAAAAAATCCCATAAACTCAAAGGGTTCGGAACATACTCCGATGATGCAGCAATATCTGCGCATCAAAGCCCAGCACCCTCAAGAATTAGTGTTCTACCGCATGGGGGATTTTTATGAACTTTTTTTCGACGATGCAAAAAAGGCTGCAGAACTATTGGATGTGACCCTTACCGCTCGCGGCAAGTCTGCCGGTGAGCCCATTCCAATGGCTGGGGTTCCTTATCATGCAGCAGAAGGTTATCTGGCCCGGCTGGTTAAAGCGGGCGTTTCCGTTGCCATTTGTGAGCAGGTTGGTGATCCGTCTGTCAGTAAAGGCCCTGTTGAGCGTAAGGTGGTGCGCATCATAACGCCTGGAACAATTACTGATGAAGCTCTGCTCAACGAGCATCGTGATAATCTGCTGGCTGCCATAGCTCCTGTCGGCAGCAGCTTTGGTATTGCTTTGCTGGATTTGGCCAGTGGCCAGTTTACTGTGTTAGAAGTACTTTCTCTCGATGCGCTGGTTGAACAGGTGCAGCGTCACAGCCCAACGGAGCTGCTTTTACCGGAGGGACTCGACCTCCCTGCAGAAGTTGCCTCATACTCGGGGTTGCGGCGCCGCGCTAGCTGGGAGTTTGAATTTGACAGTGCTCTGCGCCTGCTCAACCAGCAATTTGGCACGCTTAACCTTGAAGCCTTTGGCTGCGGCCATTTACATGCGGCAATTTGTGCTGCCGGTTGTTTGTTGCAGTATGCCCGCGATACCCAACGTACAGATTTGCCGCATATTCGCGGCCTGCGTGCCGAACTTCGCGAAGATACTGTGGCACTGGACGGGGCCAGTCGACGCAATTTGGAGATTGACACCAATCTCACCGGCGGAGAGCAAAACACATTGGTGTCGGTATTTGATGTCTGTAAAACTGCCATGGGCAGTCGTCTTTTACGCCGTTGGCTAAACAATCCACTGCGCCGGCTCGATACTTTGGTGCAGCGTCAGCAAGCTATTGCTACATTGCTTGCCGATTTTCAATTTGAAGCGCTGCGAGAAGCACTGAAACCCGTTGGCGACATGGAGCGTATTCTCGGCCGATTGGCGCTTCGCTCATCCAGGCCACGAGATCTCACACGCCTCGGCCAGTCTCTTAGTCAATTTCCCGAACTGCAACAGCAGCTAACCTTGATGAAGGCCCCGTTGCTGGCTGATCTTTCTACTGCCATTGGTCAGTGGCCAGAAACCAGCACATTGCTGGAGCAAGCTCTGGTAGACAATCCGCCGATGGTGATTCGCGAAGGTGGTGTTATTGCCAGTGGTTTTGACGCTGAATTGGATGAATTGCGTGAAATCAGCGAAAATGCGGGCAGTTATCTGTTGGAATTGGAGGCTCGGGAAAAAAAGCGTACCGGCATTGCCACTTTGAAGGTTGGCTACAACCGTGTACATGGTTATTTTATCGAAATCAGCCGCGGTCAGAGCGAGCGCGCACCTGCGGATTATATCCGCCGTCAAACGCTAAAAAATGCCGAGCGTTTTATCACCCCAGAACTCAAAGCGTTTGAGGATAAAGCGCTATCGGCCAAGAGCCGAGCATTGGCGCGAGAAAAACTGCTTTACGAAAAGCTGCTTGATCAGCTCAACGTGCACTTGGCGGAGTTGCAGGCCGCCGCCGCCGCTGTAGCGCAGTTGGATCTGCTAGCCAGTCTGGCGGAGCGCGCGGATCAGTTGCAATTGATAGCACCACAATTGAGCAAAGAACCGGGTATTCAGGTGTGCGGTGGCCGTCATCCGGTTGTCGAGCAGGTTTTGGATGACCCCTTTGTAGCCAATGACATTGAGCTTCACAATAAGCGCCGTATGTTGGTGATTACCGGTCCCAATATGGGGGGTAAATCTACTTATATGCGCCAAACGGCCCTGATCGCGCTGCTTGCCCATTGCGGCAGCTATGTGCCCGCAAAAAGTGCCAAAATTGGGCTCCTTGATCGCATTTTCACCCGCATTGGCAGCGCCGATGATCTCGCTGGTGGGCGCTCAACTTTTATGGTGGAAATGACCGAAACTGCTAATATTCTGCGCAATGCCAGTGAGCACAGTTTGATCCTAATGGATGAAATAGGACGTGGCACCAGTACTTATGATGGTCTCTCATTGGCCTGGGCTTGTGCCCATTATTTGGCTCGTCAAGTGCGTGCTTTTACCCTCTTTGCCACTCACTACTTTGAGCTTACTGCACTGCCCGAGCATTGCAGTGACGTTGCCAATATTCATTTAGACGCCACGGAGCACGGAGATTCCATCGTATTTTTGCATCGCATTCAAGAGGGTCCGGCATCAAAAAGTTATGGGCTTCAGGTTGCCAAGCTTGCGGGAATTCCTACCCAAGTGCTGGAAGAGGCCCGCCAGCGGCTTCAAGCTTTAGAGCGTGGCAATGGTGATTTAAATGCGTACAGTAGTGAAAAGTTACCGCAAAATAATGAGCAATGGTCGTTTGTGCCCAAGCAAGAGCCATCACTCATGGCGGCTCCCACACAAGTGGATTTGTTTGCCTCAAGTTCACACCCAGTTCTGGATGCGTTGCTGGAATTAAATCCCGATGAGTTAACGCCTCGTCAAGCTCTGGAGCAAGTGTACACATTGCGCAAGTTGTTATAATGGGATTTCGATTTAAAGTAAGAAAGCTAGTACAATGTGTGTCATTAATTGCTAGAATTCCTTTTTTTGGCAAGCTTCACACTGGATAAATACAGTAGTAACGACAGAGGGCTATCAATGACATTTGTAATTGGGGAAAACTGTATCAAATGCAAATACACGGATTGTGTAGAGGTCTGCCCGGTAGATTGTTTTTATGAAGGTCCCAACTTCCTGGTCATTCATCCAGATGAATGTATCGATTGCGCTCTGTGTGAACCTGAATGTCCAGCCAATGCTATATTTTCCGAAGATGAAGTGCCGCAAGATCAATTGCAATTTATTGAGTTAAATGCAGAACTTGCTGAAATCTGGCCCAATATCACCGAGCAAAAAGAACCATCTCCAGATGCTGCAGAGTGGGACGGTGTTAAAGGTAAGCTAGATCAGCTCGAACGTTAATGTAAGCTGCCATGGCACCGCCGTCGCTATAACAAGCTGTCTGCCCGTTTAGTCTACCAACTCCCGTACGGTTTGCTCCAACTTTGCAGCACTGACAGCTTCTGGCGGCACTGGCACAGTCGCTACAAGTTGCACTTTAGACCAGAATCTTCGTGGCAGTGAAGTAAAGGCCGCGCTACCTTTGTGGCTAAAGAAGCTTCCCCAGAGCCCATGCAAGGCCATTGGTATCACGGGCACTGGGTTATTCTTAATTATTGTTTCTATGCCGGGGCGAAACGCATTTATTTTGCCATTACGAGTAATCTTTCCCTCGGGAAAGATACAGACAAGATTGCTTTGCTGAAGCTCTTCACTAATCTGTACAAATGATTGCTGATAAATTTTGCGATTTCTTCTTGGTGAGCAAATTGGAATGGTTTTGGCGGCTTTAAAAAACCAATGTAACAACTTGTTGTGGTATATATCAATATCCATAACAAAGCGTACTGGCCGTTTGACGGCACCACCTATAATCAATGCATCAACAAAGGAAACATGGTTGCAAACCAGTATGGCTGGGCCCTGCTCGGGAATATGGTCGAGCGCCCGGTGGCTAACTCGATACATGGTATGGGACAGCATCCATATGATAAAGCGCAGAGCAAATTCTGGTATCTGCTTATAAACGTATAGGCTAACGGCAATGTTCAATAGCGAGATAGTCAAGAAGAATTCTGGTATCGACAGCTTGGCAACACCCAAAAACAGCATACCTATAACAGCACTGGCAACCATAAAGAGTGCATTTAATATATTCAGGGCGGCAAAGGTCCTGGCTCTATTACTCTCGGCAGTACGCTGTTGAACAAATGCATACAGAGGCACAATAAATAAACCGCCAAAAAGGCCGATCATACCGAGATCCACTAACACATGAATATTGCTGAAGTGGGAAAATAACTGGCTAACACTTTGCAGTGATTCGACATCAGCAGGATTTATCGCAAAAAACAAATCGATTCCAAAAAGTGTCAGGCCAATAGAGCCAATGGGTACTATTCCTATTTCAATACGACCCCCTGAGAGCTTTTCACAAAGCAGTGAACCTGTTGCTACGCCTACAATAAATACAGCCAGCATCACACTGACTACCTGAGGGGTGCCGCTAAGGGACGTGCATGAAATAACTTCCTGTCTTTACTTTACCACTGGCTTCACTTTATAATTCAACTTTCCTAATAATTTATCAAAAATAATAGTGCCTGTTTCGTAAATCTTCATACAAGCTTTTTTTCCTGTTTCATAAA
>JAHZJJ010000084.1 GCA_022600975.1 Gammaproteobacteria bacterium
CCAATGCCGCTTGAGGGTGGTTTGAAGCCGGCCCCTGCAGGCAGACTCCGGAGGGTCGGTTCCTCCATCACTTCAGCAGCTTCTCTTGCTTCACAATCAGCTCCTGCCGATTGATCCGCAATGCTGCGGCACACACAACTAGCTTGAAAAACACCGCAGAGCAAGGAGTTACGGTTGCTTTGACCTACAATAAAAATCAGGATAAAGCACTTGAAGTGATTACTTCTATTGAGCAAAGTGGTGGACAGGCACAAGCCTTTCAATTTAATACGGGTGATCGGGAGAATAAATTATTACCCGAGCTATCAGAGCAATATGGTAATATCCATACCGTCATTGTCGCTTCAGGTTATGATATTCCTCAACAATACATTGCAGAAATAACCCCGGAATTTTGGCGTGATATTATTCAATCAGATGTTAATGGATTTTTCAATATTGTCCATTCCGCTATCCCTTATTTAAGGGAAAAGGGAGGCGGCTCCCTTGTTCATATCAGCTCAGCGGGTTTGTTTCGTTTTCCTCCACGTGATGTATTATCCGTTGCCCCAAAGGCAGCCATTGACAGCCTGATCAAAGGTATTGCAAAGGAAGAAGGCATCCATGGTGTTCGAGCTAATAGTGTAGCCATTGGTGTTATAGAAACGGGTATCTTTTTAAGGTTAAAAGGATCAGAATTTGACAAATCTTGGGAGGAAGCAATATTACAAAACCTCTGCATCAAACGGTTTGGACAGACTGAGGAGGTTGCAGATGCCGTTAATTTTCTGGCATCCAATCGTGCCCGCTATATCACAGGACAAACCCTTACTGTAGATGGAGGTTATCACGTGTAATCGGCTAGAAAGCGTTTTAACAGGTAATATTACAAAATTTTATTAAAAAATTTGACCTTTAAGTAATCCTATAACGCACTGTTTTTTGTCACACCATTAATTCTTTTGCAGATAAGGATTCATCGGTTATTTTTTCCTTATTAAGCTGTCCCCCTCGCTCTAGCAATTGTTTCGCAAGTATAAACTCCCGGGGTCGATTCACACAATCAGCTGCTAGTAAACGATCACCAGAAAAATAAAATGCAGCAAAACTGTTTCCGTGTTGGATGTCACCCCGAAAAATCACCTCATCGTAAGCTTGCGATAAACCGACAATTTGCAACTTCAGATCAAATTGGTCCGACCAAAACCAGGGAACCGAACGATAAACTTTATCTTTTCCGCAGATTGAAGCGGCAGCTACACGCGCCTGGTCCGCTGCATTCTGCACTGATTCAAGGCGCAAATCACGATCATAAATAGCACAGGGAAACCGGCAGCAATCACCGCACGCGGCAATATCCGGATCGCTAGTCATGGTGTGCTGATTAACCACAATACCGTTTTTCACATTAAGGCCAGTGGTCTCGGCTAACCGTGTATTAGGTTCGGCGCCAATCCCAACGAGGATAAAGTCCGTAGTGTACTCTTTTCCACCGATGACTCTCACTCCGGTTACATGCTGATCACCTAAAAATTTATCAATCTTAATACCAGTAATCAGCTTAACACCTTTTTCAAAATAAACTCGTTGGTAGAAGCTTGATAATTGAGGCGATGTCACACGCTCCAGCACGCGATCAGCCGACTCTAGCACAGTGACCTGCACACCAGTTTTAGTTAGCATGGCGGCTACCTCCAGGCCAATATACCCTCCTCCAACAATCACCGCATTGGCACGGGGTTTAATATAAGGAGCAATACGTTGGGAGTCGGCAATGGTCCGCAAACTAAATATACCTTCTAATTCAGCACCAGGAACCTTGAGCTGCCGCGCTCGAGCTCCCGTTGCAATTATTAGTTTATGGTAAGACAATTGCCGACCATCAAGCAAAGTGATGGTTTTCTTCTCTGAGTCAATGGTTATAACAGTTTGATTAAGCAGGCATTCCACTTCAGCTTTATGGTAAAAATCCGAGTTGCGAATCAGTAACTGTTTAAAACTTTTATTACCGACCATATAATCTTTAGAAAGTGGCGGCCGATGATAAGGCAATACCGATTCGTTACTAATAAGTTGTAGCCTGCCTGTCCAGCCCTCTTGACGCAGACTAAAAACTAATTGGGCAGCGGCATGGCCGCCGCCGATGATAATACAGGTTTGACCCTTCATTTCATGATACCAACGAATTAAGTATACTTCGTAATATTATTCTAAAAAATTTAAAATATTTAATACAGGAAGATACATCTATAGCTTAAAATAGAGCCGCTCAAGCTTATGGACTTGAAACTGAGTAACGCGGCACTTCATGCTTTGTGATCAACGTATTTATTTAACCATTTCAGTAGATAATCCAGAAACTGCGCCCATTTCAATTACATTAAAAGCCCCAGAATTATTTTTTTGTAACATTGTGTTAGCTAAAATCTTAAAATTCGTAGTTTCAATCTTCCATTTGGAATCAACACGGCGGTATTTGTCTTCATAGACCCCACCCATAATTTGCATAAGTTGCATCTCAGTATGCAACAGTTGAAAATGTAAGCGCCATATTCCGGAAGCTTGGTTTTCATCAAGCAAAGTAATTTGTGGAGCCAAACCATGGTGCAGATCAATATGGCCTGCGTGTTGGGTCATATCAGAAAAGGTAGAGATAAATTGTTCTACACTGGTAAATTTACCAATAAAGCCATAATTGATAACTAGCCCAGAAGTTACAAAGCAGCTACGTAAACCGTCAAAATCACGTTGATCACAAGCCAGTAAGTAGCGAGCCTTTAGCTGTTTTATATACTCTATAGCCTCTAGCCTAGCAATACGTGCTTCAATATATTGTGTCATAAATATCTAATAAAATAGGTTAGGATAAATTCATTTTTAAAACCATTCCAAAGCTTGTTCTAATTCTATAAAAGCCTCACTTGGTGGTTTTTTTAAATTTTTAATATAATAAAAACCATTTACTTCTGATTGATAGCCAGTAGTATTTTCTTTAATATCAAAGAACTGCTTGTACCAAGTACGTCCTACTTTAAATGAACCATCATTGGGCAATTGAAACAATTTTGTGGCAGGCTTTTTATTGCGCCATATATCAAAGTCAGCAGCAAAAGCCTCCAGGCAACCTTGCTGTACTTGCTTGGCCATGGCTATAGATTGCTCGTTATGTTCAGTACTGCTCGAATTAACTAAAGCTGCGTGCCAAACCTTGGTAACACCATCCTCAATTGGCGTATTAGCGATGAATTGAAAAGTTATGGATTCATTAAAATTTTGCTTTGATAATAAAATTCCTGGCCCGGTATACCAAGTACTGGTGGTTAGCATACATTTATAAGTAGCATGAAAACCACCTTGACGCTGTATTAAAAGATGATTTCTGAATTCATTTTCAAAAAACTCACAGGGGGCGCCGTGGGTAGGCCCTAAATGTTGGGCATCCACCATATTGTCAATAATTTCCTGGCCGTGAATGGCTATCTCACCCAAATGATCTAACTCCCATCTAATCCATTTAGGGTCAGACCACTCACTGAGATAAGGCGGCTCATACTCTGGCTCACCGCCATCGGGGTCAAACCACATGAGCACACAGCCCATAACATCACGCACCTCATAGGATTGGATCTTCGCTGATTTAGGACAGGGACCATCATGATAAGGGATGTCGTTCACTTGGCCATCCATACCATAACGCCAACCATGATAAGGACAGCGAATAGAATCACCCTCTATTTGTTGATTGGTTGCAACAATCTGTGAACTTTTACTTGCCGCAAGATGCGTACCCATATGCTTGCAATAAGCATCTAGCATAACCGGCTTACCACTTTCACCACGATACAAGGCAAAATCCTGGGCAAAAAAACGTACTGCTACAGGACCATGGTCAAGCTCACTACTTTCCGCCACGACAAACCAACCACGGGGAAACGTATTTGGACCAAGATTATATTCATTTGACCTAGCCATTTAAACTTACCTGAAATTAAGAATATGGGTATCTCACTTATAATGGGCAGCAATATTCAATAAACTACGACAGTTAATGGCCAAGCCAATTTTTAATATTGTACTTGCTTGCCCATATCTAGCTTAGTCTGTATAGACTAAGCTCTTTTATTTGTCAACGGTTAATATAAAGTTTGGCAAATTAATATTGTTCAATAGCTAAATATAAATTAACGGAATACTATAACCATGAACAATAACAGTATATCGCCAACCAAACCACGTCGGCTCAAAGACGTTCACCAATGGGATAAAACTACCGAGATCGCTATTATTGGTTACGGCGGCGCTGGTGCATGTGCAGCAATTACAGCAAGAGAAGCGGGAGCCGATGTTATAATTTTTGAGCTTGCCAGTGCTGGTGGAGGCTCTACCGCACTGTCCAGCGCCGAAATATATCTAGGGGGTAACGGCGGCACTCGAGTGCAGAAAGCCTGCGGCCATGAAGATTCGACGGTAGATATGTTTAATTACCTGAAGCTATGCGCGGGTGAGCAAGGTGATGTTGAAAAAATAAAAATCTATTGTGATGAAAGCGTCGGTCATTTTAATTGGCTATGCGAAAAAGGTGTAACCTTTAAAGACAGTGAATTGAAAGACCGGGCCATTGTAGCAACGACTGATGACGGACTACTTTATACTGGAAATGAGCAGGCCTGGCCATTTAAGGAGATCGCCAAGCCAGCACCTCGCGGCCACAATCTCTACGTTAAAGGCGATAATGGTGGCCCTTTATTAATGAAAATATTAATGGGTAATGTAGCACGTTTGAGTATTCCAGTTGAGTACGATAGCCGCGCATTAACGCTAATTCAAGATGATGAAAAAGAGGTTCATGGTATCGTCATTCGCCAGGATGGACAAGAGTGTAATATCCGTGCCAGTAAGGGCGTTATACTCTGTGCAGGAGGATTTGTCATGAATCAGGACATGCTTAAACGTTATGCACCACAGTTATCGCGCTGCAATTCGCCCATTGGCAATCCTGGAGATGATGGTGCTGGAATTTTAATGGGGATGGGAGCTGGCGGTGCCGCCATTAATATGCACGAAGGCTTGACGACACTCCCATTCTATCCACCTGCCTCACTCACTTTTGGAATCTTTGTTAACGCCTCTGGGCAACGTTTTATTAATGAAGATTGCTATCATAGCCGTGTCGGAAATTTTTGCCTTCGCCAGCCGGAGGATAAAATTTATCTGGTATTTAGTATTGATGATACCAGTAAACTTGAGGAAGCAAGCTTTCTGTCAGCTGAGATTGCAGGAACTGGAGAGAGCATAGAAGAGCTGGAAGAAGAGTTGGCATTGCCAAGAAGTGCGTTAGTGCAAAGTTTAGCATTTTATAACGAGTATGCAGCTCAGGGAGAAGATCCCAAATTTCACAAAAGTGCAGAGTGGCTAAAACCCATTAAGGGCCCATACGCCGCACTGGACTGTACCCCTGGGAGAGGCGCTATGTATGCAATGTTCACTCTGGGAGGCTTGGACACCCTACCAACCGGTGAAGTATTAACGAGCAAACGAGAAATTATAAAAGGTTTGTATGCGGCCGGTCGTACCACCGCCGGAGTACCCAGGCGCGGTGACGGCTATGCAAGTGGAATTTCTATTGGTGATGCTACCTTTTTTGGGCGTATGGCTGGAAAAACTGCCGCTAATTCTTAGAGATTGTGAATGCAAAATGCAGAGTATTATACCAAAACCAATACAGAATCGGTAGATTTAAATAAATAGACCAACAGTAAAACAAATTTAAAAAGCTGTTAAAGTATCAGTAGAGATCTTATATTGTAAAAATATATTAAAAGATAATTTGAAATAACATTGAATATTAAAAATATTTTTAGTTATTTCTCCTATTTTTTATATTTTCAATCAAACTCAATGAGAAATTAAATGACTGAGACTTTCGATACTACCCGGCAGCCTCCACAAGTGAAAGGCTTTCCAATTTTGGGCAATATTCTAGATTTAGCAAAAGACCCTGGAAAGTTTTTCTACCATTGCTATCGACAATACGGCCCAGTTTTTAGTATTAAGGTGCTTAATAAGTCCTATAAAGTTTTAGCAGGGCCTGAAGCCGCAAAATTTATGGGCTCTGGAGATGGGAAAATAAAATTGCGCTCACGGGAATTTTGGGAAGGGCTAATTAATGAATACCAAACAAAATACTTACTTGGTGCAGAGGATGGTGAAATCCATAAAAAATTGCGTAACGTGATGAAAAATGGGTTTTCAAAAAAAGCTCTAGATGGAAAGTATGACCAATTTATTGAAACCACAGATAACATGCTTGAAAAAGATTGGCTTCCAGGTAACTCTGTACCTGTAGTGGCAGGCATGCAGAGGCTCGTAACAGCACAGCTGGGCTGGTTGCTGACGGGGCGAGTACCATTGGATTATGTGGAAGATATTCGAATCACAATACAAAATATTCTCAATGTCTTAGTTACCCGTCAGCGGCCTAAAATATTATTGAAGATGCCCGCTTATAAAAAAGCTTTTAAACGTGTTACAGAACTTGGCAATTTAATGGTCGAGGATTATTACGCAAATAAAGGAAAGAAATCTCAGAGTGAGAAAACCCTAGTAGATGCTATTATGGAAGAACACGAACGAAATAGTGATCTTATTCCCAAAAGTGACTTGGTATTGCTAATGACTGGACCTTATGTGGCCGGACTAGACACCGTTGCCAATACCGTTGCCTCGATGATATATTTAGTGCTAAAACACCCCAAGGTATATCAACAAATACAAAATGAGGTAGACGGAATTTTTTCCAAAAGTGGTCCATTCGAGGAATCCAGTCTAAAACAAATGCCAACTCTCTTTGGAGCAATTATGGAGAGTATGCGCTTGTATCCTGTTGCCGCAGCCAGTATGCGTGTTGCTAACACTAATTTTGAATATGAAAATTGCCATATACAAGAAGGGGAGCTGCTTTATATGGGCATAACCGTACCACATCATATGGAAGAGTTTTTCCCACAGCCAACAAAATTTGATGTGCATCGGTATAGCCGTGAACGAGCTGAACATATGCAACCTGGAGCCTACTCTCCATTTGGTCGTGGGCCGCATACCTGTTTAGGAAAAACACTAGCAGATACACAAATGATGCTTTCTATGGCAAGATTATTTTATCGGCTAGATTTACAATTAGACCCTATTAACTATGAAATTAAAGTAAAAACTGCTCCAACACCAGGGCCAGCAAGAAGCTTTAAAGTAAGAGTGAATGGATACCGAAATTAAATTAGAACGTTCAATAATATTTATATTATTGAAAACCACAGATTTTCATTCAACAACTGAATCTGTGGTTTTCAAGTTAAAATAAATTCAATTATATTTTAATATTCATAAATAACACTTAACCCATAAGTTCTTGGATCACCCAAAACACTAACATCGAGTGCATCAAGATATCGCGTTGAGATCAATGCATACTCTTTATTTGTTAAATTTTTTCCCCACAAGGAAATAGCTAAATTACCCGCAGCTATAGGAATTTCAGATAAAGTAAAACTGGCATCAAGTAGAGAATAACCTTTTAGCACAATTTGATCCTCTTTGTTGGGCGATGCATTTTTATCACCCTGGTAATTGTAACCAAGATAGCCAGCAAAAAATAAGCTTCCGATATTTCTTTGGTAATCAAGCGCTACAGAACCCGTTCTCTCTGGGGCATAAGGTAGCGTATCTTCAAGTTCACGCACTATATCTGGAGACCCTGGAATTAGGGAAGGAATTGTAACAGAATCAATGCTAATTTTCGTATCTAATAGGCCCAACCCTAATGATAAAGTTAAGTAGTCTGTAATCAATGCACGGGCATCAATTTCAATGCCTTTAGATTTAGTATTATCCAAACCAAATAAGTCTCTATCTCCGGGTGTTGAGCCTGATTGTATGCTAGTCTGGTAACCATCAATCTTCATATTAAACAAAGCGAGATTTAATTCCAATCTAGATTCAAGTAATAACCCTTTAAAACCTAGCTCATAGGAGATTATTTCTTCTACATCTACACCTTGTGAGAACAAATCTGGATCAGAAGATTTTTCAGAAGTCCCCCCTGACCTATAGCCTGTGAGTACTTTTGCATAAACATTTGAGTACTCATTTAGATCGTAGGCAACCGTTAAAGATGGATTAAAATTATAAAAAGTTTCATCATAGTTAGCCCCATCAGGTGCAGATTGACCAAAAGTAAGAGAATTAGGATTGATACGTAAAGCTTGTCGTTTATCTTCGCTATAACGTCCACCAAAGGTAAAATGCCAACGGCCATCTTCTCCCCCTGGAGTAAGGGTTGTTTGCCCATAAATAGCATGGTTTTCATTTTCAATTTGGGTAATATCACCCGGAATGCGAGGTAATCCACCAGCAGTACCTATATCCACTACTTGGTCTGCCTCTTCCTTGTAATAGTATATTCCGGCCACATAATCAATATATAGAGTATTCCAACTAGCATCTCCAATTAACTGAAATTCTTGTGAGAGCTCTTCAAATTTTGTATCTCGACGCAGCATGACCATTGCACCAGGTTGGAATTGAAATAAATCAGCCACACCAGTTAAATCAATATCTACCGGAAGTGGAATACCTAAATCAATGAGCTCATCAATACCATCTAGTAGTTCACCTATATTATCTTCTATGTACTCCCCTGCTTTCCAATCGATAATTGGTAAGTAGCCACCCAAATTCATTTCAAAGTCTTCTAATAATGGAAGCTGAGTAACGGCATTCACCCCGGGGATTCCATCACTAAATCCACTGCTGAATTTTTCACGTTTAGAAGTAATACTTTTAATAGTGATGTTATCACTCGCATCAAAAGAAAATGTTAGGCTTTGCCCTGATACTTCAAGCTCGTTCGCTTCAATTTCTCGTGGCGATGAAAACCGTTTAACCCTACTTTGCTGTGCAGGCTGTGAAGCAGTAAATGCTATCGTCGGCTGAAGAGAAAATTTGGAAAAAGTAAGTGGTTGCGTAAAAGGAGTACCAGGAATCGGAATAGGAATATCTGGTAAGCTTATGTTAATCGGATCTGTAGCATTACCCTGCATTGAACTTGCAGCTGTAAGTTGTCCGAAGTTATCCGTGTCTTCTGAATAAGATTTATCATAAGCATAATCTATGGTTAGAGCATCCGTTGGTTGTATACGCAAGTCAAAACGATAAGCATCTCTATCTTGTACACCCCAGTTTTCACCCAGGCCAGTATTTTCAACGAGGCCATCGCGTCGTTCAGAGTTTAGATAAGTCAATTTGGCAGCAGCTATACCTCCCTCCCCTAGTGGCACATTTAATTTTGTCTTGGATTTAAAATTACCTAAATTACCATGAGAGAACATTTGCTTTATATTAAATTCTCCCAACGTAGGCTTTTCTGTAATAATATTTATTGCACCACCGGTTGCATTTCTACCATATAATGTTCCCTGAGGGCCACGCAATACTTCAATTCTCTCAATATCAGCATTTTCAAAACCAAGGCCTATAGAGCTTCCGGCGTAAACACCATTCATATAAAGAGCAACCGATGGATCTTGAGTAACCTCAACAGAACCCTGGCCTATGCCGCGAACAAATATTCGAACTGAATCGGCATCAACGTTAAAGGGGTTGACATAAAGATTAGGGACGTTATTTCCGAGATCTTCGATTTCGTCAATCCCCTTTTGCTCCAACTTTTCTTTGCCCAAAACAGCAATGGATATAGGCACCTCAGTTAATGATTCTTCGCGCCTTTCTGCAGTAACTGTAATTTCCTCTAATACCATTTTATCTGAGGTATAAATATCCTCCTGTGAAAAAGCTGATGAAAAAGAAACTAATCCTATTAAAAAAAAGAATATGGGTAGCATATTTTTATTCATTTCACTTCACTCATAAATACTATTATTTTGAATGCGCTGGCGTGTAAGTGTGCATAGTTAGAATACAAAAATTACACCAGCAGGCGTAATTAAAAGTGTAATCTAATGTTAACTATTTTACCTAATTCGAACAGACGATGAATATCTTTTATTATCTCTATTAAACAGTAATGGGTTTACAATTAAATCCGTTTATTGGGAAATAAATAAAAACTATTTAAGATATATTTTGTGGAATTTATTAATTTTCATTAGGAAAAAATCTCAAAAAGCTATTAATCCATCAAGGATTAAGCTTATCATCGTAACCATTAAAATATTTTAAGTTTTTATCAGACTCTGAAAATAATTTTGTTGAGAAAAATCAGGAAGATCCCATATAATATTTAGAATGTCTCACACCGGAAAGAACAACATATTTAGGAAAAATATTGCGCAAAAAACAAGATAGCTTAGCAACTTTGTATATTTTAAAAATGCTGCTGAGAAAAAAATACAAGCAATTACCCTGAGCCGCCAAAAAATAAAATAGAACCGCTTGCGCCTAAAATACATACCTTTCTTAAGCAAAAAAACTATCCTATATATCAATGGTTAAAGCCACATATAAATTACATTACACTAAAGATCGCTCCACTCATACCTGCTGATATTAGTACATTAGTAACACAATTAACTTGATTTACCGAAATACCGCGGATTTGACGTACGCCTTCGACGATATTATTCATTCCGTGAATATAAGCTTCGCCAATTAGCCCCCCATTAGGGTTGACTGGAATACTGCCATCAAGGCCGATATGACCACCTTTAACAAAGTCTTTGCCCTCGCCATATTCGCAAAAACCAAAGGCTTCAAGCTGCATTAGTACGATTGGTGTGAAATGATCATAGAGCATTGCCACCTGAAAATCTTTGGCACTCATGCCAGATTGACGAAATAATTCCCGCCCCGTCACCTGAGCCTCTTTAAACTGAGACAGCTCTCCATGATAATAGTTGGTCACCACCTCAACTGCTTGGGGTAGCGCTTGAGTCGCTGCGGCAACGCGCACTGGCTTTTGTTTTAAATCCCGGGCGCGCTCTTCAGAGGTTAAAACAAGTGCTACTCCACCATCGCTTTCCTGGCAACAATCCAGTAATCGTAATGTCGGTTCAATAATCCATTTCGACGCTTGATGCTCCTCCAAGGTAATAGGTTTTTGATAAAACCAAGCAGCAGGGTTGGTCGCAGCATGGCGGCGCATGGTTACAGATATATGGGCAATATCTTCATTGCTTACTCCGTAGACATCCATATAACGCTGCAAATTCATTGCCGACCAATTTGCTGGTGTAACAGCGCCAAATGGCATACTCCACTCTAAAAAATTAGAGCCTGACCCCTGTATTCCATTATTCATATGAGCCTGACCAAAACGATAACCCGAGCGCTCATTCATCGCTCGCCAGATCACTACGGTGTTGGCTAGCCCCGAACGGATAGCTGCGGCAGCATGGGCGATGGTTCCGCAAGAGCCACCACCACCATGTGGAACCCTTGAAGAAAAACGCAAATTATCAACACCCAAAGAGGAAACTAAATCGATATCTTCGCTGTTATCCAGCGTAAAGGTAACCATCCCATCGACATCCGCTGGGGTTAAAGCGGCATCATCCAATGCAGATTTAATGCACTCACAAGCAAGCTGTAGTTCACTGCGACCCGATTTTTTTGAAAATTCAGTTTGGCCTATGCCGACAATAGCAGTATTTAGTTTTGACATTCTAATTATTTCCTAAATGTTAACCAACATCTGCGCATAGGGGGCGAAATTGATGGACCTTCTTTCCACCTTTGGTTGGAGCAAAACAAACTTCAAGTGCCATTCCAGTGGTTATCTGATTAGTATCGCATTCAATCAGGTTAGAGAGAATACGAATGCCCTCTTCCAAATCAATCAATGCTGTGATCAACGGATAGTGGAACATGGGAATTTTGGGGTGCTGAGGCATGCACCAACTGTATAATCTCCCTCGCCCACTTAAGGGAACTTTTTGTTGATTTAAGCTATTACAGTTTGGGCACATGGGCCGGGGAGGATGCAAAAATATCGAACAATCACCACATTGTTGCGCCATAAGGACTTCATCTTCCAGTGCTTGCCAGAAAAATACGCTGTCAATCTTTGGTATTGGGTCTGGTCGAATGATCTCTTCTGAATCAAGCATATTCTTTTTTACTTTTGGTGATGTTGAGAGGATACATATAGCAGCTTTCGTCCGCTACCGCCTTGGAGTCAAATAAACGCGCTTTATCGGCCTCGCTATAACCCAGGTTATCTAATATTTCATGTGTTTCCCGGCCGACGATAAGTGGGCCACTTTGAACTCTGGCCGGTGTTTTTGAAAATTCATAAGGTAGACCAACATGCCCTACGGTACCCACAACTGGGTGTGGACGAGATACCAACCATTCTCGTTCAAGCAGTTCTGAGCCCGGCTGCCACATTTTCTTACTGAAGCCTGAATCAGCAATCTCACATGGCACTCCAGCTTTGTCTAGCAATGCAAACCAGTCACTGGCACTACGGCGGCTAAAAGTTTGCACCAATGTATGTGTTAGCTCCTCATCATTGGATAGTCGTGCTTCTGAAGCGTTAAATCGTTTATCCTGCATCAGAGTCGATAAACCCATTACTGCATACAATGCCGCCCAGTGGCTTTCACGGCTGAGCGCGACACACAGGTACCCATCGGATGTTTTATATAAACGATACCCTGCTGTGTAGCCCAGAGCATCTTTTGATAAATGCGAACGATCAAATCCGCTACCATTACTTTTGGCAATAATATGCGAACAATTAAAAAAATGTGCATTGACAATAGAAGTATCGACGAACTGGCCTTCCCCAGTTTTTTCACGCGCCATCAAAGCCTGAAGAATACCAATAGCAGCAAGATAGCCATTACCGGTATCACCGACAGTGGTCAATGACCAGTAAGGGCGGCCACCGTTATGACAGGCTCCATCTTCCCACTGTACACCGGTAAGCGCCGAGCCAGTTTGATCATTTCCAGGAAGAGATTCCCGCGGTCCTTTCTCAAAGCCGCGTGTATGGCAATAAATCAGCCGCGGATTAATTTTTTTAAGAGTTTCATAATCAAGGCCTTTTTTCTCTACGGCCTTGTAACGCATATTGTGAACGACTACATCTGCATCAGCCACCAGCTTTTGAATCACTTCTATACCATCAGGATCACGCATATTAACGGCAATACTACGCTTACCACGGTTGGCCGACATGGCTATGGCATTGGAATGCCAATACCAATCATACGTGGCATTTACCTTGATTACATCAGCGCCCAAATCAGACAATACTTGTGCGCAATAAGGGCCAGCAATTGCCAAGCCTAAATCAATGACAGTGACACCCGTTAGAGGCTGCTTTGGTACCTCCTCTACACTCTTGTTAATCGTCACTGCTGCTGCAGCGGCAGCCTCTGCTTTAACCTCTTCACTATTTTCACCGTGAGAAGCAATACCCTGTTTGATGGCAGACGGGTTTTTCTCAAGGTTATACAGAATACCAACTTGGCGAGTATCACCGTATTGCGGATCAGTAACGGCACTAACGCAGCCATCGGCCAAAAAGCGCTCATCATTGAGAGCTTCTTCCGGAGAAGATACTTTCTGAATACACTGCCCGGCAACAGCCCCTGCGTCTACCCACTCATCCGCATCAAAACGTTTAAATGCTGCGGCCAACATTGGGTAATAATGATCCAAAACCAGCATATCATCCATTGCTGGCATAATGCGATCTGGATCATCCCGTGCCGAACTATCCGGTGATGCATTGAGACTATCACCTTCCGAAGCACCGAGAACAAAACTCGGGCTTGGCACCCAATTAACAACCCAACGACCATCTTTACATTCAAAATTTCCTTTTGGAGAACGGCTGTCATTAATCCAGGTTGCAAAATGCGGAGCATCCGGTTTTTCACCATAACTAAATGCCAATATTCCCGATGTCAGTGCTCCCTGTAATAAGCTAGTTTCAACCCATTGCCCACATCCGCACTTTTCTTTCACCAACAGCGCGGCACTGATGGCGGTCAAAGCTGTATAGGCCGCACCGACACTAGGCCAATTCAGACCATTAAAAAGTGGGCCATCTCTATCTTCCGATCGTGGGCCAACCACTGCATCTAGGTTGAATGCATAATCTTCAAAAGGAATTTTTCCACCAGTTGGATAATATTGACTTCCCACACGTCCACGCTGTTCATAGTGCAGACCTGTTCTAGCCGCTACTAACCCATCACAAGCAGGCCTATCTGATAAGGGGTTGTCTCTACCATATCCGGTGATAGAGCAATAAATCAAACCAGGATTTATATCGTGAAGGGTTGAAAAATCAATACCCAGACCAGTCGTTTCTCCAGGTACGTAACTTTCCAATAGCACATCCGCTGTTTTGACCAAATTGAGAAAAGTTTCTCTATCTTTGTTATTTTTCAGATCAAATACTGCATTTCTCTTGCCACGCTGCCAAGCTCGGTAACCCAGTTGGCCACTATGGGGATCACCTTCTGGTGGCTCTATCTTAATGACATCTGCACCGTTATCCGAAAGCACCATTGATGCCATAGGGCCTGCTATACCTTGAGATAAATCAAGAATTTTTATTCCATCTAATACACTGGGCATAGATCACCTGTTTTAATCTGATTTGACAATTGCACCTCTGTATAATCAAAAACTTGCGAATATTAGAGACGCTTATTATATTATTTACAGTAAATATAATCTTGATCAAAACCATGAAAATAAAATTCTAAAGCTCAAGATCATAAAAACCTATTCCAGCAAAAATATTATTTATACGGTCACAATTTAAAAATATGATGAGTATCAGAGCTACGTTTGAATTGCACTAGGTTTAATCTGAAGATGGCAAAGCCTGTGCGGCCTTAATGATCAATAGCGTTTCTGCTAAAGACAAGCTACCTTCCCCCGGTTTAGTACATAACAACTCAAGGCTATTATCCTTGTTTACATAGCGCTTGCCCATTAACGTATTGGCTGCAAAATTATTGTTCATCTCAACTGGGTTACCCCCCATCACATGGCCACCGCAACGTAAATCGTAATCACCAGTGCCTCTTATAACCATTACTTCAGTACTACAAGATGAACTTTTTAGCCTTATTCCTGGTTTTAGCTCCACGGTTACCAGTCTCTCACAATTTGTTGCAATTATAAATTTAGTACGTACCATGAATTGTAAATTCTGAACAATAATATCGAAATAGTCGACATAATTAATAGTCTTGATGGCCTACTTTAAGGCGTATATTTATGACAAACCTTTCATTCAAGTATTTATAGAGAAAAATTTTAATTCACAACTTACCCAATAATTCTTAATCAATAGAACATGCACTAACAAAACATACTGTCTTTTTGTATAGTTTTCATAGGGTTAGGTATAGATTGATACCTTCACGCAATCTTATATTGAGTACCAAATTTTCATCTAAGTTGAATTTTTCAGGTTAAAACCGATGAATAATACTCCCAGATATAATGGATAGTCTCCTTATTAAACGGGCGCAGCTCACCCTAGCTAGTGCCGAGGATAGTCATAAGGGCTTGATTGATCTCAAAATTTGCCGGGGGATAATTGCTGAGATCGGCCCAAATCTATCACCAACAGGCTGTGATACGCTTATCGATGCACAAGGTGGTGCACTACTGCCTGGTTTACACGACCACCATATCCATCTGCTGTCGCTTGCAGCCTCATTGCAGTCCCTTCCCTGTGGCCCTCCTGACGTCAACTATGAATCAGAGTTAATCAGCGCCTTACGCCAATGTAATGATGAATCGCCTCAGCACTGGCTCCGAGGCACTGGCTATCACTCTTGTATTGCCGGTGATATTAACCGGCATTGGTTGGACCAATGGATTCCAGATCGTCCAGTTAGAATTCAACACCGAAGCGGGCGTCTGTGGGTACTTAATAGCTGCGCTCTTGAAACTTTAGGCAAAAAATCATTAGCAATGGCACCCATTGGGCTTGAAAAAATTAAGTCAGACCTAATAAATTCCACTGGAAATCAAACAGTCTCCACACCCACCTATCACTACACTGGCCGACTTTACGAGGCAGATCAATGGCTTCGCCAACAGCTCAGCGGTCAATTTCCCTCCATTGCACAAGCCAGCCAATTACTTGCTAGTTATGGCATCACCGGTATCACCGACACCAGCCCTAATAACGGGCCTCAAGAATGGCAATATTTTAAGCATTCACAAAAACGCCGAGAATTGTTACAGTCTACGCGGCTTATGGGGAACCACAAAATTACATTCTGTAGCGCCAAACCGATGCTTAAAACTGGAGAATATAAAATTCATTTACGAGAATCCCAATTGCCAGATTTTGATAAAATGTGTAAACAGATAGTATTAGCGCACCGAGTGGGGCAGGCTGTAGCCATCCACTGCGTTACTCTAGCTGAACTCGTTTATGCCTTAAGTGCTTTGGAGTCGAGTGGAGTGATTCCCGGTGATAGAATTGAACACGCATCAATCACTCCGCCAACACAGCGTCAACAGATCAAAAAACTGGGTTTACGCGTGGTTACTCAGCCACATTTTGTTGCTGAACGCGGCGACCAATATTTGGCAGAGGTAGCTTTAGAAGATCAGCCCTGGCTATATTGTGTGAGCAGCTTTGTCAAAGCAGGCATTCCATTGGCGGCAGGCAGTGATGCACCTTTTGGCAATCCCAATCCATGGTTGGCGATGCGGGCAGCAGTAACAAGAAAAACAACCAGCGGGCTGATCGTTGGTAAACATGAGCGCATTACTCCCGAACAAGCATTGGCTTTGTTTTTATCACCTGCCGATAGACCGGGCGGCCCTTGCAAGCGCGTTACAGTTGGCCTTCCTGCTGATCTCTGCCTATTAAGCGCACCCTGGGGGGAGGTTAGAAATAATCTTGATAGCCAGTACTGCCGCCTCACCATGAGCAATGGTAAGATTATCTTTCAGCGCTGAAATTCTTATAGGATCATGTACTAAGTTGTAGACAATATTATGTGAAACTAAGCGTAATCACGATTCTATAATATCGTCCACCAAACCCCATTCTAAAGCGGTTGTGGCATTAATTCTTTTTCCAGACAATACTAGCCAAGCGGTTCGTTGACGACCGATTCGCCGGGGGATACTAATGCAACCTCCAGCTCCAGGAATTAATCCATAATTTAATTCTGGCAGCTGAAAAAAAGTGTTTGAGGTAGCAGTTAGTTTGTTAGAAAACGCTGGTATTTCTATCCCCGAGCCGATGCAGGCACCGTGCAAGTGGCAATGCACGCGATCAGCACACTGTGCTAGTAAACGACTTGGATTATGTATGCTACGAATATAGTGTGCAAGCCCGGAATTTGATGATAAACCAAATTCGCGTAATTCTCCACCAATACTAAAACACCGACCATGACCACTCAAAAGCAAACATTCAATGCTGCTATCTATTAATAACAGTTCAAAAAGCTCAACCAACGCATCACGCATTTCTACCGTGATTGCATTACGGTTTTCTTGACGATTAAGCTTAGCACTGACAATATCACCTCGACGCTGTAAATCAATTGCAGGAGTCTCTGCATTAGCAATCAACCGCGGTTTTTCCGTACGCGTATTTAACCAAGCAGTAAACTCAGGCCCCGCTTGCAAACTAGCATAAGCCAGTGATTCTACCGTTAGCGCCTGCTCAATAGGTAAGTTTTCAACAATTCTTAATATTTGAGCTAAAACTAATGCAGCCTGTGGTGCCCGATCAATGTTTTTTTGCAGGCTGACAGCATCGGCTTTTGTGCGAACAACCACATCCGCTCTGCTGGCTTCACCTTCACCATATGCAATGATCGGTATTCTCTCAGCCCGTAAGCTACCCTCCTCCTCGCTGCACATTTCACACAATGGTTGAATCAGCCAAGGACTGGGA
>JAHZJJ010000085.1 GCA_022600975.1 Gammaproteobacteria bacterium
TATCTAGCGAGGCTGTCTTGGATGATACGCCATTTACACGCTCGTCTTCAATAAAGCTGTTTTTAAAGCCGAGTAATTTCTATCGCTCCCGCCCCTGGCGTAGGAGTGCGTTGTGGCGTACCGCGAAAACTGGTGTGGCTCTTTACTTCGGCCGCGCACCCCCGCCCCACTATTCAAATGTAAACAAATTCACTAGGTATTTTACTGATACAGATCACGCCTGTGGCGAGAAAAACAGATCGGCGGCATTCGCTGTTGTAAAAACTTTCACCACAGGCTTTTCAAGGAACCTATAAAATGACAACCATCCCTTGCCAATTATTTCAACGTGTCCACCTGGCTGGGCTTTTTACCATCGAACCGATCTCCATCGACAATGGCGTTATACAACTGCAAATTTCCGAATGCGAGGCTGGTCGATTACTACAATGTGCGGAATTTATAGAAGCGATGAGCGAAGTCTGGGCCCTAGAGCGCAACCAAACAGACCAAGCCGCTTCTGATAACCAAACCTCTGAACCTTCGAATGACGATTCAGAAGCTTTGCACTAAAGCGTAGTAATATTTACCTTCAAGCAGTATCAAAAGCACTGACATCCCTATTCTGCTGCGGGAATGACAGTGCTTTACCATAATTGCCGAAAACATTTAATTACCATACCGGAATTCTCTTGTTTGACAGAAACCAGATAATTATTTTTTGCACTTAGGAGTCTACCTGGGATGCAATGGCTAACAGCCAACAACTCGGTATAACAAAGCCAATATCCGATCGATTTTTCTCAGTTCAAAGTTAAACTGAGTACTGCCCCAGGGCAAAACTCTGCTCATCCGAGTTTTCATCCGGGTGGCTCCCATGAAGCAGTCCATGAATCAATAATTTAATCGTACTATCCAGCGAAGGTGAGCTCAAAGCCATAACACCACACAAAACCTGAAACTCCAGATTTAAAATAGTACCGTGTAGTATTTGCGCTGCTGTGCAGGGGTCTGGCAGTTGCAACAAATCAAAAAATTCTCGGATGAATCTTTCCGTCAACTGATTAGCCAAGCGTACTACAGGTACCAATTGCGGGTTATGAAGCGCTTCATTGCGAAAGGCAAGCTCAATTAGCAAATTATTACGATTACTTGAAAAAGTACGAATATAGGCGAGCATAAAATCTATAAACTGTTGTATCAACTGCTTACGCCCACCTTCAGCGTTGGGTGTTACAACAAAGCTGCCTCCCTGCAACCGATGGATCTGCTCGAGATTACCTTCAACAAAATAAGTAAAAGAATCACTAATCAAATCATTTAAATTTTTAAAGTAATAGGTTGTGGCCGCAAGAGGAACCTCCGCCTCGCAAGCCACGGATCGATGATGAATACCTCGCATACCCTCTTTGACAATCAGGCGCAAAGTGGCCTCAAGAATCATTTTTCGACGAAAACGGCTATCGGCGCGGCGAGCATGGCGCCCATAGTAGCTTAACTCAAATTTTTGGTTGGTCACAATCATAGTGTATCCGTATTTTGTATTCTGAATACTGACGGATTGATGTAAAGCAAGCTGAAAAATGCAGTTACGCCCTAAGGTTACAGGCTGTTCAGAAGCTCCTTACTGCGCGTTATCAATCAAATTTACGGGAGGGGATTGTAGCGAGGCTCGGGTAAATAACCAAAGTGCAACGAACAAATTGTGTGCAAAATTCATTACACGAGATTACACGGGATTACATAGAGGAATTAAGCGCCTACGAATCATTGAATATTACCGGTGGTACGTACACGCTTAGCGCCACTGACAATGGTAACGCGTGCACTGCGACGGCGTTGATTGCGCGCATCAATGGCATGCTTGCATGCAATCAGCAAGCCGGCCACAAAAAAAGCACCCGGGGGCAATATGGCAACCAAAAAGCCGGGGTAGTTCTCTCCCAAAACCGAAATCCTCCAATCCCTGGCTCCGGGACCAAACAACAATTCCATATCCGCTAACAAAGTACCATGACCGACGATTTCGCGAATGGCTCCGATGAGAATAAGCACCAAACTAAAACCAATCCCCATCATCAACCCATCCATTAACGAGGGTAGTACTGGGTTTTTACTGGCAAACGCATCAGCACGACCAAGAATTGTACAGTTGGTAACAATCAATGGAATAAAAATTCCTAATATCAAATACAATTCGTAGGTGAATGCTTTCATCAGCAATTCCGTACAGGTAACAAACGTGGCAATAATCATCACAGAAATTGGCAGACGCACCGATTCCGGCATCTGTCTTCGCGCTGATGACACCACCAGATTGGAGCAGGTTAGCACTGCCGTGGTAGCTAACCCCAAACCAATGGCGTTGACCACCGAACCGGTCACCGCCAGCAGCGGGCACAGCCCCAACAACTGAACCAACGCTGGATTATTGCTCCACAAGCCATTGCGCGTTATTTCACCATAATTTGTGTTGGCCACTATCGCTTGCTCTCCATTTCTTTTTTAGCAGCTGGCATTTCGACTTCAACCGCACGCTTGGAAACCGGAGCAGAAAATATTTGCCGATGGTGCTCCTCAACAAAATCCAACACGGCCTTCACCTGTGCCACTACCGCTCGGGGGGTTATGGTCGCTCCGGTAAACTGGTCAAAATCCCCGCCATCTTTTTCTACCTTCCACCGTTGCGGTGGCGGATTCTTTAATGAGCGGCCGTTAAAAGACAATACCCAAGGGCTTTTTTTCAGCTCTATGTCATCGCCAAGCCCTGGGGTTTCCGTATGACTAATCACTCGCACACCCGCGATAGTGCCATCGCGGTTGACACCCACCAGCATTCTAATTGGCCCGGAATAACCTTTTAAGGTCACGCTGGGAATAATGACCGCGGTAATTTCACCATCGCTCTCCCGGGCAAGGTTGATATCACCACCAGCAGGCAACCCCAACTGGGCCCAATAGGCCTGTGGGATCGGATAGGTGTCCACTAGCAAGTCATTGCTATGTTTTTCCAGTGGTACTATTTCTAAGAGTGCGCGCGCATTAGCTTCACGCACTGCTTGCGCTATGGGTTCGCGAGTGCTGATTTGCGTAATCGCAAGAATACCTGCAGCAATTAACGCAAACAGGCCGAGCACCAGCGCGCTGACAGAAATAGATTTCTTCAGCATCATCGCTCCTCCAAATCTGTGGCTCTTCGCGGTGCCTTATGGCCATAAGTACGAGGTAATGTGTAATTATCGATAAATGGAGCTGCAAAATTCATCAATAAAACAGCAAAAGCAACTGCATCGGGATAATTCCCCCAAGCGCGAATAACAAAGGTGAGCAAACCGACACCGGCACCAAAAATAAACCGACCTTTATTGCTGGTTGCTCCGCTCACTGGGTCGGTAACAATAAAAAAGGCACCAAGCATGGTCGCGCCTGAAAACAAATGCAAAATCGGCGACCCTTTGCTCAGGGAACTGCCACTGTCATAAAACACCAACGACAATATCGTCAGGGTAACGAGCATTGCCACTGGAGCATGCCAGGTAATCAGGCGGCGATAGAGCAAAAACAAGCCGCCGAGCAAAAAACCAAAATTCACCATCTCCCAACCACTTCCGGCAAGGCCTCCAGTGGCAAATACTGGCTCCGCTTCATAGAGTTGGGCGAGCAGAGTGGACTCATGGTTACGGACAATTTCCAACGGCGTTGCGCGGGTAAAGCCATCGACGCTCATATGGCCGAATACCATTGAAAAAGCTTCGTCAATATCGGCAACGCCATGCAATACGTCGGTCGGGCCTACCCAGCGAGTCATATCTACTGGAAAACTGATCAACAGCACCACATAGCCAACCATGGCCGGATTAAAAACATTGTGCCCCATACCGCCGTATAGTTGTTTAGCCAACACAATCGCAACAACACTGCCCACAACCGGCAACCACCAAGCACAGTAGGGAGGCAAAGAAACACCGAGTAAAACAGCAGTAAGTAATGCGCTAGCGTCTTTTAAATAAAATAATACCGGCCGTCGTCGCAACTTCATCACCGCGGCTTCGCTCACCAATGCAGTGGCAATACACAAAGCGAGGTTGATCAATACACCAATACCAAAATAAAGTACCAGCGCTAGTATTCCGGGCACAGTGGCAGCAACCACCTGCAGCATCACTTGAGAAGTGCCAAGGCCGGAGCGCGTATGGGGGGAAGAAACACGCATTAGAGACATCATTGCTCCTCATCGGCTTGTTGTTCTTTCATCTGCTTATGCTTGTCTCGTGCTTCTTGTAGTTTCACCTGTGCTTCTTTTAGCTGTGCGCGCAATTGTGCCTGCTGGCTTGCAGTGGCTTCAGTAAGTTTTTTTTGAATACGTTCAAACCGGTGCTCGGCGCTGGTGAGGGTGCGCTGAAGGCGAGCCAATTGTTGTTCGGGGGAGGCTTGTCTGGCTTTTACTCTTGCCAACGCCGCAGCGACCACATCACGCTCCTGCTCAGCTGCTGCAGAACCATTTTGGGGCGCTGTGTTCTGTTGGTTCTGTTGACGTGCAATTTCAGCGGCACGTTTGCGTGCCTGACGTTTCACCTCTTTGGCTTGTTCTGCCTTTGCCAGTCGCAGCTTGCGATATTCAAAACGCTCCCGAGCGCGATCTGACTTTTCTTTTTCCTCTTCGGCTAGACGTATCGCCCCTTTAGAGGCACGGTAATATTGCACCAAAGGAATGCTGGAAGGGCAAACATAAGAACAGGCTCCACATTCGATGCAGTCGAACAAGTTATATGCCTGAAGTTTTTCGCGCTCATCAGCACGGGCATACCAGTATAACTGCTGGGGCAATAGCGATACCGGGCATACCTCTGCACACAAGCCGCAGCGAATACAGTCTTGAGCAGGGGGCGCTGGTGGTAGTTCGTGCCAAGTGGGAGCAAGAATACAGTTAGTGGTTTTAATCACCGGTACACTTTCATTGTCTATGCTATAACCCATCATTGGGCCACCGATAACCACCCGTTGTAATTGTTTTCGCTCCACACCGTGACAATCCAACACATGCGCCACCGGCGTACCAATTGGCAACTCCACATTGCGTTGCTGCTGCAACGCCTCACCAACCACCGTCGTAACCCGGCTGACTAGCGGCTCACCAAAAACTACGGCACGATATACCGCATACGCTGTGCCCACATTCTGGCAAACCACGCCAACATTAGCGGGTAGACCACTGTTGGGCACTTCTCGTTTAGTGAGGATTTGTATTAATTGTTTCTCGCCACCAGAAGGATACTTGGTGGCAAAGGAGACAACGTTAAATCGCGTTCCATGCACCGCCTTGCGCATTGTTGCAATAGCCTCGGGTTTATTGTCCTCAATACCAATTAACACGTTGTCGGGTTCATCCAGCAGATGTGCCAGAATTTCCACCCCAGCTACAATTTCCTCCGCGCGCTCGCGCATTAACATATCATCGGCGCTGATATAAGGCTCGCACTCGCTACCGTTAATAATAAGCGTATCAATTGACCAATTACCGCGGGGAGCCAGTTTCACCGCACTGGGAAAACCCGCGCCCCCCAACCCGGCAATACCGCAATCGCGGATCTTTTCCAACAACTGATCCGTTTCCAGGCTGCGAAAATCTGTACAGGGATTCAGTGTGCACCAGCGCTGCTCGACATCAGTGCGAATCACAATGCAATCCGCCAGCATACCGGAGGGGTGGGCAACTGGCTGTGGTTCTATGGCGATTACCTTACCCGAGCCCGGCGCGTGCACCGGGCAACTTATTAAACCATCCGCCTCGGCAATTTTTTCGCCCTTCAACACTCGCTGACCAAGCTTAACCAGCGGAATGGCACTGGCGCCGATATGCTGATGCAGGGGCACAATTAAATCCTCCGCCAGGGGAATCTGGCCAATGGGCTCAGCGGTAGATTGCGCTTTATTATGGGGTGGGTAAATTCCTCCAGAGAAATCTCCGGGCTGCAGTTTCCGCTTTGCATCGCGGGCGATGATTCGTGCATCTCGAGCGCTGCGACGCTCTTTAGCCGAGGAGCGCTCCGTTACTGAACTCACGCGACATCTCTCTTTGAAACTTTTTTTGCCTCATCAGCCGAGAGGCTGCCCAACCGATCGGTGGCAATCAACCCAGCCGCACTGAGTGGTTTTTCCGGAGACCACTGCTGCAAAGTAATTTCCAATGGCACCATCTCGATACAGTCTACGGGGCAAGGCGCCACGCACAGATCGCAGCCGGTACACTCATCGACAATAACTGTATGCATCTGCTTGGCAGCACCGACGATGGCGTCCACCGGGCAAGCTTGCAAACATTTTGTGCAACCAATACATTCCGGTTCACGGATAAATGCCACTCTTTTAACATCTTCAATACCGTGCTCCGCATCCAGCGTCGGCGCCTCCATATCCAGCAAATTGGCCAGAGCGTTAATAGTGGCCTGACCGCCAGGTGGACAACGATTAATCGCTTCACCAGCGACGATTGCCTCCGCATAGGGTCTACACCCCGGATGGCCACACTGGCCACATTGCGTCTGTGGCAACAATGCATCAACCTGATCAACAAGTGGATCCCCTTCAACTTTAAAACGCACCGCTGCAAAGCCAAGCAGAGCGCCAAATAACAACGCTATGCCTCCGAGCATTAACAAAGGCGTGGAAATTGCGGAAAACCATTGCAGCATTGCGCTTATACCTGTACCTGCAGTTATGGGCTTATCCTAGACCAGGCCACGAAAGCCCATAAAAGCCAACGACATCATACCGGCGGTAATCATACCAATCGCCGCTCCTTTAAAAGGTAGGGGAACATCTGCGATGGCCAGTCTCTCGCGCATAGCGGAAAATAAAATCAACACCAGAGAGAAACCCAATGCCGCGCCAAACCCATACAGCGTAGACTGTACGAAGCTATTGGCCCTAAGCGTATTTTGCAGCGCTACACCGAGCACCGCACAATTGGTGGTGATCAGCGGCAAAAATACGCCCAGCACGCGGTGCATCAGCGGACTGGCTTTTTTAATAAATAGGCGTGTAAATTGCACCACCACCGCAATCACCAAAATAAAGGAGATGGTCCGCAGATACTCAAGGTTAAGGGGTAACAATAAGTAGGTGTTGACTAAATATGAACAGATAGCCGCCAAAGTGAGCACAAAAGTGGTAGCCCCCGCCATACCGATGGCAGTTTCCAATTTATTGGAAACCCCCATAAACGGACACAAACCGAGAAACTGCACAAGCACATAGTTATTGACCAGAATAGTGCCCAACAAAATAGCAGTAAATTCGTTCATAAAGCTTCCGGTAGCATCAAAGACCTTCTGAATTAACTTGGGTCAACCAGGCATATCACAGATCTTTAGCTTCTCTCCAAAGCATAATGCTTCACTGTGATCGACTGCATTCAGCGAAACTAAGCTGCATGCAATGAGCCTAGCAGCGCAATTCGGACGCCCGTCGAGTGGTGCGCAGAGGCGGTATTATGGGTAAGTCGATAGGAGCATTCAACCTAGGAGCCTGTCGGACTTAACCGGTCGTAGCGAGAAAAAGACCGGTTTGAGCCATTTTTTATGATGATCCGAGGCGAATAGTGGTTCTATTTAACGAGAAGAAGCATAAAAAATAGCCAAATCCGGCTTTTTCGCAGTAGGCCAGTGTTAAGTCCGACAGGCTCCTAGACTGAACGGCTGGGCACTTGAAAATACGACTCTGCCACCAGGCAGCGAGAATAAAGAGGAAAAATCAGCAGCCCTTCCGCCAGCTGTGGATATTCTCCACTACCGCATCCAACAATCGTTGACGAGATTCTCGGCTTATCCAGGCGCTGTGGGGTGTGATAATAAGGTTTGGGATATCCTCGGCCAGCAATGGCAAATCCGCTGGAGGTGGTTCTACACTTAATACGTCCAGTGCCGCACCGCCCAAATGGCGACTTTTTAGTGCATCGGCCAATGCCTGCTCATCGATCAGCCCACCCCGCGCGGTATTTACTAGCAGCGCCCCCGGTTTCATAGCGGCAAGAAACTCCTTATTCACAAGTTTCTCCGTATGCTCACTCAACGGGCAGTGCAAACTAATCACATCCGATTCTGCCACCAATTGGCTCAGGGGTATACGATCGCTGCTATCGCCGCCGGTAAAGGATTCGGCAACCAGAATATTCATACCCAGGGCTCGGCCCAGATCGGCCGTTTTACGGCCCAGATCACCGTAGCCGATAATGCCGAGGTTTTTCCCAGCAAGCTCAATGACCGGATAATCCAACAAACAAAAAATGGGCGATTGGCTCCAGCGCCCGTTTTTCACCGCTCCATCGTACTGATGCCAGCGTGTAGCAAGAGCCAATATCAGTGCTAGAGTATGTTGGGCCAGGGAACCACCGGTATAGCCAACAACATTGCGCACCGGGATATTGCGCGCTGCAGCGGCTGTCACTGCGATATTATCAGTGCCAGTGGCGCAAGCACAGATCAATTTCATGTTGGCTGCTTTATTAATCAGCTCGGCATCAAGAATCACCTTATTGGTAATAACAACGTCTGCATGCTCAATGCGCTCGGCAGTTTGATGCGCACTGGTGGTTAAAAAAAAATCCCAATGATCCAGCACTTTTTCGAGCCTGGCCGTATCCAGCTCATCGAGCTTCATCGTCATCGTATCGAGAAATACTCCACGCATATCGACGTTCCTTACACAAACTAACGTGAACGCGCCGAGCCCAAACCCCGCACGTTTAAACCCAAAGTCTACATTACCCGCATCCCCGGTTTGGCACCGGGATGAGGCTCGAGAATCCACAGTTCCTTGCCCCCGGGGCCAGCGGCCAATACCATGCCCTCACTGACACCGAAACGCATTTTACGCGGTGCCAGATTAGCGACCATAACCGTATGCTTACCCTCTATGTCCTGTGGGTTATAAGCACTCTTGATACCGGCAAACACCTGGCGGGTCTCGCCGTCGAGATCCAGTGTTAGCTTCAGCAATTTGTCTGCGCCTTCCACTTCCTCTGCCTTAACAATCAAGGCGATACGCAAATCAATTTTAGCGAAATCTTCAAACTGGATTTCCGCGGCAATCGCCTCGGTGGCCAACGGCTTAAACTGGGGCTTATCGGTAGCATCAGGCGTTTTATCCAATGCCCGCAATTGCGTCAACGTCTTTTGAGCTGCATCCATCATCGCGTCTACCTGAGCCTTCTCAAGGCGCTTTAGCAGCGGGGTAAATGTATTAATTTTATGGTTAAACAATGGCCGGGTAGCTGTTTGCCAGCAGAGTTCTGTATTCAAAAACGTGGCCGCCTTCGCCGCTGTCTGGGGCAATACCGGTGCTAT
The DNA here is from genome assembly GCA_022600975.1 of Gammaproteobacteria bacterium. Taxonomy (GTDB): domain Bacteria; phylum Pseudomonadota; class Gammaproteobacteria; order Pseudomonadales; family Cellvibrionaceae; genus Microbulbifer. The sequence continues at coordinate 9,324 of JAHZJJ010000085.1, forward strand.
CCAGGTGATCAGAGCCCGAAACAGATTGACACCCTGAGAACATATCGCCAATACCTCGTGCGCTTTAGCAGCATCTTTGGCCAGCGCCCAGGGAGCCCGCTCGGCGATCCAAGCATTGGCCATATCCGCCAACGCCATAATTTCACGCATAGCCCGGCTGTATTCCCGCGCTTCATAAAATTCCTCAATGCGCGGCGCAGCATCAACAAATTGCTGCCACAGCACCATATCAGCCATTTCACTGGCCAGCACACTGCCAGACTGATTGACAAATCGGGCCGTGCGCGAAGCAATATTGACAAGCTTGCCTACTAAATCGGAGTTTACCCGCGCAATAAAATCCTCAAGGTTGAGATCGATATCATCGATACCTGCGGTGAGTTTAGCCGCTAGATAATAACGCAAATATTCAGGATCTAAATGCTGCAAGTAATCGCGCGCATTGATAAAAGTACCGCGGGACTTGGACATTTTCTTGCCATTGACGGTAAGAAAACCATGCACACAGACCTGAGTGGGGGTGCGAAAATTTGCCGATTCCAGCACCGCAGGCCAAAATAACGCATGGAAGTTAACTATGTCTTTACCGATAAAATGATGCACTTCGGCACTGCTATCTTTACTCCAGTATTGCTGCCAGTCGAGGCCATGCTGATCACAATAATTTTTTAGACTGGCCATATAGCCAATCGGCGCATCCAGCCACACATAAAAATATTTACCCGGCGCATCGGGAATTTCAAAGCCAAAGTAGGGCGCATCACGGGAGATATCCCATTCCTGCAACCCTTCGTCGAGCCATTCTGCTAGTTTGTTGGCCACTTCATTTTGCAGCGGGCCAGAGCGCGTCCAGCATTTTAAAAAATCGCCAAATTTAGACAGCGTGAAAAAAAAGTGCTCAGACTCTTTTGCTACGGGGGTAGCGCCAGAGATTGTCGAAACCGGGTCAATCAACTCATTGGAGCTATAAGTGGCCCCGCAGGACTCGCAATTGTCCCCATACTGATCCGCTGCCCCACAGCGTGGACAGCTACCTTTAATATAGCGGTCAGCCAAAAATAACTGTTTTTCTGGATCAAACGCCTGAGTAATGGTACGCGAGACAATATGGCCATTGGCGCGCAAGCGCCGATACATCATCGCTGAAAGCTCACGATTTTCCTGTGAATGACTCGAATGATAGTTGTCCACATCAATTAAGAAATCGGCAAAATCTTGCTGATGCTCTGCCTGCATATTGGCGATATGCTGCTCCGGCGCCAACCCCAGTTGTGCCGCCTTAAGCATAATGGCAGTACCGTGGGCATCGTCTGCACAGACATACAAGCAGGAATTGCCGCGGGCACGCTGAAAGCGTGCCCAGATATCCGTCTGGGTATATTCCAGGATATGGCCGAGATGCAGCGAGCCATTGGCGTAGGGAAGGGCGCTGGTCACAAGGATATTTCGTACTAGGGAGCGCGATTGAGACATCGTTTTTTCCATCGGCAGAGAAAATTCACCATAAAGCCGCGACCGGCAATACCAGTCACAATAAGAAAACCGGGAAATATAGCAGAAATAGCCCGCGTTTTAGCAATTTCCAGTTGAGGATTGGGGATAGCTGCTTAAAATCGGCTGCTACCTATCGCTTATGAGCA
>JAHZJJ010000086.1 GCA_022600975.1 Gammaproteobacteria bacterium
ATATCCACCATTACTTGAAGCGTAACAACATTGCCTTCTTTGGCGATCACTTTTGTATTCATGGTTCCGGCTGCTTCCTATCTGATGATTTATTATTTTGCAAGCGGCATATAGTAACACAGGCTGATGAGGCAGCACCCGTTCAGCTAATGATCTACAGTTTCCTCAAGCGCTAAAGGCCCCGGTGGCTCCGGCTCCTCAATTGGCTCAACAATCAAACTTAAACGTTCGGCTTCAAAATCCATATGGGTTGTTTCCAGCTGGGGCAAACGCTTACTGACCTTGGTAGATAGCTGACTGAAACGATCAGCCTTACCATAGAGCCCCTGCTGGCCTACCAAAGCTTTTACGGCATTGTTGTAGTGTGTACTCGCCGTTTTCAAGGTGCCACCCAATTTACTCAAACGTTCAGCCAGCACACAAGTTTGGTTATAAATATCGCCCGCCTTTTCACTGATTTCACGGGCTTCGCTATTGCTGCGTTCAATCATCCAGAGATTGGAAACGGTACGCAGAATTGGAATCAAGGTGGTATGGGAAACCAACACGATGTTTTTTTTATAACCGTATTCAAACAAGTCCTTGTTATGTTTTAACGCCTCGATATAGGCCGGCTCAATGGGCATAAACATCAGTACAAAATTGGGGCTATGCATACCCACCAAATTGGTGTAATCCTTGGCCGCGAGATCGTCAATATGTCTACGCACAGCCTTGACATGTTCGTCCAAGGCGAATTGATATTGCTCCGAGGACTCAGAGGCTACCGCGCGATCATAAGCGTTAAGCGTCACCTTACTATCGATAATAATATGCTTACCATCAGGCAATTTAATCAGGTAGTCGGTTTGTTTTTGTTTACCCTCAGTATCTTTAAAGGCGCTTTGCACTTCGTAGTGTGCTTCTTCTATCAAACCGCTCATTTCCAAGGTGCGGCACAATTGGGCCTCGCCCCAGGCACCGCGCTGCTGTGAATCACCTTTCAGCGCTGAAGTGAGATTATTGGTTTCTTTACTCATTTGCAGGCCAATATCCAGCACCTTTTTTATTTCAGCATTGAGGCTGGTATTGCCTTGTATAGAAGCAGTGTGTACTTCGTTAATACGCTTCTGAAAGCCCTCGACCTGTTCACGGAAAGGTTTAAGCAGGTTATCGATACTGGCCTGGCTACTGTGGGTAAAACTTTTACCTTTTTCCTCAAAAATTTTATTGGCTAAATTTTCAAAGTCTCTGGTGAGGGACTGCTTATTGTCGCTGAGCTGTTGCATTTGCTCCCTGAAATGCTCTTCCTTGCGCGCCAGTGAAGTCTTTAGCTCGGTGTATTCATTGTTTAGAGATTGGTGGCTTTGCAGTTGATTTTCCAGGTTTTGTTTGACCTCATGTAATTGTTCACCCACGATTTTGTTTGAGGTTTCAAGCTCCCTAGTTCGTTTACCCTCTTGGGTAAGCTCTTCTTTGAGGTCATTAACCAATACGCGCTCCTGTTTTAATTCGCTTTTAAGCGCCTGTAACTCGGTTTCCAAACGCGTTTCTGTCTTCCGAGCGTTATCCAGCTGAACTTGCAGTTTACCCCCTGTTAAGTTTGCTTCCTGTAACTTGTCATTTAACTGAATGAGCTTTGTAACTTTGCGGCCTTTCAATAGCATCGCCAATAAAAAGCCCAAACCAGCCAATATTAAACCTGTTACTGAAAAAATAACGATCACAATTGTTGTCCACTGAAATGAATGCATGGCCGTTCCTTTAAATGCGCTTATAGGGATTTTATCTTTAGTTGCAGCCAAAAATTTAATAACAACAATTTAAACTTTACGGGAAAATTAAGTTCACTAAAAAGTGGAAAACTATTCCCCATCACGACAGTTTCTCGCCCTCAATAGAGACTTATTTTTCGGCTTGATCAACTTCGCCATCAACCTCTGCTTCAGCTTCTCTAACAACTCCACTCTCTGGCTCTGTGCTGAGGCCTTCTGCCATTGGCTGAGTATTCTCAGCAGTAGTTACGCCTCCGCTTTCCTCCAGTGATTGGCCAACACTTTCAATATCGCGAATATCCGCCAATGGCGGCAACTGATCGAGACTGCGCAAATTAAAATAATCGAGAAAATCTCTGGTAGTAGCAAATAACGATGGTTTGCCGGGCACATCGCGCTGCCCCACGACTTTGGTCCAGCCGCGCTCAGTCAGGCTGCGGATAATTTGTGAACTGACGGCAACACCACGAATTTCTTCAATATCGCCACGAGTAATCGGTTGGCGATAGGCGATAATGGCCAAGGTTTCGAGCGCAGCGCGAGAGTAGCGCTGTGGCTTTTCCTCCCACAGGCGGTTGACCCAGGGCGCCAGATCTTCCGACACTTGAAAGCGCCAACCGCTGGCCACTTCGCGCAATTCAAAACCGTGCCCACTACAATCCGCAGCAATCTGCTGTAACGCTATACGCAATTCAGATTTTTGAGGGCGCTCGGCGGCATCGATCAGTGAAAGCAAACGATCTTCGGAAAGAGGCTGATTCGCAGCCAGCAGCGCACCCTCGACAATGCGGCGCAATAATTCTGGAGCTATATACATTCCATCATCCCATTAATCCACTACCAGTTCGACAGGCTGCCCATTTAGCTCTGCGCTTTCAGTGGTATCCGTGTGCTGATTTTCGCCACCTGCAACGCGAATATGAATCTGGCCGAAACGCTCATTCTGCACCAGCTCTACTAGCGACTCTTTAATTAATTCCAACACCGCGAGAAAAGTCACTATCACCCCCAGACGCCCCTCCTCTACCTTTAACAAACTCACAAAGGGCACAAACTGGCGATGCGAAAGCATATCGAGCACCTGTATCATACGTTCGCGGGTCGACAAACGTTCCTTTTCCACCTGATGGTTTTCAAACATGTCTGCACGTTTAAACACATCCGCCAGCGCTGCCAATAACTCGGTCAAATCCACCTGGGGAAGTGAGCGCGTCAACTTACGATCCGGGGCATCGGCGCTGGCCTGATATAGGTCCCTGCCCATGCGCGGCAATTGATCCATATCTTCGGCAGCGGTTTTAAAGCGTTCGTATTGCTGCAAGCGACGAATCAACGCGGTACGCGGATCTTCACCCGCTTCCTCTTCCGCTGCCGGCGGGCGCGGCAGTAGCATGCGCGATTTAATCTCCATCAACATCGCCGCCATCACCAAATATTCTGCCGCCAGCTCAAAGCGCATGGTGGTCATCATATCTACATAGGTCATGTACTGCTGGGTAATATCGGCCACATTAATGGCAAGGATATCGAGATTTTGCCGACGAATAAGATACAACAATAAATCCAAAGGCCCTTCAAAGGCCTCCAGAATCACTTCCAGTGCATCCGGGGGAATATACAGATCACTCGGCAGCTCGTTGTAGGCCTCCCCATTAATCACAGCAAAGGGGAGCTCATGCTGAGAAGAGGCAACGGGCAGCGCGACCGCGATTTCTGCCACGGTCGCAGACGGTGCTACGGCTGGTTCATTACTACTAGACAAACTGCCAACCTTCACAAGATTCACGCATAGAATTATACACCAGCATCAGCCGATTATTTCATCCACTACTCCACATCCCTGACGTATCAACTCAGGCTCATCACCAGTCAGGTCAATCACCGAAGTTGCCTCAAGTCCGCAAAAACCGCCGTCGATCACCAGCTCGACCTGATGATCCAGAGTGTCACGAATATCGTATGGGTCGGTAAGCGGCTGCGTATCGCCGGGCATAATCAGGCTGCAGCTCATCAACGGCTCTCCCAAGCCGGTAATCAGGCTCTGCACGATCGCATTTGCAGGTAAGCGCAGGCCAATGGTCTTGCGCTTGGCTTGTACTAACCGGCGCGGTACTTCCGCGGTGGCTGGCATAATAAAGGTATAGGGGCCTGGGGTATGGTTTTTCAGCAATCGGAACATTTGATTGTCTACCTTGGCGTAACTGGCAAGCTCCGATAAATCACGACACATCAAAGTGAAATTATGGTGCTTCTCGAGCTGGCGCAAAGCGCGGATGCGCTCTACCGCCAATTTTTCTCCCAAGCGGCAACCAATGGCATAAGCCGAATCCGTTGGAAACACAATAACCCCCCCGGCAGCCACGATTTCAGCGGCACGGCCAATTAACCGCGATTGTGGATTGATCGGATTGATCTGAAAAAATTGCGCCACAACGGCACCCCCCGTTAAATTTTTTTCGGTTGCGACCCCAAAGTCGAATCGGCGTCAGTTTGCCACAATTTTCAGCCTGACTCGACGCCTTAAAAGGTTGGCACCGTGCTCAAGCCCCCCTTCGCCCGACTCGGCCAATAAAAATCACTGGTCAAAACCCATAAAAAAATAGAGCAACTTTAGCTTGGTATTGTAGCAACTTATTACATTTATAAAGTTGTGGCTGTCGATAAAATGTCACACCAACAGACTAAATCTGCCTTCAGGTAAATTTAGCCTGGAAATGCTCTGGCTGATTGCGCCGGGGCGATAACTATTGCCGGCAATTTAATTGAACTATAAAAATGCGCTTATCTGAATAACCTGGGTATAATAATTTCCCTTACTCAATAGCAGCTTGTTACGTGCCAATAGCTGTACCGACACCCGTTTGCCACAATGTCCAAATGGGCTCAGCGCCCTCGGGCAAGCGCGCGGAACCCAGCTCCCTCCACGACTGCCCCGGCTGATGAAAATCGCTGCCCACAGAACACAACAACGGCTGACCAATGGCAGCCTGACGTTGGAGCAAAGCGTTTAATTCGCGCGTTTGCTCGGGCTTCTGTTGGCCGCATACCAGTTCCACTCCCCGGCCACCGGCCTGCTGAAATTCGTTAAGCAACCCCAGCAGCTGAGTTCGGCTAAGGCCATATTTCAATGGATGCGCCAACACTGCCTGGCCGCCAGCCGCTTCAATAGTGGCAATACTCGCAGCCATATCAGGCCACGCAACCGCCACATCGCCGAGCTTCCCCGCCCCCAGATAACGCTTAAAGGCTTGGGCTGCATTTTTTACCAACCCCTGCGCCACCATCCAGCGAGCAAAATGCGGGCGTCCAAGGACAGCATCACCGGCCTCTGCACGAGCGCCCGCCAGAGCACCCACGAAGCCACGCTTTTCCAACCGTTCGGCAATCATCAGGGCACGTTCAATACGCAGTTTTTCACGCAGCGCGATGGCACCCTGCAACGCAGTGGATTCAATATCAATATTGAGGCCGACAATATGAACTATCCGTCGTCCCCTGCTGGCAGTAAGTTCGATTCCTGGCAGCACCGCCAAGTTTTCGGCTTCAGCGGCACACTGGGCCTCTGCTAAACCGGCGACTGTATCGTGATCGGTGAGCGCCAACAGGGTTACGCCGCGCAACTTCGCCCTCGACACCAGCTCCGCAGGCCGTAAAATACCATCCGAGGCAGTGCTGTGACAGTGCAGATCGACAGTGCTGAACAAATTGTCCGCGGCTACAGCGGGTAGTGAAGCTATCATAGAAGGCCCTTGTTTGGCGAAATCTCTGCCGCCATACTGAACATGTATAGAGCTATATTGTCGTCATCAGCCGTCGACCAGCCTACCCGCTTTAGAAATAAGCCCTCAACCAACCGCCACGGCTGCCCAACGCCATCCCGTGGCGACTACCACCGGAACCGAGCATGACCGATCAGAATACCCCAGATAATGTGGCCACCGCTACACAGAAGCCCAAAAAAGAAAACATGCTGATCAACCTGCTGTTTAATATTGTTATTCCCACACTGATATTGATGAAGCTCTCTGGCGATCAATGGCTGGGCACCACCTGGGCCATCGTTGTGGCATTGGCCTTTCCATTGGCCTATGGCGGGCGCGATTTGTTGAGTTCGGGCAAAGTAAACTTCTTTTCAGTGCTTGGTATCGTCAGTATTCTACTGACTGGCGGCATCAGCTTGTTGCATCTAGATGCAAAATACATTGCCATCAAAGAGGCCGCCATTCCCGGCTTGCTGGGCCTCGCCATTGTTGTTTCGCCTTATACCCGTTGGCCACTGGTTAAGACCATGCTGTATAAACTCCCTGTGTTGGACATCGCCAAAATCACTCAGGCGCTGCGTAACAGGCGCGCAGAGAAAGCATTTGAGAGTACCTTACAGCAGGTTTCCTGGATTGCCGGCGGTTCATTTTTCACCTCTTCAGCGCTGAATTACCTATTGGCCAAGCGGCTTTTAATCAGCCCTCCAGGCACCGAAGCCTTCAACGCTGAACTCGGTAAAATGACAGCGCTCAGCTATCCGGTTATCGTCATCCCCTCCATGGCAATTCTGGCGATTGCGCTTTTCTTTTTGTTTCGTCGCATTGGCAAGCTAACAGGGTTAAAATTGGAAGAGATCATTCGGGAACCCTAACTCCCAGCGGATAATCGGTTTAAACTAACCGCACATTACTGGAATTAAAACACCTATGTGGTACGCAATCATCAGCCGGGATGTAGAAAACAGCCTCGGAAGGCGCAAAGCTGCACGCGCGGCACACCTGGAACGCCTCCAGCAGCTCAAAGAAGCTGGGCGCCTACTCGTTGCTGGCCCCCATCCCGCCATCGATAGTGTAGAACCCGGCGAAGCGGGCTTCACCGGCAGCCTGGTAATTGCAGAATTTGCCTCACTGGTTGCCGCCCAGACCTGGGCGGATGCGGACCCTTATAAGGAGGCTGGCGTCTATGCTTCCGTCGAGGTAAAACCTTATAAACCCGTGCTACCTTAAACCCATCTCCATAAAGTCAACTCGACTACAAACAGCTGTACACATTGAAAAAAATGAAGACTTTACTGACTGGCCTCACCATAGCCACACTACTTATTACTTCTGGTATCAGTCGTGCTCAAAGCTCTGATGTGCGCTATATCACCGACCAAGTACGCGTGCCCCTGCGGGCGGGCCAAGGCAACCAATTTCGCATTTTGCACCGCGGGCTACCCACTGGAACCAAATTGATATTACTACAAGATTCACCAGACACAGGCTGGGCTCAGGTCAGCACTAGCAATGGCCAAGTTGGATGGATACGCCGCCAATATCTGACGGCGGATCCAGTTGCCAAAATACTGTTGGAACAGGCTCAGTCGCGACTGCAACATATCGAAAGCCTGCAGGGCGATCTCGGTGGTGAAGTTCGCCGATTAGAAGAAGCCAACAGCACACTCGAAACACAATTACAAACCGCCGAACAACAAAGAGATCAATTATCCAAAGAACTCAAAGAGATTAAGTCACTGTCCTCCAAAGCCCTCACCCTCAATAAACACCATCAAGAATTATTACACCAGCACGAATTGCTCAAACAACAGCAAGCGATGGACCAAGCAGAAATTCAACGCCTCAATGGCAGCAGCAGCCACAAATGGTATATTTATGGTGCGCTGTCTGTAGGTTTGGGTGCTATTTTAGCCATGATCGCACCGCACTTTCGGCCTCGCAGACGCAACTCGGAGTGGACTAACTAGCCAAATAGCCTAAAGGCGGCTCGTAAACCATAAATATCTCGGTTTAAGGGCTGCTTTTACACCGTACCAGTTAACAAAATAATGCTAATAAAGTTTCGCAACAGGGGAACATCATGATCAAAATCGCAATTCATGCCATCCTTTCACTATTCATTTACAGCCTCTTGGCACAGCCCACTTTTGCAGATAACCCCAGAGTTGCACTGCAAACAGATTTCGGCACCATTGAGCTATTACTTTACGACGACAAAGCCCCAGCCACCGTTAAAAACTTTCTCGCTTATATCGATAGTGGCTTTTACAATGGCACCATTTTTCACAGGGTGATTCCCGGCTTTATGATTCAGGGCGGCGGCTTTAGTTTTGATTTTCAGCAGAAACCGACCCGCGAACCGGTGATAAATGAATCCAACAAGGGCCTCAGTAATCTACGCGGCACCATAGCTATGGCGCGCACCAATGACCCCAATAGCGCCAGCGCACAATTTTTTATTAACCTAGTGGACAACAAACGCCTCGATCACAGTGAGCAAAAAACCGGTTACACTGTGTTCGGCAAGGTACTCCTCGGCATGAATATTGTGCAACAAATCGCTGCCGAACCCCGCGGTAAACACCCCGGTTTTATGGATGCACCCAATACACCGATAAGAATTCTCAGCGCCCAGCGCAAAAAGAAGGCCAATTAAGCTATGGTAGCACTCAGCGTTAATCTTAATAAAATTGCCCTGATTCGCAATTCTCGCATCGGCGACTACCCCAATCTCGTAGCCCACGGCCGTACCTGTCTCGATGCTGGAGCCAAAGGTATTACCGTTCACCCGCGCCCGGACCAACGGCATATTCGCCCAGGCGACGTGGGTGATTTATCTGCCTTATGTAAAACTTATAAGGTCGAATTCAATGTCGAAGGCAATCCCTTTGCAGCAGCACACAATGACTACCCTGGGCTACTCACATTGGCGCTGGAGACCCAACCACAACAGTGCACCCTGGTGCCAGATAGCAACGATCAACTCACCTCGGACCATGGTTTTGATCTCAACACCGATGGCGCGAAATTAGAGCCCATTATTAGGCGGCTCAAAGACGCCGGCATTCGAGTAAGCTTATTCATGGACCCGGAGCCGAATCAAATCCGCCTTGCGCAAAAAGTGGGCGCAGACCGCATTGAACTCTACACCGGCCCTTATGCCGAGGCCGTAGCAGCCCGAAGTGCCACTATCGAACAGATTTTTTCCGCCCACTGGGCAGCGGCAGAGCAGGCTCTGCAATTGGGCCTCGGTGTTAATGCCGGCCACGATTTAAATTTAATAAACCTACCACGCTACCGAACACTACCCGGTTTACAGGAAGTCTCCATTGGCCACGCACTGATCGTCGATGCTATTGACCGAGGTCTCCGCAACACTGTAGCCGCCTATCTCGAATGCCTTGCCGACTGAGCCCCCGGCTTGAAATTAAAAACTTTGTGAGGCAATAAATGACGACACTGAACATTATCGGTGCAGGCAAGCTCGGTAGCACCCTCGCCCATTTATGGCACCGGCAGCAGATCTTTCAGATTGGCGGGATATGCAATCGCAGCCTCAGCAGTGGTAAACAAGCACAAGTTTTCATCGGCGCCGGCACCGTTTATCCCACAGTCCAAAGCCTGCCCGACGCCGACTGTTGGTTAATCGCCAGCTCAGACAGTAGCATCGAGCCGATCGCCAAGCAGCTAGCAACGCGGCTCGCGGAGGATAAAAGTGCCGCCACCATCTTCCACTGCAGCGGCGCACTGGCAGCAGAGTGCCTACAGGTTTGCAAGCTGCACAGTAAAATAAGCCTTGCCAGTGCCCACCCCGCCCACAGCTTTGCCGACCCACAAACCTCTATCAATAATCTGGCCAGCAGCACAGTAGCATTAGAAGGTGAAACTAGGGCTATAGGAATATTAAAAGAGGCATTTAACACCCTCGGCTGCCAAACCATTACCCTCGATAGCCAGCAGAAAGTTTTGTATCATGCGGGCTCCGTAATTGCCTGTAATTATTTAACGGTATTAATAGATCTCAGCCTGCAAAGCTTTGCTGCGGCGGGTATTGACGAAGGTACAGCGCGCAGATTATTGCAGCCGCTAATGCTGCAAACCCTTAATAACACAATCAGTAGCGGGCCGGTAAACGCGCTCACCGGCCCCATTGCCCGCGGCGATAGCAATATTTTAAAACAACAACTTAACCAACTCAAAATACAAGATACATTGCTGCAACAATGCTATCGCAGCCTTGGCCTTGCGTGTGTGCAATTGGCCACACGCAAAGGCCTGCCAGCGGAAAAAAGCCAACAATTAACCAAACTTCTCGATGAACAGAAATTGTGAGCAACTCTAAAATCTATTTAACCAAGCGCGCTTTTTTCGAACGTATACTGACAATTTACGGACGCAAAGCGGTACTTGAAGCGCTTGAAGATCAGCAGCTACCAATACACAAATTGCACCTGGCAACCAACAACCGCAAAGATGCGCTTATTTGCAAAATTGAAACCTTAGCAGCACAGCGCCAAATTGAAATCGCTTACTGGAACCGCAAAGAGCTCTCGCGTATATCCAAAAATACCCGACAGGATCAAGGCGTAGCCCTGGACCTGTCACTGCCCCTCTATGGCAACGTCGGTGAATTTCTTAGCAACCCACCTACGCACAACTACGAACTGCTGGCACTAGATGGCATAACCAACCCACAAAACCTAGGCATGATCATTCGTTCCGCCTGTGCCGGTGGCATAGATGGTATTTTATTACCACGCAAAGGCTGCGCTCAGATAGACCCTCTGGTGATTAAAGCAAGCACAGGCACCCTGTTTAAAACCCGTATTCTGCGCTGTGATACTTTGCCCCCGGCACTGTTAGAATTTAAACAACTGGGCACACGCATTTGCAAACTCGCCTCTCGGGCACAGCAAACTTTAAGCAGCCTTGATTGCAGTAAACCCAGTGTTTTTGTATTGGGCAATGAAACCAGTGGAGTCAGCCGCGAAGTATCTGAGGCTTGTAACCACAGCCTGCGAATACCCATGCACAATCAGGTGGAAAGCTTAAATGTTGCAGTTACTGCTGCGTTAATTAGCTTTAGGAAATAAGATTCTTTGCCAAGTTAACACCAAATGAGTTGGTATTTTGCAGCTAAATTGCCACCCTACTTCAATCTTCCAGCCCGATGCTACTTCCCTTAACCTTATTCGTTTCGAATGGAAAATTAGGTAGAGGGTCAAATCTGTGCTTTCATCAACTAGCGACGGCAGAAGTAAACAATAGTTCAACCGATAGTGCATAGCTGTCAAAATGCACTTTATGGCATGTTATATCGAAGTAAAGTGCCCTTGCTGTAAACAAGTAGAAAATATTCTAAAACGCAGACTGAATCGTAATGGAGTCCAGCGTTATATTTGCCTTAACCAAGAGTGCTTTACCAAAACCTTTGTGCTGGAGTATCATTACAAAGCTTTCCAACCTAGCATTAAAGAACAAGCTATTGACATGGCCATCAGTGGTAGTGGTGTGCGAGATACGGCCAGAGGTATGGGGATTAGTAAAGCGACTATTCTCAGCACTTTGAAAAGCAAAGAATCAGTGCTGACGCAGGTGAGTCCAAACCTCTAGACACTTTCATTAAGCACAGATGCAAAAGTCATCGCTAAGCAGGCTTGCGATGAGGCTGAGCTTGATGAGCAATGATCATTTGTAGACAGTAAGAAAAATCAACGCTGGCTTTAGTATGCCATAGATCATGTAACAGGCACCGTACTCGCCTACGTATTTGGTAAACGTAAGAATAAGATTTTCAAAAAACTTAAAGCATTACTGGAACCTTTTGGCATACAACGCTATTACTCCGATGATTGGGGAGCTTATGATCGGCACCTCGACGGGAAACAGCACACAGTGGGGAAGAGAAATATTCAGAAAATTGAGCGTAAGAATCTAAATTTTAGAACATGGATCAAGCGATTAACAGGTGACAGGACCACTAAAACTCAAAAAATACTATCTCGAGGGTGTACCATAGTGTTTTGGCACCAAATCAATCTTTAGTTTTTGATTAGTAGAATAAAGCGTCTAATTTTCTCATTCAGCGCTGCAGCACGTATATTTTTACCAGTGTGACGATAGAATCCTGTCAATCCTTTAACCCTGTGGTAGGATCTCCTGAAATAAATAACCGTGAGCTTCATCGTGACAGTAGCTTAGAACCACATTCAGCAAGCAAAAATATTCATTTATAGCCCTATTTACAGTGCAGCGGTGGCAACTATGCAAGAGCACCTTGTGCATGAAGTAAAACAGAAAGTTCAAGTAAGCTTTCAGTATTCTGTGTTATTCACTGAATCCGTATTCTCAGCAACAAATCAATTACTGGCCAGGGTATTAAACTCTGGCACTACCAAAGCGCGTATTCCGCGCCTGCTTGTCGTAATTGACAAAAATGTCAATACTAAGACCCCCCATTTAATCTCTGCTATCAAATCCTACACAATTACCCATCAAATTAACTTAGTGGGCTCACCCTTGATTGTGCCGGGTGGCGAGCACATTAAAAATGACCCTCAACAGCTCAACAGAATCTATAACTTAGTGGCTGATAAAAAAATTGATCGCCACGCGTATATTCTCGCCATAGGTGGTGGAGCCGTGCTAGATGCAGTGGGTTTTGCGGCAGCAACAGCTCATAGGGGCGTGCGCTTAGTCAGAATGCCCACCACAGTGCTATCGCAAAATGACGCCGGTATCGGGGTTAAAAATAGCGTTAATCACACGAAAAGAAAAAACTTTCTTGGGTGTTTCACTCCACCCTTTGCGGTTATCAATGATTTTGATTTTTTAACCAGCCTCAGCACACGGGACAAGCGTTCAGGTATAGCCGAAGCGGTAAAAGTTGCACTTATTAAAGATCCACAATTTTTTCATACACTCTACACCCACAGGCTGGCTTTAAGTAGATTTGAAAAAAACCACATGCAAAACATGATTGTACGTTGTGCAGAGTTACATTTAAATCACATCCAAAATAGTGGCGACCCGTTTGAAATGGGGTCATCCCGGCCGTTAGATTTTGGCCACTGGTCTGCCCACAAATTAGAAGCCATTAGCGCTTATACCCTACGCCATGGCGAAGCTGTAGCCATTGGCATTGCCATAGACACACTCTACTCCCAACGCAAACAATTTATTTCTACATCTATGTGTAATCAAGTGCTCAAGCTTCTAACAACACTTGGGTTCGACCTGCACAACAACGCCTTAAAAAAACTTGACGTAAACGCTGCCCTGGAAGAGTTTAGAGAGCACCTGGGGGGAGAACTGTGTATCACTTTACTGGCAGGACTTGGCTCTGCCAGAGATGTGAATACCATTGACTGCGGCCTTATGGGAGAGTGTATCTCCCTTTTACAGGACTATGCACTTGATTACAAACTGGCTTGAACGTATAAATAGCACCACCCAGAGCAGTATTTTTATTGGATTTTTACAATTAATCCGCCTGCCCAACCTGTTTACGGCAGCTTCAAATATTGTAGCCGCTCATCTCATAGCCACAGAAGGGTCTCCTCTATGGTTGCCACTCTCATTCACAATTTTTGCCAGTCTTTGTTTTTATCATGGCGGTATGGTGTTAAATGATTGCTTGGATTTTAACGAGGATAAGCGCTCACGCAGCCAGCGACCGTTACCCGCTGGATTAATCTCGCTAACAGTTGCCTGGACGCTGGGCGTTAGCTTGCTGCTGCTGGGAATTAGTATCACTTATATACTCGGCATGCAGGCATTTGTGATCGGGATCAGTCTGACCACAGCCATTATTATTTACAATTTCTCCAATAGAAATGGTTTTTTTGGCTGCATTATGATTGGGCTATGCAGATCATTAAACTGGTGTTTAGGCTTATCAATAATAAGCAACTTTTGGCTGCACTGGCCCATTGCATTACTGGTAGGCATATATGTAGCTGCTCTAACATTGATCAGCCGTGATGAAACCCAGGCCAAACGGCCACAGCTGCTATTTTTTAGCGGCGGCGCAATGACTCTTGGGGCCGCAGCCTATGTCGTTTGGACAAAGACTCTGGAGTTCTGGGCAATCGGATTAATGGGAGCAGCCTTAATACTTGTATGGTATCGCTTGATTATAATATACCGACACTATCAACCTGAACAAATACAGACTTTAGTGATGTTTCTGGTGTTAGGATTGATCCCTTTGGATGCAATTTTATTATTTATTTCTGGCTATTTTGTTGGTGGGATAATTGTTTTGTCTTTTATTGTCCCAGGGCGGGTTCTCGCTCGCCACTTATATGTCACCTAAAAATAAGTGAATGCCGCAAAAGGACTGAACGATGTCTAATAATTTAAATGAACTTGCTCTACTATTGCAGAAAAGTTGCTCCAGCCAGCAGTGGCAACAATTTACGACCTACCAACAGCAGCTCAAAGAGTCTCACTATGCTTTATCCAACTTGCAGATCATTCTGGCAAGCTTGCGTCGCAAAGTGGGCAGCCAATCCCTGTCAACTTCAATAGATATAGATGACGGCACAGTGAAGCACTGGAAAACCGATGAACTAGCAAGAGTGTATTGTATCCTTACCACACAGTATTACCATTCGCACTGTGCAGACGCACTGCTCGGCCAACTCTATACCCAGGGTGATGAATATGAACGGGAAGCCATTTTAAAAGGGCTATGGTTGCTTGACCCCAAAGGACAAAAATCAACCCTAGCAATAGATGCTGCCCGCACAAATATTGTGACCCTATTTTCCGCTATTGGTCAGTTAAACCCTTACCCAGCTCGCCATTTTAATCAAGAAGCTTTCAATCAACTGACTTTAAAAACCTTATTTTTGGGATTGGATATAAATTGTATTTTAGGGCTTAAAAAACGACTTAACTCATCCATGTCACGCATGTGCTTTGATTATTTACGTGAACGGATAGCTGCAAATAGAGCCATACCCACATCGATTTGGCAGGCTATAAATCTAAAACACACACCTGTAGCTGAAGATTTTTTTATACAATTTTTACAGAATAAAAACCCTCAGCACCATGCTAACATCTTATCCTCACTCAAAAATCAAACCATACCTGCTACCATTCTTAGCGTTTTAACCAAATCAGAAAAAAAACACCTCCAAGCTATACCTCGCTAATCAACAATGCAAACCAATGGAAAAAGCACATGAAATATTTCGAGCCCCATGTACATATGATTTCCCGCACTACCGACGACTACGAGCGCATGGCTGCCGCGGGAATTATTGGCGTTGTTGAGCCCGCTTTCTGGCAGGGCCAACCCCGAACCAGTGCGGGCACATTTATTGACTATTTCGATGCTTTAATTGGCTGGGAGCGCTTTAGGGCCAGTCAGTTTGGCATCAGGCATTACTGCACTATAGGCCTCAACCCAAAAGAAGCCAATAATATAGCCATGGCCGAAGAGGTCATCAAAATATTGCCCAGGTATCTGGCAAAAGATGGTGTTGTCGCCGTTGGCGAAGTTGGATATGACGATATCAGTAATGCCGAGGAACGTTTTTTTGCCGAACAACTACAATTGGCTAAAGCGTTTGAATTACCGGTGCTGGTGCATACACCCCATAGAGACAAAGTAAAAGGTACTGAGCGCACCCTAGCCCTCATTAAAGAGATTGGCCTGAACCCTGAGATGGTCGTTGTCGATCATCTCAATGAAATAACCATTGACCTTGTTATCGATACCGGTTGCTGGAAAGGGCATTCGGTATATCCGGAAACAAAAATGTCTGAAGCGCGAATGATTGAACTATTAAAACGCTATGGCACCGACAAAATGATCGTCAACAGTGCAGCCGACTGGGGGGTTAGCGACCCTTTAAAAGTGCCAAAGGTTGGCCAAGCAATGTTGGCCGCTGGCTACGATACTACAGAAGTAGAGAAAGTGCTGTTTGAAAACCCTATTAATTTTTTTGCTCAAAGTGGCCGCATAGCCATTGCTGACGTAACCCGCCCACTAATAGATCAAACCCAACTGCATGAAGACAACTCAGCCTTGCGCGGGCAATCACCAATAATTGAAGCAGAAGCTGAGCAAACCAGCTAAACATATTCGCTAACTTACCAAGAGAGCGCACAATGCCCAGCTGGAAATCAGGTGATATTGCCTACTGTAGCAATGTTCACCCAGGTATTACCCCAAATGAAATAGAGCGCAACTTATATCAGATTTCAGCCACTGTGCGAGAACAACTCAACCTTGCAGAAATGAACATCGGATTGTGGATCAACGCTGCAGCTGCACAGGCTTATCAAGCACCTGGGGCTAAAAACCGCTTAAAACAGTGCCTCGCCACAAACAAACTACAGGTGGTGAGCTTAAACGGTTTCCCCCAGGATAATTTCCATCAACCAGTGGTGAAACATAAAGTCTATCTACCGAGCTGGGATCAACCCGCACGACTGCACTATACTTCGTCGATTGCCGACATACTCGCCGAATGTCTGCCAAAGAAACTGAATCAGGGCACAATCTCGACCCTGCCTCTAGCTTACCGTCACAATTGGACTACAGATAAACATCGCCGCGCTTGTGACAACTTATGCCATTTTGTCTTGGCCATGAGGAACCTGGAAGACCGCACCGGAAAACACATTCGTTTATGCCTGGAAATGGAGCCCGGCTGTGTGCTTGAGCGCACCACTCAGCTGATAAATTTATTTAATCACGCACTACCAGCTGCAGCCTGCAGACAAGCACTGGATCAGTCTACATTAAAACGTTACCTCGGTGTTTGCTACGATGTATGCCACCAGGCCATTATGCAGGAAGTGGTTGGCGATTCCATTAAAGCCTTGCAGCAGGCAGACATCACCATTGGGAAAATTCAGCTCTCCTCGGCACTGAAAGTTAGCCACCCCGCTAACACCGATGTGCGCACCCGCCTTGCCGAATTTGTCGAGCCCAAATATTTACACCAGGTCAGCACACTGGATGCCAACGGCATATTTCTATTTAAAGATGATTTGATTGATGCGCTCCGTGACACAGCCTTCCCCACAACCTCGCCCTGGTGGATACACTTTCATCTGCCAGTACAAATAGAATCGCTGGATACGAGGGGCATCGCAACCACGCACCAACATATCGAGCACTTATTGGATGTCCTTTCAAGCTCCCTACCCTATGCCCCACACTTAGAAGTAGAAACCTATACTTGGCATGTATTACCGTTTAATAGGGGGCTTAACAAATCAAAATACAGCGAAAGGATATTTCCACAACATCAACTCATCAAGGGAATTGTCGGCGAATTAGCTTGGTTACATCAAAAAATGGCAGCGCGGGCTCTAATATAACCAGTCCAAATTCAATTAAAAAAAACAGGCTTCAAAACATGCCTTGCAAAAAACACCTAGCAGTTATCAACCTTGTAGGATTAAGTGCTGACTTACTGGATTGCCACACCCCCAATATAAATCGGTTAATAAATAGTGGTTTTATGCAGCCTATGACTGGCGTCTTTCCCGCTGTAACCACAACAGCTCAATCTTCCATGCTTACCGGTCTTCAACCCGATCAACACGGTATTGTTGGCAATGGTTGGTATGATCGCGACTATGCCGAAGTGGTATTTTGGAAACAATCCAATCGCCTGGTTCAAGGGTCAAAAATCTGGGATTTATTAAAGCACAACCATTCTGACTTCAGTTGCTCCAAGTTATTTTGGTGGTACAACATGTATGCCGATGTCAATGCTTCCATTACCCCTAGGCCACACTACCTTGCCGATGGTCGCAAGCTTATTGATTTGTATTCCACCCCCAAAGGCTTACATCAGGCGTTAGAGAACCAGCTGGGCAAATTCCCATTTTTTAATTTTTGGGGGCCTAAAGCCGGCATTGCTGCAAGCCGGTGGATCGCTGAGGCTGCAATGCTCGAGTTTGAGTTAAACTCTCCCAATTTACAGCTCATCTATTTACCTCATTTGGATTATTGCTTACAAAAATTTGGCCCCAAAGACAAGAGCATTGCAAGCGAGCTTACCGCTATAGATACACTAATAGGCGAACTTTCGAGCTTTTACAGCGATCGCAATACCGATCTACTAATTGTCTCCGAGTACGGTATTGATACCGTAGATACGCCCGTTCACATCAATAGAGTTTTGCGCGAGCAAGGTTATATCGCTGTACGCAACTCTGTTACCTGGGAACTGCTTGATCCGGGAGCCTCGAAAGCATTTGCCGTGGCGGATCATCAAATTGCCCACATTTATATAAAAAATCCATTGGAAATCAATAAGGTCAAGGCGTTACTTGAAGCCACGCCCGGAATAGAAACAGTGCTAGATGAGGTGGGAAAAAAACAACTACATATCAATCACAACCGATCTGGGGATCTTATTGCCATTGCCGAACCCAACGCATGGTTTACCTATTACTACTGGATGGAAGACAACAAAGCCCCCGACTTTGCTCGCACTGTCGACATTCACCGCAAACCGGGCTTTGACCCAGTTGAGATGTTTGTCGACCCCCAGTTAAAAATCCCCACGGCAAAGATAGCCTGGCGATTGCTGCAAAAAAAACTTGGTCTGCGTATGCTAATGGACATTATTCCTTTGAAACCAGAACTTATCTGTGGAAGCCATGGCCGATTGCCGGCTTCAAAAAGCAAAGGCCCGTTAATCATCGGCCCCAAACGGCTGGCTCGCGAATCTATAGCATTGTGTGATGTAGCCAATATCATTACCGACGCCTTCCACTGAACTTACCCCATAGCCTGCCTCTTCTCTAGACACAGGCCTACCTGAAACGTGTCCCAGAGCTAAGACTCGGGTATCATACCCTCATCAAACTGACTTAACGGGCTTAGTAGCCCGCTGCCAAAACGATGGACAGACGAGAGATATCATGAGTAACAATCAGCCTCTGGCCCACTGGGATGACCTGCTGCTGCTAGATCAGCAACTCAGCGACGAAGAGCGTATGGTGCGCGACAGCGCGCGCGAATATTGTCAGACCCAACTAATGCCGCGCGTTTTAAAGGCCAACCGCGAAGAAATCTTTGACCGCAAAATTATGCGTGAAATGGGTGCACTCGGTCTGCTCGGTTCCACCATTCAAGGTTACGATTGTGCTGGATTAAATTACGTTGCCTACGGCTTGGTAGCACGGGAGGTTGAGCGGGTAGACTCCGGTTATCGCTCGGCCATGAGCGTGCAGTCCAGCCTGGTGATGCATCCTATCTACAGTTACGGCAGCGAAAAACAAAAAGAAAAATACCTGCCCAAGCTCGCCAGTGGCGAATGGCTGGGATGCTTTGGCCTGACCGAAGCCGATGCCGGTTCAGATCCCGGTGGCATGAAGGCCCGTGCCAAGAAAGTCGATGGCGGCTACCGCTTGAGCGGTAGTAAAATGTGGATCACCAACAGCCCCATTGCCGATGTATTTGTGGTGTGGGCCAAAGATGATGCCAATATTATCCGCGGTTTTGTGCTTGATAAAGGCATGGAAGGATTGAGCGCACCAAAAATTGAGGGCAAATTTTCCCTCCGCGCCTCCATTACCGGCGAGATTGTTATGGACAATGTTTTTGTCCCCGAAGAAAATCGTTTCCCCGATATCGGCGGCCTACGCGGCCCCTTTGGCTGCTTGAATCGCGCCCGCTACGGCATCTCCTGGGGCTCCATCGGCGCCGCAGAATTCTGCTGGCACGCTGCCCGCCAATACGGCCTCGATCGCAAACAGTTCAATCGCCCCCTGGCACAAACTCAATTGTTCCAGAAAAAGCTCGCAGATATGCAAACCGAAATTGCACTCGGCCTGCAAGGCGCACTGCGCGTTGGGCGGATTATGGACGAAAGTGCAAACTGGGATCCTAGTATGATCTCGATGATGAAACGCAACAATTGTGGCAAAGCACTAGATATCGCCCGCACCGCACGTGACATGCATGGCGGCAATGGGGTTGCCGATGAATTTCATGTGATCCGCCATGTAATGAACCTGGAAGCAGTCAATACTTACGAAGGTACTCACGATGTTCACGCGCTGATCCTCGGTCGCACACAAACGGGCCTGCAGGCATTTTACTAAAGCTAAGAACCGGCCTGCTCGCAGGCCCAAGATAGATAATGGAGCATTTTCTCTACTATTTCTCATTGATCGGCACCATCGCTTTCGCCTTCAGTGGTGTACTGGCCGCAGGGCACAAACAGATGGATTTGTTCGGTGCCGTAATGCTGGCCTGTGTTACCGCCATAGGCGGCGGCACCATTCGCGATATTATCCTCGACGTACCGATCTTTTGGCTGCATAACAGCAATGATCTGTGGATTGCCGCCGGCACTGGGATAATCAGCTTTTTTTTAATTCGATATCTGCGGGTGCCTATGCGCCTATTGATGGCGGCCGATACCATGGGCCTAGCCGCTTTTGTGGTTATCGGCACTCAAAAAGCGCTGGAACTCGGCCACTCAGCGCCGATCGCCACCGTTATGGGGGTTATCACCTGCACCTTCGGCGGCCTCACACGAGATATATTGTGCGGCGTTATTCCGCTGCTGCTGCGGCGAGAGATTTACGCTACCGCCGCTCTCGGAGGTGCGGCCACCCTGGTGTTTATGAATACGCATATTCCACCAGGATGGCCTGCTCAAACGGCGGTTGCTCTCGCGGCATTGGTGACACTCGGTATCCGCTCGGCCGCATTGCGCTGGAATCTATCCATGCCTGTAGCGCGAGTGCGCCCCCATCCATAAGCCTTGCGGCCAAACAAGCTGGAGGCTGATAAGGTTTTACAAGGTAACTTCGTGATTGGACACTCTGCCACTGCGCTACTATTTTTGATCAGCTGCCTGCTGCTGTCAGCCTGTGATCCACAACCCTATAGTCCGCACAGCCAACAGCGCCCATCTCGGCTGATCCCAAAGCCCTGCTGGTTTAAAACCGATAGTAACTGGCCCATTACTCGCTGCTATATGATGCAGGTACCGGAGAACTACGCAAAACCCCAGCAGCGCAAAATTCAATTCCCTGTAGTGCGCTTTATCGCCAACAACCCAGATCCCACTAAAGTACCGCTGTTACATTTGGGCGCCGGCGGCCCCGGCGCCAGCATGGGGTTAGAAGCTGAAAACGCCAGTGAATGGCTATGGCTCAATTATGCCCAAATGACCACCGACGCCGGCCGCGACCTGCTGATCATCGACCCCCGCGGCACCGGCATGGCCAGGCCTCGCCTCAGCTGCAAAGAATTTATTGAAGACGCAAACATCGCATACCAGCGCCCACTCACCGTGGATGAAGAGTTCCGTGTATTCAGCTTTAGTGTCGAGCGCTGCTATAGCCGACTGAGCCAGACTGCCGACCTGGCCCAGTACAACAGCGCCACCATTGCCCGCGATGTTGAAGCACTGCGCCAGCAACTAGGGCTGGAAAAACTGAATTTATACGGGGTTTCCTACGCATCCCGATACGCTCTAACCCTAGCAAGAGACTTTCCCGATTCAGTGCGAACCCTGGTACTTAACAGCCCAGTATTTCCCAACATACTTTATGTTGAGTACCTAGCCGAAGATGTTGTTGCCGCCTACCAGCGGGCCATCGCTTTTTGTACAAAAAACAAGGAGTGCAATAAACAATACACTAATCTGCTAAAACGCCTAGAAGACCTAGTGCTAACCCTGGACGAACAGCCTCTGCAGGTAACCACAAAACATGTTAATGGCAGCAAATTTCCCTTTGAATTGACCGGGCAACGGCTGCTGCAAGTTTTATTTTACGCACTCTACAACGAAAATTTTTATCGCCAGCTACCACCAATCATTGCGCAACTGGAGAGCGGAAATGGAACACTAATACAAGTCGCCACCGCTAACTTTTTAAGCCTTGCTCTCGACCCCAGCTTTGGGGATGCTGCCGGTGTCAGCCACTTCTGTTACGAAGAAGCCCCCTTTACAGATTTTGATAAAGCCCGCAATTCGGCCATTAAAAATGGGCTTCTAGCGGCAACAGCGCGCAGCGCTATCGACCTGATGCAAGTTCAATGCCGCATTTGGGCCCTACCACCCGCAGCAGCTATAGAGTCCAAAGCCATTGAAACACCCTTGCCAGTCCTGCTGTTGCACGGTGCACGGGACCCGATTTTAACGGCCACAGGCGTGGAAAAGGCGCGCCACAAACTGCCCAATCACCAATGGCTACTCTTCCCCGAGCTAGCGCACGATATTATCTCAGCCAGCGATTGTGCCGAGCAGGCGGCATCACGTTTTCTGGATGACCCACAAAAGCCAGTAACCACCGAGGCAAAAGCTTGCCGCAAAGAAGAACTTGCGCGGCAAAAAGCGCTGCTGAAAAAGGCCGAAGCGCAAGAGTAATGCTCTAACTCGCATCGTGTTTTTCGCCCCGAAATAATTTAGTGTTGTAACGGTAACTCATCCAGATTATAAAAACAGCAATAGAAACACCTTGGGTGTTAGGGAGCTTATTGCCTGACACATCTGCCTCTGACATTATCCTGTGGGCTGTGTGGCTCCCATGTTCACCCGGGGCTCGATTAAAGGTTTACTGTGGATAGGCTCAAAGCCACTGGGCTAACGCGATGTTGTCGTCTAATTGCCTCAGACTATCGTCTGATTGCCTTATATTACCTCCTGATTACTTTATAAGGAGGCAAAGCTATGACCAATATCACTGCAAACTTCAGTCTCTGGCTCAACACCAGTGCTTTAAACGATGAAAATACCCTAGTCAACCGCCAGCCTTTTCCATTTTTTGTGGCCAAAAAAGTTTTGAGCGAACCGTTGATGGACACCTTGCTGAAAGATTTTCCAGAACTCAAAGGTGCCGGCTATCTTCCCCATGAAAAAGCGCAATGCGGAGATTCCATCAATACGTTAATAGATCAATTGATCGCCTCCGATTTTGCTGATGCCATTGGCAATAATCTGGGTATTGAGACACTTTCCCAATATCCAACCTATGTTTCCATCAGCCGCTCGCTGAAAAAACGCCACGGCAGAATACACACCGACGGCAAATCAAAAATTGCCACCGCCCTGCTTTATCTCAACCCCGACTGGACCCTCGACGGCAGTGGCTGCCTGCGCTTTCTAAAGCGCATCGATGATTATGAAGATATGGTAACCGATGAGATCAGGCCGTCTTACGGTACCCTGACAGCCTTCAAGCGCACCGAGAACTCCTTTCACGGCCACCTGCCATTTGAAGGGCAACGGCTGGTAATTCAAATCGCCTGGCTAACCAGCTCCGCCGACAAAGATCGCAAAGCCAAACGTGGCAGATTGTCACATAAACTAAAACAAATGTTGGGCTGGTTTGGCGGCAAAAAAATCAACCAGAAAAGCCGCGCCCTCTAAAATGTGAGCCCCTATGCAATAGGCCAACACACTGCGCTATAGAAACACTCTGCATGGATCCAGGCCAGCGCAAAAGAATAAACCAAAGCCGTATGGTTAACTGTATGAAATTGAGCGGTTGCTAAGCCTGAAAGCAATAGCATAGATTCAACCATATTAAACCTGATATACATTTAATTTGACAGCGAATGCTCCCTTGCTTAGCATGCGGTTTACGGTTCACTCTTTGGGCTAATGATGCCTCCCATAGATATTAAACTGTGAATTTTTTCCCAATAAGCCTGGAAGAACTCGCTTTTGCAATATAATAATGCGGGGGCCAAGTCATCATTTCTAAAGCAACCAAAAAAAGAAAGCCGCTCTAGTTAAAAATAGATCGCAATAAAAGCAGTATCTGACCAACGATCTATTCGTAGCAACGTAAACATAAATATAACCATCCGAGGATGTACTATGAAAAAAAAATTATTATCCACCGCCATCAAAGGGGCCCTGGGCTTTAGCGCAACCATAATGTTGCTTCCTGCAACACCTACTTTTGCACAGGTTGATTCTGACCTAGTTGAAGAGGTGGTAGTAACTGGCTCTCGTATTGAACGGGCTAATGACGTCAGTGTCAGTCCCGTCACCGCGGTTAGCGCAGAGGACTTCAAAGCAACAGGCGTAGTGCGTGTAGAAGACCTCATCAACACCCTACCACAAGTGGCCGCCACACAAACATCTACCGTTTCTAATGGCTCCACAGGCACAGCCACCGTCTCCTTGCGCGGCCTGGAGGCAAAACGCACCCTAGTGCTGATCGATGGTCGCCGTATGCCTACGGGTTCTCCTTTGGCAGAAGGCTCTGGCGCTGACTTAAATCAAATTCCTGGCAGCCTTGTTGAGCGCGTTGAAGTGCTAACAGGCGGAGCTTCCGCTACTTATGGTTCTGACGCCATTGCTGGTGTAGTCAATTTCATCATGATGGACGATTTCGAAGGCGTACGCTTTGAATCTCAAACCAGTCTCTATCAACACAACAACGATAATAGCCGCATACAGAATTTAGTGGAAGGCAGTGGCTACCCAGTTGCCGATGGTAGTGTTACCGATGGTGAAACCAATGATTTCTCCATTATTATGGGGGCCAATCTCGACAATGG
>JAHZJJ010000087.1 GCA_022600975.1 Gammaproteobacteria bacterium
ACGATTCTGTATGAACCTGATTGCAGTTAACGATACGTCCAAAGAAGCTATGAAGCGAAAAGTGATGGGCTGTGCTATCAGTGATGACTACCGCGAAAAAATCCTATTTGGTTGATCATTTATTGCTAGGCAGCCCTGCTACTTAGACCCAATAATCTGAGAAATTTACACTCAAGAGATTAAACTTTTAAGGAATATCGGGTAACATACTTCGCGCCAACGACAAGTAGACGATTTACTCTTCCTATGCTCGGCAGCAGCGCATGCCCGCACAGATTAATCTGTTAATAAAGTCACAAAAAAATCTATACCATCATGTTATTTGTAAATTTTTTATAGCATCTCCATGTTGCTCGTAAATACCATTCATCAGAGTTATCGGCGATTCGGATCATACTTTTCGCTGGAAATTGGGAACATCTTCACAATAAAAGATTGTCGCAGTAGTAAGCATAAGGGGAAATAAAATGATCACTAGATTCACCAAGCACACCAGTCGACTCTTTCTCACCTTCGTATTCATGTTTGCCGTCACGGCGTGTGGTGGGGGGGGTGGGGGCAGTGATAACGGTAACGCCAACTTTCTGGGCGAAGAACCCTCCGAGCCGGCTGGTCCTGGTCCTGGTCCTGGTCCTGGGGGTGCGACTGGATACACCCTGAAACTCACCCTGCTGGATAACGCAGGCAATCAAATTAGAAAAATAACCTCTGCAAGCCCGGCCAAACTCGAAGTTTTGGTAACACGAGGCTCGGAGCCCGTGGCAAATCAGCTGGTCGAGGCCGACTCCCAGTACCAGTTGACCACTCTCGAGGCAGTCACTGGTCGGACTAATAATATAGGGGTTGCAACATTCAGGCTCAAGGCTGGAGATCAAGTAGGTGCAGACATCCTGAGAGCTACAATTACCGTGGGTGATGAGGTTTTTGACGGCAAAACTACATATGAAATCATCCATGCATCGCGACGTATCGGTTATTTCGATGGCGATTCATTTACCAATGGTCGCATCCATATTAACCCCTCCTTCCTATTTGCCGGTGGCTCTACTGAGCTAAACATTGCCATCGTCGACAAAGATAACAAGTTAGCAACTACCAAAGAGACGGTTTTCCTAAGCAGCCTCTGCAGCGCAGAAAATAAAGCTGGTTTACCAGCTAGCGTCACTACCTCCAACGGCCAAATCTCAGCAACCTACGAGGCCAAAGGTTGTATCGGCGAGGATACGATTACCGCACAACTTGATGGTCGTGATAATTTTGTCGAGGACGCTGTTGCCATCAGCACCGTGAAAGTAGCACCACCGAATGTAAATTCTATCAAGTTTATTTCGGCCACCCCCAAATTGCTAGCCCCCAAAGGCACTGGTGGCGCCGGCCGCCAAGAGACTTCAAAGGTCCTATTTCAGGTGGTCGATGACCAAGGGGACCCTCTCCAGGGCGTAACTGTCCACTTTGAACTGGTGAATGGGCACGATATGTCTCTAGCTAACGATAGCCAGATTAGCAACCTCGAAGGATTTGTGACCGCTCTAGTTCAATCCGGCTACCAGAAAGCTCAACCTATCGTAGTTGCTCGTATCGAACTGCCTAATGGTGAAATGCCCGGAACTCCGTCGAGCAAATTGGCAATTGGCTCTGGCCTTCCGATCGCCGGTAACATTAGCTTGTCGGCAGACAAGCATGCAGTCGGCGGAGGCGATGTCGACAATGTTAAAGTCGAGCTTACCGTATCCATGAACGACAGCTATGGAAACCCTGTGGTCGATGGCATCACCCCAACTTTCGTTACGGAATATGGTGCCATCGATGGCAGCTGCGCCCTTGCAGGGGGAAGCTGTACAGTTACCTGGAGAAGTCAGAACAGGAGGTTCCCGGAATATCATCCAGTTAAGACCATTCATGATGATAATTACTCATGCGCTGCCCACGACGGCAGCAGTGGCCCTTGCCCCGCTACCGAAAATGCAAAGCATGCCCTGGGCGCCATCCACGGTCTGCGTTCCACAATCACAATGATGGTGGAGGGCGATGAGTATTTTGTCGACAAGAACGGTAACAACCTGTATGACGAAGGCGAGCTCTTCACAAGCCTGCCAGAGCCCTTCTACGACCACAACGAAGACGGCGTCTATACCCCTCTGCTTGGCGCCGGCCCCAAATGCTACAAACCATCTTCAGCCGAAGACTGCATCGCTGGCGGCTCCGAAGAGGGTTTCTGGGACTCCAACGGTAACGAAGTGTACGACCAGATCAAAGAGCCTGCCTGGTTTAACGGCTTCCTGTGCCCAAACAAGGGAGACGGCGTTTACTGCACCAAGAAACTGGTGACACTTTCCGAACAAATTACGATAGTCATGAGCGATAGCAACGACTACGAGATGCTTCTGGCAACCGGGGGTAAGGCCAGTAAGAATGTAAAGGTGGGAACTCAATACGTCGCCTACATCTCTGACAAGTATAATAATCCCCCGCCTGACGGCACAAATATCTCAGTAGCTACCAGAGGCTATTGTTCTCTGCGAAGCCAAGCAGCCGACTTCACAGTCCTTGGGAGCAACGAATTTGGCGCTTATACTACCCCTTTAATCAAAGTCGCTCTCGATCCCGACAGCGAGGATGATTACGGCTTTCTGGATATAACAATGACTATCCCCAACCCCGACCCCGATCCCGACCGCAACTCCAAGGAGACATCCATTATCTTTTCCTATGACTGCCAGGCATCACCATAATTGGCTGGTTACACTGGTGCGCTGCTAGCTAGAGTTTCATAGCCCCGCACAAAAAAAGGCCCCAAGGCGCGAGCCCTGGGGCCTTTTTTATAGAACTCAACGCACCAGCCTTGCATTTTTAAGCTGAATCATTACATGTAGCTTTAGGCGCACCTGTCAGCTTCACTGTAGTTTAGCTAGCCATTCAACCTTGAAGCCGCAGTTGGGCGCACAAAAGCCGTATAAGTTTTTGATGTACCTGCGGTTTCCTAATTTAAAGTAGTGAAAACGATCAACAACTAGCACTCCCATGATCCTGCGCCCACCTCAAACTGCGCTTTTTGGCGACAGCTGTTAAACCTTTGCGTTAAATACAATAACACTGACTCTTCTACTCCCGGGGGTTGAATACTTACACCAACTGTGATTTGATGCCAATCGGCTTCTCCGACATGCAATGTACCATTGCAGTCGACAGTCACGGTCGGTGAGAGAGCTGGCAGCCCTGGACAGGCTTATCCCTGGCATGGCACTAAATGGCTTTGTACTGCTTTAACTCTAATAAAGGCGCAGGCAAATGCATGACCAAATTCGTCGCAACCTCATTAAAGGGCTAGTTTGTGTGGGCTCCGGCGCACTATCTATGCCAACCATATCCGCCACGCCCAAAGGGCTCAGCAGCAAAGCCACTGTGGCGACCCCACTAAAAGGCGACATTAAACACTCCGTGAGCCGTTGGACCTATGGCGACCTGTCTATCGAAGATTTGTGTAAAACCGTTAAACAATTGGGCTTCGGAGCTATCGACTTGGTGGGGCCCGAAGACTGGCCGACACTAAAACGGTGCGGCATTGATTCTTCGATGTGTAATGGGGCAGAAATCGGCCTGGAAGATGGTTTCATTCACGTCGAACATCACGATGTGCTTGAGCAGCGCTATCTCAAACACATCGATCTGGTGGCCGATGCGGGCTATAGCAACTTAATTTGCTTTAGCGGCAATGCCCGAGGGATGGACAGAGAAACCGGATTAAACAACGCCACAGCCGGATTACAACGCATTCTACCCTACGCAGAAAAGCGTGGTGTGGTGATTTTTATGGAGCTGTTTAACAGCAAAATAGACCACCCGGACTATATGGCCGACAACTCTGCCTGGGGTATCGCTTTGTGCAACCGCCTCGGCAGCAAGCATTTTTCCCTGTTATACGATATTTATCATATGCAAATAAACGAAGGAGATATTATTCGCACCATTCGCAATCACCACCAATACTTTGGTCACTACCATACCGCTGGCGTACCCGGCCGCCATGAAATCGATGCATCGCAAGAACTAAATTATCCTGCTATTGCCGCCGCCATTAAACATACCGGATTCAATGGTTATCTGGCCCAGGAATTTATTCCAACGCCGCAAACTCAAAATGATAGAATCGAATCACTACGCCAAGCGATTCATATCTGTGACGTATAGGTTTTCTGAAGAAGTAATAAAAATATAAGTATTCAAGGAGAGTTTACAGTGGCAGACAATGCATATGATGCAATTGTAGTGGGTTCTGGCATCAGTGGCGGTTGGGCCGCAAAGGAACTGACAGAAAAGGGCCTGAAAGTGCTGATGCTTGAGCGCGGAAAAAATATCGAGCACATTAAAGACTATAAAAACGCAAATAAAGAAGCCTGGGATTACCCCCATCGCGATTTGCCAACCCAAAAAATGAAACTGGACTACCCAGTAATAAAGCGTGATTATCCACTCAACGAATCAACCCAAGGCATGTGGGCAAATGAAAAAGAAAATCCCTATGTGGAGAAAAAACGTTTTGACTGGTACCGTGGCTACCATGTGGGCGGGCGTTCACTAACCTGGGGGCGCCAGAGTTACCGTTTAAATAAAGAAGACTTTATCGCCAACGCCAAAGAGGGGGTTGCTGTCGATTGGCCAATACGCTATGACGATATCGCTCCCTGGTATAATTATGTGGAAAAATTTGCCGGCATCAGTGGCAACCGCGATGGATTAGACGTTCTTCCCGATGGTATATTTCAACCAGCAATGGCGCTTAACTGTGTTGAGCAAACCGTGGCGGCGCGGGTAAAAAAAGCTTTTAAAGGCTCGCGTCAAATCATTCCAGGTCGCACTGCAAACATTACTCAGGCAATGCCAGAGCATGGCAGAATGCGCTGCCAGTATCGTCGAAAATGTTGGTTAGGCTGCCCTTTTGGCGGTTATTTCAGTACACAATCCTCCACCTTGCCGGCAGCAATGCAAACCGGCAATCTCACCTTGCGACCTTTTTCTATTGTAAAAGAAATCCTATACAACAAGGATAAAAAGCGAGCCACCGGCGTGGAGATTATCGATGCCGAAACCAAGCAAACGTATGTATACAAAAGCAAAATTATATTCGTTAATGCCTCTGCCCTTAATTCGGCTTGGCTGCTAATGAATTCGGCTACCGACCTGTGGCAAGATGGGCTTGGCAGCAGCAGTGGTGAGCTGGGCCACAATGTTATGGATCATCACTTTCAGGTAGGCGCTTCTGCCGAAGTAGAAGGCTTTGAGGATAAATATATCTATGGCCGCCGACCAAACGGATTTTATATACCACGCTTTCGCAATTGGGGTAACGACAAACGAGGTTATCTGCGTGGCTTTGGTTATCAGGGCAGTGCGGGGCGCTCGAGCTGGCGCCAAAATGTAGCTGAATTGAGCGTGGGTGCGGAGCTTAAAGAGGCCTTATCAGAACCTGGTGGCTGGAGTATCGGCATGACAGCCTTTGGCGAAATGCTGCCCAATCACTCAAACCGAGCCTATTTAAGCAACACAGTTGAAGATAAATGGGGTCTACCAGCTCTCACTTTAGACGTGGAGCTCAAACAAAACGAAATCAAGATGCGCAAAGACATGCAGCAGGACGCAGTAGAAATTTTTGAATCTGCCGGCCTTAAAAACGTACGCGGCTGGGATTCAGACTACGGGCCCGGCATGGGGATACATGAAATGGGTACTGCACGCATGGGCCGTGACCCCAAAACTTCAGTGCTCAACGCCCACAACCAAATGTGGGATGCGTTAAATGTGTTTGTAACCGATGGCGCCTGCATGACTTCTGCAAGCTGCGTTAATCCATCTTTAACCTATATGGCGTTAACCGCCCGAGCAGCTGATTTTGCAGTGGCAGAGCTTAAGCGGAGGAATTTGTAATGGAGCGTCGCGACTTACTTAAACTGATCGCCACCGCAACCGGCGTTGCACTGGTTGGCGCAAGGGCATTGGCCTATAACACGGTCTCCCCCGTGCCTTTATCTGCCACCAAATTCTCACAAAAAGACGTGGCATTGTTTAATGAAATGGCGGAAGTTATTATTCCACAAACAGACACACCTGGAGCAAAAGCCGCTAATGTAGGCCAAATTATGGCCATATTGGTGGCTGATTGTTATACTTCAAAGCTACAAAAAATATTTAAAGATGGCATTACAAAAATCCAAACACGCAGCAAGCTTGAATTTAAAAAAGAATTTTTACTACTCACACCAACGCAAAGAAATACCTTGTTCCAAGCCTTGGACAGTGAGGCCAAAGCCCATAACCAAGGAAAACATTATCACATCGCAACTGAGAAGCCCAGCAAATGGGAACCGGGCACCGATGAATTTACCCCACATTACTTCACACTGTTAAAACAATTAACCTTATACGGATTTTTTACTTCCAAAGAAGGCGCAAATAAAGTATTGCGCTATGTGGCCACTCCCGGTCGTTACGACGGTGCGCTATCTTATAAAAAAGGCGATAGAGCATGGGCGACATGAGTGAACTTTCACTCATGTACAGATAAAAATAAAGAGGCAAACAAATGAAGTTCACAAAGACTGCAACCCTTATCGCTGCTATTTTAGCATTGTCCCCACAGATTATGGCGCAAGACACCAAACCTCTTACTCACGCACAACAGGCGGCAAAAACCGAAGTATGGGAACCAGTGCCGCCGGTGATTACTGCTGAAAAAAATTCCCTCCCCTCTGACGCTACGTCTCTACTTGGCAAAGATTTATCTCATTGGGAGTCGGTAAAAAATGGCACGGCAAATTGGTTGCTGCAAGATGGTGTGCTCACCGTTGCGCCGGGTACCGGTGACATTAAGACCAAACAGAATTATTGTGATATTCAACTTCACGTTGAGTGGAAAGTGCCACCACCTGAAAAAAAAATGGTGAGCCAAGAGCGCAACAACAGCGGAATCTTTCTTCAGCAGCGTTATGAAGTGCAGATTTTAGATTCCTACAACAATAGAACGTATGTAAATGGCCAGGCGGGGAGTATATATAAACAATATATTCCGTTGGTAAACGCAGCGCGCCGACCGGGTGAATGGCAAGAATACGACATTATTTTTAAATCCCCTGTCTTTAAAGGCAATAGCCTCCAGACGCCCGGTTATATAACCCTGCTGCACAATGGCGCTGTAGTTCAAAATCACGCGAAGCTTCAAGGCACTACAGAGAATATTGGCTTACCCACCTACAAGGCTCACGGTTGTGCGCCACTTCAATTACAAGATCATGGCAATACTGTGAGTTTTCGTAATATTTGGGTTCGTGCCCTCTCGCCCTAGCGGTGGCTGTTACAACTGAAGCCCATTCAAAAACTATTAAAGTCGACGTTGACCTCTGCCACAATTTTTTTGTATCACTTGATTACCTTTATGCAGCCTCCCCATATTCGGCACCTCCAGCGTGGTAGTCTTGCCCCAGGTATAAATACATTGCCGGCAGCACAAACAACGTAAATACAGTGCCGATCGTCATCCCCGTAGCCACTACCAGCCCCAGTGCAAAACGTGCACCGCCACCGGGGCCTGATGCCAGTAACAGCGGCACCATTGCCAACACCAGTGAAGCGGTGGTCATCAGCACTGGACGCAATCGGATAGCGGCAGCTTCCTCAATTGCTTTGCGCTTACTGTGCCCTTGCAATTGTAACTTGTTGGCAAATTCCACTATTAAAATACCGTGTTTGGAAATTACTCCGATCAGAGTCACCAAGCCAACTTGAGTATAAATATTCAGCGTAGTCAAACCCAGGCTCACAAAGATCATCGCCCCACACACACTCATTGGTACAGTTACCAACATAATGATGGGATCGCGCCAGGATTCAAACTGCGCTGCCAAGACCAAATAGATAACCACCAGCGCAAAGAAAAAGGTCGCCACCAATTTAGAACCTTCGGTTTTAAATTGACGCGACTGCCCTGCATAATCTACCGTATAACCAGGCGGTAATAGCTCCTCTGCGGCAGTCTCCATCACTGCCAGCGCCTCTCCCAAGGTAACGCCTGGTCGTGGCACTCCAGAAATTGTCACCGCATTTAATTGCTGAAAATGCTTTAATGACTGCGGCTCTACCAACGGTTTCAATTTTACCAAGGTTGCAAGCGGCACCAAATCACCATTAGCACTGAGATTGTTGTTGATACCGGCACTCTGATTGGTACTGGCAACGGTGTTGGCGTTGTCATTATTTCTGGTATTACTAGTGCCACTACGGATGTAGTATTGCTTCAACTGAGCGGCAGTGAGGCGATCAACACGAACAACTTGCGGGATTACCTTATAGCTGCGATTATCCAACGCAAAACGATTTGAATAATCGCCAGAGAGCATGGCACCGAGTTCAGTACCAATTTCTGTCATAGTAATCCCCATAGTTGCAGCCTTATCTCGATCTATTTCCACTGAAACTTTCGGCTTATCGATTTTTAAATCCGAGTCTACAAAAATAAATTTACGACTCTCTAACGCGCGCTGCATAATTTGATTAGAGAGCTGCTCTAAGCTTTCTACTGCACCAGTAGAACCAATCACAAACTCCACTGGTAAGTTGCCGCCCGCCGTAGGCAGGCTCGGTGGTACCACTGTGGCCACCTGAAGGCCGGCAATCTTTCCAGCTTCTTCGTTAAGAACACTCTGCGTTTCCATCGTATTTTTATTGCGCTTGGTCCAGGGTTTTAATACAAAACCGGCAATAGCACTATTGCTGGCATCGCCAGATCCACCAACGCCATTTAGTAAAAATAAATTTTCAACTTCGGGAGTGCGCTCGGCAATAGTAACCAGTTCATTGGTATACTGTTCCATATAATCCAATGTCGCGTAAGGGTCCGCACTAATAATACTGAAAATAAATCCACGGTCCTCTTTTGGCTCCAATTCACTAGGAGAGGTGATAAATAAAAAATAGCAACTAATAAGAACTATCATTCCAAATACTAAAATTACTAAGCGATTATTCAAAGCAGAGTGCAACTTGTGCTGATAACCTAACCTCAGACGATTAAATTTATTCTCAAGCCAATCCTCCAAACGCGTATTACTTTGATTATTATGACCATGTAGCAATTTTGAAGCCATCATTGGTGACAAAGTAAGGGCCACCACACCGGATAACAATACAGCACCGGCAAGAGCGAAAGAAAACTCCACAAACAGAGTACCGGTTAGTCCACCGAGAAAGCCAATTGGCAAATATACTGCGATCAAGGTGGTGGTCATCGCCACGACCGGCCAAGCTAGTTCGCGCGCACCAACAATGGCTGCATCTAGTGGTGTCAACCCATCCTCAATATGACGATGCACATTTTCCAGTACAATAATTGCATCATCGACGACAATACCAATAGCCAACACCATCGCCAATAAGGTTAAAAGGTTAATAGTGAAACCCATTAACAACATCAAAAACAACGCGCCCACCATGGATACCGGCACGGCTATTGCCGGGATAATGACACTGCGCAGCGAACCAATAAACAAGTAGATCACCACAATAACGATCAATATGGCTTCAATAATCGTCTTTATAACTTCATTAATTGAATCTTGAATATACTCGGTACTGTCGTAGGGAATATGGGCTTTGATTCCCTCTGGGAGCTGAGGAAAAATTTCGTTATCAAGCTTTTTATGTACCCGCTTAATTACATCCAATACATTGGCATCCGGCGCCACCTGAATGCCAAAAAAAGTTGCTTTGCTGCCATTAAAGGACACCGAAGTGGTATAGGATTCCGAGCCCAGCTCTATCTCAGAGACATCTTCTAGCCGCACTATACGATCACCATCCGCTCGCACCACCAAACGACGAAAGTCTTTGGCAGATGAAATATCAGTTGCTGCGGAAATATCCATCGCCACCCGGGTTCCCTTGGTGGTACCGACTGCCGATAACACATTGTTCTGTCGCAAAGCTGTGCTGACATCTCCAGGTGTAACACCAAGAGCTGCCATTGCATCCGGCTTCAACCAAATACGCATAGCAAAAGTACGATCCCCCAATAGCTCTGCGCGCTGAACACCGGCGATGGTGGATAATTTTGGTTGAACTACACGGGTGAGATAATCGGTTATTTGATTATTATCGAGAACATCTGAAGAAAAAGAGAGATACATCGCAGAAATGGTCTCACCTACTGCCAAATCCACCGTGGAATCTTCCGATTCATCTGGCAACTCACTGCGCAATTTATTGACCTTGGCAACTATCTCTGTAAGCACCTCATTAGCATCAAAATCTAAGCGGATATAAGCCTGAATAACCGAAGTACCAAGCACACTGGTGGACACCAAATAATCAATACCATCGGCAGTGGCAATTTCCTGTTCCAATGGTGTAGTAATAAAGCCTTGAACCAGATTCGCATCTGCCCCCACGTAAACCGTGGTAACTGTAATTACAGCGTTTTCCAATTTTGGGTACTGCCGCACACTGAGCTCACTCGCCGCACGTAACCCCAGAAGAAATATGAATAGGCTAATGACACTGGCAAGCACAGGCTTGCGAATAAAAATTTCAGTAAAATTCAATCAGTGCTCCAGGTTAAATCGAGCTACAATATTCGAAAATATTTAAAATTTTTTCTCCTTAGCTGTTTTCAGGTTTCGGTGCTACATTTTCCGGCGGCGGGTTTTTATTATTAATAATTACTGAGCCTTCGTTGCGCAACTTTATCAGCCCGCTGCTGGCAACTACCTCCCCAGCCTTAAGACCCTTGGTAATTTCCACCAGGTCCCCGCGTTCCTCACCCGTTTGGATAAAGCGTTTAACTGCTATCAAACCGTCATTTTTTTTATTTTTTTGAAGCACAAATACTGAGTTGCCATAGGGCGCATAGCTGATAGCTGTGCGCGGTATAATTAATACTTGACGATCCCCTTCCAGCACCACTTCCACGTCCGAAAACATACCCGGACGCAGCTTAAAGTTTGCATTACCCAATGTCGCTTGTAACAAGAAGGTTCTATTGGCAGAATCTATTTGCGGATTGATTGCGGTAATTTTTCCGCTAAAGCTTTCATTGGGGAAGGCACTATTGCTCAAATTGACGGTCTGGCCTGTGGCCACCTGGGAATAATTTTGCTCCGGCAGCGAGAAGTCGACATAAATAGGATCCAGCTGCTGTAAATTGACGACCGGATCTCCCGGCTTGAGATTCTGCCCGAGGTCCACTTGACGAATGCCCAATTGGCCGGAAAAAGGCGCTACAACTTTAAGTTGCTTGATCTTCGCACGCTGCTCCTCGACATTTGCGGAAGCCTGTTCTAGTGTGCTTTGGGCCTGATCCATGTTTTCCACAGTGGTAACCCCACTTGCAAGTAGGGTTTTGGTGCGCTCGTAGTCACGTTTGGCCAAGCGCAATGCAGCGCGCAACACTTCCAACTGCGCGTAACCAGGTTCATCTAACAGCTCTACCAGCAAATCACCTTTGGCGACCTGCTGGCCGGATTCAAAATGAATCGCATAGACTTCACCCTGGCCTTGAGTGGTAACATCGACTCCATTTACTGCGCGCAGGGTGCCGACAGAAGCAAGCTCGCGGGGCCATTTCTGTAATCTAACCGTAGCGGAAGTCACCGTGGCCGCCGGCAGAGGCATATTATCCAATGCCTCATTAATCTTTGCTTTAACAAACAGCTTAAAGCCGAAAATACCGCCGAATACCAGTAGGCACCCGAGCAGCATAAATAACATTTTTCTGTTGAGGATCTGATTAATTACGGCCACTGCTTAATTCCACTTCAATTCAAACCTCAATTACGGAATCAAATGCCCACCCCTCCATTCGCTAATTGGCAACCTCAAATTTTCAACTGAAAACTGCTTTATCCTCTCCAAGATCAGCGTGTATCGTATCACCCTGATGATATTTCCCGGCCAATACAGCCTGTGCCAGTGGATTTTCTAACCACATCTGTAACGCGCGCTTTAGTGGCCGTGCACCGTAAACCGGATCAAATCCCACCTCGGAAAGCTTATCTAGTAACGGCGCCGATACTTCCAGCTTTACCTCCCGCTCCGCCAGGCGGGAACGCAGCGATTCAAGCTGAATTTTGGCAATCGAGCGCACCTGGCTGGCATTCAATGGATGGAAGACCACCACCTCATCGATGCGATTAATCAATTCCGGACGAAAATACTCTCCCACCACTTGCATAACCGAGCTTTTCATCTGTCGATAATGAATTTCGCTATCCAATTCATCGTCATCTTTGCTACTGGCAAACTTTTGTATCAAATCTGAACCGAGGTTTGAGGTCATCACCACAACCGCGTTGCGAAAATCCACCGTGCGCCCCTGGCCATCCGTCAGGCGGCCGTCTTCCAATACTTGCAGCAAAATATTAAACACATCCCCATGGGCCTTCTCCACCTCATCCAGCAGCAATACCGAGTAGGGTTTGCGACGTACCGCTTCAGTGAGATAGCCCCCCTCCTCGTAACCCACATAGCCCGGGGGAGCACCAATCAATCTTGATACAGAGTGTTTTTCCATAAACTCGGACATGTCGATGCGCACCATTGCATCCTCAGTATCAAATAAAAATTCCGCTAAGGCCTTACATAATTCCGTTTTGCCTACACCAGTGGGGCCAAGAAACAAAAAAGAGCCACTGGGCCGACTGGGGTCAGACAGACCCGCACGGGAACGGCGCACCGCATTGGCTACTGCTTGCACTGCCTCATCCTGACCAATGAGCCGATGATGTAGTGCTGCCTCCATAGTAAGTAGCTTTTCACGCTCACCCTCTAGCATTTTAGACACTGGAATACCGGTCCAATGAGCCACCACTTCTGCCACCTCTTCGGCGGTTACCTTATTGCGCAATAGCCGCGGCTTGTCCTCATTGCCCCCTCCTTCAGCGCTGGCCTTGTCGGCCGCCTTTAACTGCGCTTCCAGATCGGGGATGATGCCGTACTGCAATTCCGACATCCGCGTTAAATCGCTGACGCGTTTTGCTGCCTCCATATCCAGCTTAGCTTGTTCTAGCTTATTTTTGATGTCGTGGCTTCCTGCCAATTGGGCTTTTTCAGCTTTCCAGACCTCCTCCAAATCGGAATACTCTCTTTCCACCTGAGCGATCTCTTCCTCTAGCTTACTTAGGCGTTTTTTGGCGCCCTCATCATCTTTATCCTTTTTGACGACTTCTCTCTCTATTTTCAGTTGGATAAGCCGCCGCTCCAGCTTATCCATGGATTCTGGCTTAGAGTCTATTTCCATGCGAATCCGACTGGCGGCTTCGTCAATCAAGTCAATGGCTTTATCTGGCAACTGTCGATCAGTGATGTAGCGTTGTGACAACTTGGTTGCAGCGATAATGGCAGAGTCGGTTATATCTACCCCATGGTGCACTTCATAGCGTTCCTTGAGACCTCGCAATATGGCAATGGTATCCTCTTCATTGGGCTCCTCGATCAGTACCTTCTGAAAGCGCCGCTCCAGCGCTGCATCTTTTTCGATGTATTGCCGGTATTCATTTAAGGTAGTGGCACCCACGCAATGAAGTTCGCCACGAGCCAGTGCTGGCTTTAGCATATTACCGGCATCCATAGCGCCATCTGCTTTGCCCGCACCCACCATGGTGTGAAGTTCGTCGATAAACAAAATAACCCGGCCCTCCTGCTTAGACAATTCTTTCAATACTGCCTTCAGGCGTTCTTCAAATTCACCGCGAAACTTTGCCCCAGCCAACAGTGCCCCGAGATCCAGAGATAACAGCCGTCGATTTTTCAAACCTTCTGGAACTTCGCCATTAATAATACGTTGGGCCAGCCCTTCGGCGATCGCGGTTTTTCCCACCCCCGGTTCACCGATCAGCACCGGATTGTTTTTAGTGCGCCGCTGTAATACTTGAATAGTACGACGTATTTCATCGTCGCGGCCGATCACCGGGTCGAGTTTGCCCGCTTCGGCGCTAGCGGTAAGATCCAGGGTGTATTTATCTAACGCTTGACGCGCATTTTCCGCCTGAGCGTCATCCACCGTTTCTCCTCCGCGAATTTTATCCACGGCGGCCTGTAGCTGTTTAACATCGCCCTGGGCATTGAGTATTTTCGACACTTCCCCTGCTGCAGGGTCAAAGGCTGCTAGCAATACCGTTTCACTGGCAATAAAACTATCACCATTTTTCTGTGATTGTTTATCGGCTAAATTTAATAATCGCATCAGCTCCTGGGACATCCCCACATCACCGGTCGGCGAATTCATGGTGGGCAGATTATCGAGCCGCTTTGCCAGGTCATTGCGCAACCCATTGATATTAAAGCCCGCCTGAGACAAGAAGGCGGTCACACTGCCGCCAGACTGGTCCAACAGTGCCAACAGTAAATGCTCCGGGCATATTTGGTTGTGATCCCGCCCTACAGCAATAGATTGCGCATCGGCGATTGCGGTTTGCAACGGATTGGTCATTCTGTCTATTCGCATACTGCCAGTTTCCTCTAAAGATCATGTCAATAGGCACACAGCTATGGGCCTGAGCCTGCGCAATGGCAGCGGCTACTAAAGTCTAGTGCTTTGTAAGTAGCTGCGGGCGGCACCGACGTTTTCAATAGGGCGGGATGATGAATGAGGGCAAAGAGAAAATAGCGATCAGTCGAGCCAAATTAATGACGCCATACGTCCAGTTTTGCCGTCGCGGCGGTAGGAATAAAAGTGTTTTGGATCAGACAGGCTACAAAGACCTCCACCGTATATCTCTGTCACCCCCAGTTGCAACAATTCCGCGCGGGCAAGGCCATAGAGATCAGCAAGAAAATGCAATGGTTTTTGCTGATGAGGCACAAAACACTGGGCGATAGCTGAGGCATGTGCACTGTTAAGCGCACTGTCAAAGCTGGCCTCCAGCACATCCACTCCGATTTCAAACTGTTGCGGGCCAATGGCCGGGCCCAGCCACACCAACAGCTCCCGAGGCGCAACACCGAGCTCTGCAATACTGTTGCGCACAATACCGCCCACTAAACCTCGCCAACCAACGTGTACTGCCGCCACTCGTGTGCCAGATCGGTCACAAATCAATAATGGCAAACAATCTGCGGTGAGCACAGCACAAACTACGCCCGCATCGCAGCTAAAACTGGCGTCGCCGGTGCGCAGCTCACCATCCGCCTCGGCAACAATGATTTTATTCCCATGGATCTGCTTCAACCACTGGGGCCTAGCAGGCAACTGGAGCTCCCGATGTAACTTCTGGCGATTGGCGGCTACCGCTTGAGCACTATCACCAACAGCGTCACTGAGATTAAAGTCTCTGTAAGCACCCTCGCTGCAGCCACCATTGCGCAGCGTGCACGCAGCATGCACTCTGGATGGCGCAGGCCAATGTGGAAATAAATAGTTTTTGGCAGTCACAAATTAGCTTCCCAGTGAGTTCACGCCTGCATCAGCACACAAAAACGTAAGTAGTTGCTGCATATCTTCCGGCATCGGCACACACCAGTGCATACGCTCATTACTGCGTGGATGAATTAAAGCCAGCTCAGCGGCATGTAGCGCCTGGCGTGGAAAAGATTGTAAAGCGGAGGCCAAAGCTAGCTTAGTTTGCGCGGGCAACTTGCCACGCCCACCGTACACGGGGTCACCCACCAGCGGATGTTGTATATGCGCCATATGCACCCGAATCTGATGGGTACGGCCAGTCTCCAGCTGGCAGCGCAACAGGCTGTGGGCACGAAAGCACTGCTGCACGCGATAATGGGTGATGGCCGGTTTACTCCCAGTTCCTGGGATTACCGCCATTTTTAAGCGGTTTTGTCGATGACGGCCTATAGCCGCGTCCACCGTGCCACTACCCCGCACTATGCCCTGTACAATGGCATCGTACTGGCGGGTAACACTACGCGCCTTGAGCTGAGCCACAAGGTGCGTCTGTGCCACAAGGGTCTTGGCCACAACCATCAAGCCGCTGGTATCTTTATCTAGTCGATGCACTATACCCGCTCGCGGAATCTGTTGTTGCTGCGGGCGCTGGTGCAACAAGCCATTGAGTAAGGTGCCATCAGGGTTACCCGCGGCAGGATGCACTACAAGACCTGCTGGTTTGTTCACAACTAGCAGGC
Source organism: Gammaproteobacteria bacterium (assembly GCA_022600975.1). Taxonomy (GTDB): domain Bacteria; phylum Pseudomonadota; class Gammaproteobacteria; order Pseudomonadales; family Cellvibrionaceae; genus Microbulbifer. The sequence goes on from JAHZJJ010000087.1 coordinate 16,120, forward strand.
TGTCATCCTCATAAACCACCTCAAATTTTATAGCCTGGGCCCGCCAAACCCCCTGAGGCTCCAATTCTGCGTTTAATTGCAACCACTCACAGCCAAATAGCTTTTCTTTGGGCCGGGCACTACGCCCATTTAAGGTCAATTGCCCACTTTTTATCCATTGTTGTAACCGCGCGCGAGAATAATCGGGAATTAATTCCGCTGCTACCTGGTCAAAGCGATGTCCGGCACAACGGGCGGGCACTTGAATTTCGAGTTTTATTTGATTGCTCATGGAATAGGATCTACAACTGGGGCAAAGTTTTACCCGTGGCCGGGACTAAAAATGGCAACAACCCGCTTGCGCGGCCCCATGCCGAGGTCAATAAGTCCATAAAGGCGGGACAATACACTGATCACTATGGTTAAATAGCCAACTGCTAGTTTAAAGGTAGAGAGAAATAATGGTAGAGCAAAGAGCCCTGCGGGCCTGGAAAATAACGCTATTGGCGGTATTGACGGCGATTCTAACGGCCTGCGCCAGTAATCAAGAGAACGATGAGGGCTTGCCAGCCGGCGACCGCAACGAACAAGCTTTTTATCAACAGGCCCAGAGCCAGCTAAAATCCAGCCAATGGGAACTTGCGATCAAAAATTTGCGCGCTCTGGAGGATAACTTTCCGTTTGGCAACTATGCCGAACAGGCTCAGCTGGAGCTGATCTACGCCTACTACCGCGATTACCAAAACGATGCAGCCATTGCCACTGCCGACCGCTTTATACGTCTCCACCCGCAGCATCGCAATGTGGATTACGCCTATTACATGAAGGGTCTGGCCTCTTTTACTGAAGGTGCCGGCCTGTTTGAGCGCTTTCTGCCCACAGATTTGACCCGTCGCGACCCCGGCTCAGCGCGCGAATCCTTCGCTTTCTTTACCCAGTTGATCTCCCGCTTCCCCGACAGTCGTTATGCGCCAGACGCCCAAAAGCGTATGACCCACTTGCGCAATCTGCTGGCACGGTACGAAATACATGTCGCCAACTACTATTTCAAGCGCGGCGCCTACCTGGCCGCCGCCAACCGCGGCCGCTTTGTAGTGGAAAACTTTCAACAAACACCTTCTGTTCCCGATGCCCTCGCAGTCATGGTACAGGCCTATCATCTACTGGACATGCCAGAACTGGGGGAGTCTGCCCTGGTCGTGCTGCGGACCAACTACCCACAGCACCCGGCGCTCGAGAACAATGGCAACTACAACTACGAATATTATGCCAGCGCAGGTAAGCGCAGCCTGGTGGATCAATTGTCTCTGGGGTTATTTGAAAAATCAGATCCTCGCGGTTTCGACAGTAGAGCGCTATACAATGCTGAATATCGCCAGCAACAAGCTGCCTCTCTACCGCCAGAATTGCAGTAATAATTACTAACGGCCGTGCTGCTTATTATCCAGGCACGGCCTACTAATAAGGGCCGCGCCAGTTACTAAACGCGCTGATTTAACCATTCCAACGCAGGAGCCTGCTGCTCAAAAAACTGCGCTTCACCACCGATAAACCAAGAGGCGAGCTTAGCCGCTACTTGCTGCCAGCGGCGATTGCCCACCATAGCAATACGCTGAAATTGTTGGCCATACTGAAGACCCAGCTTTAGGTCATCCCAGGCCGCGCGCATCTCCCAGCCTTCGAGCTCGGTCATATCCATCAAAACATTAATACGAGGATGATCGAGCCCAGCGACGGCATTATCCAGCAACGACGTCAACAACTGGTAATCTTCATGAACCAGCCTGCCTTTGATGCATAGAGATAAGCACAGGGTGTTACCATCTCGATCAATACCAACAGAAAACCCATGTTTTTTTACAGCCATTAGACACCTCATGCTTATCATATTCGAAAGTAGGCGGAAGCCTGTAAGAGATATTAAAGCACAGGCAAACCCAGCGCGGGCATTACGATAGACTGGATGATTGCATCAAACACTTGTGCAGACTTGCGTGATTCAACTGCGGTTTCTAGGATGATAACCCTATTAAACTAAAACACCGCTCAGGCATTCCGGCCAGAGCGGTGCATCCTACAACACCTGACCTAGATCCTTTAGGCTACCGGCGCAGTCCCTTTTGCATCCCTTCACCTGTAGTATGATGATTACGTAAAATAAGAAAATGGCAGCTGGAGTAAATTTTTGTGAGAAATAACCTACAAACAGGCGAAAGCAGTCAGGCAAACAACAAGTTGCACATCCGGTTAACCGAAACACACCATAAAGGCTAATGAAACTCCCTTATTTACCAGGGTTGGGCTACACCATGAGTACTTCTACCAAATATGCTTTAAGTTTTGCTATCGGCTTACCGATAATGTTGTTCAGTTATTTTTTATTCACACCCACCACTGTCAATGCCCTCTATAAGCAACCGGCAAAAATGGGTACAGATGGAACAGCTATTGCCCCAAGCTTACAGTTGCCCGCGGATTTCAAGTTTGATCTTTTCAGCAACCAAGTGCCCAACGCACGGTTTATGGCGGTTACCCGACGGGGCGATCTGCTGGTTTCACAACCCAAACTCGGTAAAATCAGTTTGCTCCGAGCTGATGACAATGGTGATGGCCAAAGCGATGCCCAGCGGAACCTAATCACCAATCTAAATCGCCCCCATGGATTACTGCTCCACGAAGACTGGCTATATATCGCTGAAAGCAATAGCGTCAGCCGGGTAGCCTTCGATCACACCGATGGCCGGCTTGCCGGCAGTTACGAAACAATTGTTAAAGGGCTTGCGGACACCGGCAATCATTGGACAAAAACTATCGGCATGGGCCCCGATGGCTGGATATATCTCTCCAGCGGCTCCAGCTGCAATGTTTGCATTGAAACCGATCCACAGCGTGCAACTATTATGCGTTTCAAACCCGATGGCAGCAATTTACAAATTTATGCAACCGGGTTACGCAATAGTGTGGGTTTCGATTGGTCGCCAAAAGATGGAGCCCTCTACGCCACTGACAATGGTCGCGACTGGCTCGGCAACGATTTTCCAAGCTGTGAACTGAACCAAATTGAAGAGGGCCGATTCTACGGCTGGCCCTATGCCAATGGTCAAAAAATCCCCGATCCAGATTTCGGTGTCAATGCAGATGGCGATATTGCGGCAAAAATCAGCAACTCGCTGGCGCCAGTGCACGAATTCCCCGCCCACAACGCACCCCTCGGCATTCAGTTTTTACGCAGTCCACAACAGCCCCGTGACTACCGGGGCGCTGCGTTGGTGGCGCTGCACGGCTCCTGGAATCGCGACAAAAAAGATGGTTACAAGGTAGTCTCTCTCCATTGGCAAAAAGATGGCAGCATCCAACAACGGGATTTTTTATGGGGTTTTCTCGGCGCTAATGGCAAAAAAGTATACGGTCGCCCCGTGGCCATTGGTGAAGATACCAACGGCAATATCTATATCTCTGACGACCACGCAGGCGCTATTTATCGCCTGAGCCCGAGTAGCGGCAACGCAGCCGTACCTTCCGGTCGCCAACCTCCGGCCCAGAAGAATGACGCTGGGCCAGCCAATAAAGTGACAATTGACCTCGATGCGGCCACTCAGGGTGAACAGCTTTACCAGCTGCGCGGCTGTGCCCAATGTCATCGCCAACAAGTACCATTACGCAATCTAACCGCCAACTATTCCTTACAACAGCTGGCAGATTATTTCGATACGCCCACACCCCCAATGCCCAATTATGGATTCAATGCCAATCAAAAACGTGCCTTAGCTCACTACCTGCTCAACCGGGAACAAGGCTCCGATTGACCACTTGGCAAGCAACGGGTAAGGTTGTCGCGCACTAGCATTAGAAGAGTTTCAGCATGACTGCAAAAAAGCAAAATCCATCCTTTGAACAAACTCTGGAGGAGCTGGAGCAGTTAGTAGAGCACCTCGAAGCCGGCGATCTTCCCTTGGAAAAAGCGCTGGCCGATTTTGAACGCGGAATCAAACTCACGCGGGAGTGTCAGCAAAAACTTGCCAGTGCCGAACAGAAAGTCAAACTATTGATCGAAGAGAGTGGCACTCTAGAGGAGCGATCGTTTGATACCGATGCCTTGAGCGATGATGAGCCCTCTGGAGAACAACCCTAGATGACGGCGGCTACACAACCGAGCGCCACCTCAGAGCTCCAAGAACTTTTAAGTAGTTCCAGCACCCGTGTAGAAGCGACTATTGACGCTGCATTAAGCAATTCAACAGCAAACACCTTGATAGCCGCCATGCGTTACGCCGCCCTGGGGCCCGGTAAGCGGCTGCGCCCAGCCCTGGTTTATGCTGTCGCCTCTACCTTCGCCGGCCCAGAGATCCTCGATAATTGCGATAGCGCCGCCGCCGCACTGGAATGCATCCACGCCTACTCATTGATCCACGATGACCTACCGGCAATGGACAACGATGACCTGCGCCGAGGGCGCGCCACTTGTCATATTCAATTTGATGAGGCAAGCGCCATTCTCGCCGGTGATGCATTGCAAACCCAAGCCTTCGAGCTGTTGCTAAATGCGCCCCACAGCGATCAACTAAAACTCCAGCTACTCAGCGAACTCGCCAATGCCAGCGGCGTGCGAGGCATGGTTGCCGGGCAGGCGATGGATCTAGCCGCCGTGGGCAAAGTGCTGGATTTGGCGCAATTACAACAAATGCACCAACTTAAAACCGGTGCCCTAATTTCTGCTGCTGCGCGCATGGGCGCATTAATTAGCGATGCCAATAGCCACCAACGAATGGCCATTAATGAGTATGCCAAAGCTATCGGCCTCGCTTTTCAGGTACAAGACGACATTCTCGATGTTACCACCGATACCGATACCCTGGGTAAAGCTCAAGGTGCCGATGCTGCGCGCAAAAAACCCACCTATATCTCACTGTTGGGCTTCGATGGCGCCCATAGCAAGGCCCAGAAGTTACATGATGGCGCCTCTGCTGCGCTCAGTCGGCTTGGCGGCGATACCCGATTATTGCAAGCACTGGCGGACTACATTATCCGCCGCAATTATTAACAACCAAAGAAGCGTTCACCAACTGGCTTCAACTCGCTACCCATTGTTTTGCCAACGCCTGCTCCTGACTCTTCAGCCACTGATTCATACGCGCCTCCAGCACCGTCAACGGCACCGAACCAGCACCTAATAATTGATCGTGGAAGGCTCGAATATCAAATTTGGAGCCCAAAGCTTTTTCTGCACGCTGGCGCAACTCTTTGATCCTCAACTGGCCGATTTTGTAGGCCAATGCCTGCCCTGGCCACACCAAGTAGCGATCAATTTCCACCGTGATGTCATGAAGAGGTTTGGCGCTATTAGCAGCAAAATAATCAATCGCCTGCTGGCGAGTCCAGCCCAGCTGATGCATGCCAGTGTCCACCACCAACCGCACCGCGCGCCACATATCAAACGTAAGTGCACCGAATTCACTGTAGGGATCACGATACAATCCCAAATCATAGCCGAGACTTTCGGAGTAGAGCCCCCAGCCCTCCACAAAGGCCGTGTAGTGATTATAGCGACGCAGAGGATGCAAGTTGCTCTGTTCCTGTGCCAGCGCGATTTGCAAATGGTGTCCAGGCATAGCCTCGTGTACAGTCAGCGCTTCCATCTCCCAGATGGGGCGACTGTTGAGGTTATAGGTATTAGCAAAGAAAACCCCGGCGCGCCCCGCCTCGATAGAACCCGGCATGTAATAGGCAGTGGTCTGAGACTTTTCCGCATAGCTAGGAATTTGCTTAACCCCGTAAGGCAGGCGCGGCAGCAAGCCAAACAGCTGTGGCAGCTCACCGTCGATGCGCTTGGCTATATCCCTGTAATGGGCCATCAGCTCTTGTTTGCTGCTGTGATAGAACCGGGGGTCAGTGCGCAGGAATTCTGTAAAAGCCTTAAAATCGCCGTCAAACTCCATTTTTCTGATAATCGATTCCATCTCCTTGCGGATGCGCTCTACTTCAATCAGTCCCAGTTGATGAATTTCCTCCGCACTCAGAGATGTAGTGGTTTCGTTGCGTATTCGGTGCGCATACCAACGCATGCCATCGGGCATGTTGGTAAAAGCCGTATCGGTAACCGCTCCGGGTATGTATTGGCGCTCTATGAATTCAGCCAGCTCCCGCCACACCGGCACCAGTGCTTTGCGATAGAGGGTTTCGGCGCGCCTTTGCAATGCAGCTTGCTCAGCGGCGCTGATGCTCGTTGGCATTTGATAAAAAGTTTTCAACAGTGGACTTTGCTTTGCGTCGGAGGGAATCAAAGCCCGCAGCTGTGCCGGCAAATCTCGCAAAGTAATTTGTGGCGGCGTTAACTTTTGTTTTAGACCTGTCGTCATCAACTCCTGGGTCTGTTGCACCAGTGTTGGCAATTTTTCAAGTCGCGCCAGAATGGTTTGGTAATCTTCAAAGTTTGCTTGGGCCATGGCCCCCAGGACACTGGGTATGTTGCGCTGGATACCACTCATATGGTTGATAGGCAACAAATGCTGGGGAAATTGAAACCCCTTTACCTCCAGCAGCAGGTCTTGGTACAACAGCTGGTAATCTAACTGCTGCTCTGGTGTTAATTTTCCCTTATCGAGCTGGCGGCTGAAGGTCAATAATGTGCGCGTCTGCGCTTTGCGCCGCGCCATACCTGCCGCTGATACATCGCTCCAGTTGCGCTCAACAGCGCGGTAACCCTCAAACGTAGCCGCTTCTGGATAACTTTCCATTATCCAGCGATAACGTAAATCCTGTAGCGCTTTTAATCGGCTAGCGACACTTGCTTTTCCCTTCGGCAACCCGTCCATAGCCTGTTCAAAAGCCTGTTGCTCCATGGCCTGACTAAAACTGGCACAAACCATCAACAAGCTTGCGGCGATAGTGGGCAACCCTGGCAATTTGGATTTAAGCGAAAACAGCATAATGTACTTCTCCGGTTTTTATTAATAGATGCGGATTGCCTTGCATCTGAGCTTATGACACAGCCACCTGCCCCTGGTTATCTTTTGCGTTAAGTAAGCTTAAGCGTTGGCAAATCTGCTTTTCGATGCCACGGGCATCGAGGCCAGCTTTAGAGAGCAATTGGCTGCGCTTACCCTGGCCACTGACCGTATCGGGCAAGCCAAGCTGTAACAATGGCGCCGACAGACCGAGACGATTGAGGTGCTCACCCAAGGCGCTGCCAGCACCGCCCGCAACGGTATTTTCTTCCAGCGTTACCAACAAGCGATGGCTGCAGGCAAGCTGCTCGATCAAAGCTTCGTCCAGCGGCTTCACCCAACGCATATCCACCACAGTGGCTCCGAACTTTTGCGCCACAACCAGTGCCGGAGCCAACAGTGTGCCGAAATTTAAAATGGCGACATCGTGTTTATCGCCCTCACACACTAGGCGGCCTTTACCAACCGGCAAGACTTGCATTTGCGACTCAATATCAACGCCCAAGCCGGTGCCGCGCGGATAACGTACCGCAGCGGGGCCATCGTGCTGATAAGCGCTGTAGAGCAGTTGGCGACACTCATTTTCATCACTGGGAGTGGCAATCACCATGTTCGGCAAACAGCGCATATACGTGAGGTCAAAATTGCCAGCATGGGTGGGGCCATCCTCTCCAACTGGGCCGGCGCGATCTATAGCAAAGGTAACATCGAGGTTCTGAATCGTCACATCGTGAACCAACTGATCATAACCGCGCTGTAAAAACGTGGAATAAATGGCCACAACCGGCTTTTTACCCTCACAAGCGAGCCCAGCCGCCAGGGTGACGGCATGTTGCTCGGCAATGGCAACATCGTGAAAGCGCTGGGGAAAGCGCTGAGAAAACTCAAGCATCCCCGAACCTTCACACATGGCCGGAGTAATTGCGATTAATTGATCGTCAACAGCCGCCATGTCACACAGCCACTGGCCAAACACATCCTGATATTTAATCAGTTTGCGCTTACCTGGCACAGCCACCTGAACACTGGGCTCCGGCTCTAGCTTATTCAGCGCATGGTAACCTACCGGGTCAGCTTCAGCAGGCCCGAATCCCTTGCCCTTAGTGGTGACAATATGCAGCAGCTGGGGGCCACGCTGATTGCGCAGGTTGCGCAACGTATGCACCAGGCTCGGCAAGTTATGGCCATCGAGCGGACCGAGGTAATGAAAGCCCAGCTCTTCAAATAAGGTTCCCGGGGTAATCATACCCTTAACATGCTCCTCAGTGCGCTGCGCAAAAGCCCAGGCACCGGGGATAGCGGAGAGTAACTTGCGGCTGCCTTCGCGCATATTGAGATAGGCTTTGCTGGCGAGAATCTTCGCAAAATACGTGGCCAGACCGCCAACATTTTTTGAAATCGACATGCGATTGTCATTTAACACCACTACCATGTCCTCACCAGTGTGGGCAGCATGGTTGAGAGCCTCAAACGCCATCCCCGCAGTCATGGCACCATCGCCAATAACTGCAATGGTCTTGCGCTGCTCCGCCGACCCCAAAGCCATCCCCAAAGCGGCACTTATGGAGGTGCTGGAATGACCGACACCGAAGGTGTCATAAGGGCTTTCCGAACGTTTAGGAAATGCCGACAGACCGCCCTGCTGGCGCATAGTGAGCATCTGCTCGCGGCGCCCGGTGAGAATCTTGTGGGGATAAGTCTGGTGCCCAACATCCCAGACCAGGCGGTCTTCCGGCGTGTTATAGATATAGTGCAGGGCGATGGTCAACTCGATTACACCGAGGCCAGCGCCAAAATGACCGCCTGTTTGACCGACACAATACAGCAGAAACTCGCGCAATTCATCGGCGAGAACCGGCAATTGTTTCTCCGTCAAGGCGCGCAACTGTGCCGGATCATCGATCTGATCCAACAGCGGCGTACAGGGGCGAGTGCGGGGAATTTGTTCGAACATCAGAAGTCCTGTATCGACAACAGCGAAAAGTCTGATCGCCTCAGCGAGACACGGCAGCCATGCCCTTGCAGAGGCTCCGCGACCCGCCGCCAGCAGGCCTTTTTTACCAAAGGGCAATATTAGCAACAGAGCATTAAAAGGAGATTGTATGCCCCCAGCAAAGATATTGCACCTGTAGCAGAAGCTCCCGGGGTTGAGCTGCAGCGAAATAGCGTGACTGACGCAGCTTTTGTCTGATTGTCCTTATTGGTCCTGGTCGGGTCGGCTGTTTTGTTCAACAACCTCACTGTGGGCTTCCTTCAGCTGAAGCTGATGAGGCCAAGCATTGAGAATAGCTTTTAAAAGCGTGGCAAGGGGAATCGCGAAAAAGACCCCCCAAAAGCCCCAAATTCCACCAAAAAACAACACCGCCAGAATAATGGCTACCGGATGCAGATTGACTGTTTCCGAAAACAGCAGGGGCACCAACACATTGCCATCGATCAACTGAATGACCCCATATGCCAAAATGAGATAGAGAAACTCACTGCTCCAGCCCCACTGAAAAAGGCCAATGGCCATCACCGGAACAGTGGCCAAAGCGGCTCCGACAAAGGGGATCAACACACTGAGTCCAACTACAGCGGCCAGTAGCAACGCATAATTGACCCCCAACAGCAGAAAAACAATATAACTGGCCGCCCCTGCAATGCCGATCTCAATGACCTTACCACGCACATAATTGGCAACCTGATCATTCATTTCGTGCCAAATCTGGCGCAACATCGGCCGTTCATTGGGCAAAAAGGATGCACACCAACCGAGCAATTTTTCGGAATCCTTGAGAAAGAAGAATACTAAAATCGGCACCAGCACCAGATAAACAAGTATCACCGCCAAAATAGGTAAATTGGTTAACGAAAAAGTCAGCAATGTCTGGCCTACCGAACCAACTTCATGTCCCAGAGCATTAAAAAGCCCGTCTATCTGCGCAGCAGAAATGAATTTCGGATAACGTTCCGGCAACAGCAACAGCAATTGCTGCCCCTGCTCAATCATATTCGGCAATTCGGCAAACAATCGCACCAGTTGCCGCCAAATAATCGGCAACACCACTAGCAACAATGCTGCCAAGGTACCCACCAACACCAGGCAGGCCAGTGATACCGCCAGCCAATGGGGCAGTTTCCAACTCACCAATCGCGCCACCATACCTTGCAGCAAAAAAGCGATAATCAGCGCAGCCAACACCGGCGCCAATACGCTGCCAAGGGTCGCCAACCCCACCAGAGCCACCAGCACCAGCAGCACCAGCAGTACCACTTCTTCCTGGCTGAAATAGCGATTAATCCAACTCTTAACAATCGCGAACATGGATACAGCTTTCTCTTAAAGGGTTCTATTACATAGATAAGACGGTGAAAATCTATGGCTTTAGCGCAGCTCTCAACGTTTACTAACGACAAGCGTTTTTGCACAGCCGTTATTCAAGCATTGTGCTATTGTGGGCTGGCGGATGATAGTTTGCTGCGCAACCAAAAACTAAACACGCCATCCTGCTTTTCCACCCGCAACAGGGGCTGTCCACTCAGTTTTGCAAAGCTAGCTAAGTCGCGCTGGGATGCGGGGTCAGTCGTTTGAATCCGCAGCAAAGTACCCGGCGCCGAGTTTCGCAGCGCACGGCGCAGTGCCAACAGCGGTTGCGGGCAGGGTAAGCCGCGAGCATCTATGCTAACAGCAGACTCCCAGCAATGAGATTCCAACTCGTTATCCAAAAAGGTATCTGCAACCATTGTAAGCCGAGGGAATAGAGTGATGCTGTGCATTATAGCGGTGCTCCGGCACAGACTACAGAACCTTTTCTTTCGACATCACTCCAACTTGCTGCAACATCACAAGATTTGTTAATAAAATTTTGTATGATGTAGTTGCAGAGTACTATGTGCCTTACCATCCTTATTGACAATTCAGCAACGCCCAAAATGAATAAAAGAAGCAAAACCCTATCTTCGATTTCCCCCGAGCTTCAACGCTTTCGGCATCGCCTTCTGGGTACCCTTAAAAGCCTGGGGTTGGGGCTGCTCGTTGCCGGCGCACCAATTGGCGCAAGCGCACAATCAGAACAAAAGCCCATCCTCCTTCCAACCTTGGGTGATGCCAGCAGCGGTGTGGTATCTCTGGGTAGAGAAAAAGAGCTAGGGCAGATGTGGCTGCGCATGTTTCGCAGCCAGGTATCTACCTCTGACGACCCACTGTTACAGCAATATGTAGAAAATACATTAAAAAATCTGGCCCAACACAGCCCGCTGAAAGATAAAAACCTCAGTGTGGTGGTAGTGAATAACAACACGATGAATGCTTTCGCCGTCCCCGGCGGCGTAGTGGGCGTTCACTCTGGGCTGTTTTTGTTTGCCAAAAACGAAGATCAATTTGCTTCGGTACTCACCCACGAACTCGCGCACCTAAGCCAGCGCCACTACGCCCGCGGCGTTGAAGCGGCGCGCAACAGCGCCCTGCCCAACCTAGCTGGCCTACTCGGGGCCCTGGTGCTGATGGCTACCACTGGTGGAGATGCTGGCTTTGCCGCCCTTGCCGCCACACAAGCCGCCTCGATAGAAAATCGTTTGCGCTTCTCGCGGCAGAACGAACAGGAAGCTGATCGAATTGGTATTGAAACCCTGGCCAAGTCAGGCATGGACCCGCAGGCCGCAGGGAAAATGTTCGAACAGATGCACAAAGCCACCCGCTACTATCAGCGGCCGCCGGAATTTTTGCTCTCGCACCCGGTCACTGAACGGCGTATCGCCGATGCTAAGCAGCGTGCCAGACAAATGCCCAAAACAAAATTGCGCGACAATCCTGAATACCATCTGATGCGCGCACGCATTCGCGTTGCCTCCGAGCCTACACCGCAACAGGCCGTAAAACGCTTTCAAGCAGAGTTAAACGGCATAAACGACAATGAAGCCGCAGCCCGCTATGGCCTCGCTCTAGCGCAAACTGCCGCCGGCAAGCCGGATATGTCACTGGAAACCCTACAGCCACTATTAGATGCTGAACCAAACAATACGGCCTTTATGCTTGCCCGCGCCGAGATCGATCTCAGCCGCCAGGATTACAGCAGTGCCACCAAGCGGCTACAGCGTGCACTGAAGCAAAAACCTAACGAACACGCACTGATTATGGGGCTCGCCAATGCACACTTTAAAGCGGGCAACTACCTCACCGCGGAAAGTATCCTCACGCGCCACAGCCGGCTGCGCAGAAACGACCCGGCAGTTTGGTATTTATTGGCTGAGACCCATGGCCTGGCCGGTAATATTATTGGCGTGCACGAAGCGCGCGCAGAATACTATATTCTCAAGGGTGTATTTGCTAAGGCATTAAAGCATTTGCGCCACGGCATACGATTAACCGAAGACGACTACCAAACCCGCGCAATCCTACAGCAGCGTGTAAAAGATGTCGCCAAGTTACAACAGAGCTTAAAAAACTTCTAACCGCAAAACGCCATTTTAGTGCATAACTAATGATTGCGTTGCGAACAGTCTCATGACCGATAGCACCAGGCTCTGTCGCAAAAATTTCATCCATATAAAGCGCACCTGTGCCCAGATAAATTTATCCCTCAGTATCTTTTATAAGAAACCGTACAAGGCACCCCACTAAGAAAAGTAAAAATTAATCCATCCATTGCACAACACTAAAGAACTTAAAATTCAGTATTATTTTTAGGCGCTTAAACCTTTATTTTATTTGCACTCTTCAAAAAAAACTATTACGGTAGCGGGTGCTGCCCTAGCGTTCAGTTTAAAATCCGCGCAAGCAGGGTAAAAGGGAATAAAAGCAAAAGAAAAATATAGAACAAAACCGTTAATTGTCATCATGCAATCCGCGAGGCCCCAAACAATGAAAGCCCTCGCGGAAAACTAACCATGGAAAAGAGCCACAGTATGACCGTGTGAAGTTAAGATAACGCCATCCCCCGATGCGAGCACACCGAGAGATGGCTAACCCCAAAAGATACGCGATTATCTAGCGAGGCTGTCTTGGATGATACGTCATTTACACGCTCGTCTTCAATAAAGCTGTTTTTAAGGCCGAGCAATTCGTACCGCTCCCGCCCCTGGCGTAGGAGTGCGTTGTGGCGTACCACGAAAACGGGTGTGGCTC
>JAHZJJ010000088.1 GCA_022600975.1 Gammaproteobacteria bacterium
AGCCTGAAGCATTGCTATCCTGGGGGACCAATTTCACACTGTGTAATAGAGACAATACATTGGCACTTTCAATGGAACCGTTGGCTGTTACTGCCGCTGAGGAAACCTGGCGGTTTCAAGCGCAACAACTTGCCGAGCAGTTGCAGCTGCCGTTTGCCGGTTGCACTCCAGCTGTGGCAGTAGAAAAATTTGAATTTGTGCTCGAACGCGGTGATTGTTTGCAACTGTGCGCAACTGGGCGCAAGGCACCGGGTCCGGTGTTGGTGGAGTTTGTTAATGGCAATGCGGCTTATCGGCGTAAATCCGGTGGTGGAAAAGGGCAGCAAATTGCTCGGGCCACAGGCGTGCGCAGCGGATTTTATCCGCAGCTAGTGGATGCCACGGCAGGTTTGGGGCGAGATGCTTTTGTTCTGGCTTCTCTTGGTTGTGCGGTGCAAATGTTCGAGCGCAACCCATTGGTGCACGCGCTGTTAAGCGATGGCTTGCGGCGGCTCACCGAGGCGGCACTGGAAGATACTGAGTTGGCGTTAATCGCCGGGCGCCTGTCTCTGCAACCAAGTGCGATGTCTGCGGCAGAGTGGTTGGCGGAGCAGCCAGAGGATTCGATTCAAGTAGTGTATCTAGATCCAATGTTTCCCGGTCGGGACAAGAGTGCCAAGGTAAAAAAAGAGATGGCAATATTTCACCGGTTGGTGGGCAATGACGACGATGCGGCGAAGTTGCTGGCGCCGGCACAGGCCGCATGTGTGTATCGCACCGTGGTCAAGCGTCCAAGATTGGCGCCGCTATTGGCAAACGCGGAGCCAACTTTTAGCTTGGAGGGCAAGTCCTGTCGGTTTGATATTTACACTAAAAAGGGCCTACCCAAGTAAATACGGTTGTTCAATGAGTTCAGCAATTTACGGCGTTGACGGCAAGGCCTCCAAGGGAGGTTTCTTTGTATTTACTTTGCATATCGATACCGGTTTGGCGCATGGTTTTAATGACACTATCCAGCGGTACTATGTGTGAGCCGTCGCCGCTCAAAGCGAGGCGTGCGGCGTTGATAGCCTTCACTGTACCCATCGTATTGCGCTCGATGCAGGGCACTTGTACTAGGCCGCCGACCGGGTCGCAGGTGAGACCTAAGTTGTGCTCCATGCCGATTTCCGCGGCATTCTCTATTTGTTGATTACAGCCACCTTGTACTGCTGCGAGGCCAGCGGATGCCATAGAACAGGCGACACCGATTTCCCCTTGGCAGCCTACTTCTGCGGCCGAAATGGAGGCATTTTTTTTGAACAGCATGCCAATGGCTCCGGCGGTGAGCAAAAATTTAACCACCTGCGCTTTGAGTTCCCCGTGAACCTGTGGCTTGTGCACGAAATTTACATAATAGGCGATGGCTGCGGGAATAACCCCCGCAGCGCCGTTGGTGGGGGCGGTTACTATGCGTCCACGAGCGGCATTTTCTTCGTTGACGGCAAGGGCATACAGGCTGACCCAATCGAGTATGGAGAGCCCCTGGTTCCGCTCCTCTTCAGTTTGCTGGGAGAGTTTGCGATAGTGTTCTTCCGCCCGGCGGCGCACATTGAGGCCACCTGGCAGAACACCGTGTTGGTGGCAGCCGCGTTCTATGGATGCCTCCATCACCTGCCAGATATTCCACAATTTGTGTTTCACTTCCGCTTCGCTACAAAATGCTCGCTCGTTGGCCATTGCCAGTTCGGCAATGCTCCAGTTGTGTTGTGCGCAAATATGCAACAGTTCCTCGGCAGAATCGAAATCATGGGGTAACAGTGTGGCAATTTGTTCTTTATTGGCAAACTCTTCTTCTGAGAGAATAAAGCCACCGCCGATAGAAAAATAACTGCGGGTGAATAATTGTGCACCATTGGCAGCTAGGGCGCAAAAGGTCATACCATTGGCGTGCTGGGGTAAAAATTCATTGCTGTGCAGTTGCAGGTCGCGTTCATAGATGAAGGGGATACTGTGGTCACCCTGTAGCTTGAGCTTTTGCTGGGCCTTAATGCTAGCCAATTTATGTTCGATCGTATCTACATTGATAGTGTCGGGCGCTTCTCCCTGTAGGCCCATCAATACCGCCATATCGGTACCGTGGCCGATACCAGTTAGTGCCAGGGAGCCATAGAGGTGAATTTCGACTTTGCAGGTGTCGTTAAGCAAGCTGCGTTGGCTCACGGTTTCGACAAATCGTCGTGCGGCTACCATTGGGCCTACGGTATGTGAGCTGGAGGGGCCGACACCAATTTTAAATAATTCGAAAACACTAATACTCATTGATCAATCGGGCTCCAGAGCAATGTTAATGGATACATGGGGTTAGCGCTTTAATAGGTGCGCGAGTGAGGAGACAACTTTGCGTAAGTGCTGGGGATATGCAAGTGAACCATCAGTATTCACGACTATATGCTCCCCCGCCTTGAATTGCATTATTTTTTGCGATTGAAATAATGAGTTTCAGGCGTAATTTACACGGCAGTGGCAATCATTGTTGCACGAATTGGTGCTGGATGACCTTCAATGGTTTTGTCAGCAGATTCTGGGTCGAGAAAATCTGACAGCGATTCAAAGTGCATCCATTCGGTACGGCGCTGTTCGTCGGTGTTGGTGTGGTTGATATCGACAGTGCGCGGGTTGCGAAATCCTGCTTTGCGTAACCAGCTTTCTAATGTGGCTGTGCTGGGCAAAAACCAGATATTGCGCATTTTGGCATAGCGGCCCTCGGGCACCAGACAGTCGCCTAATTTTCCTTCGATAACCAGGGTTTCTATAACCAGCTGGCCACCAGGGCGTAAAGTGTCGCGCAGTTGGCACAGGTGATCGAGTGGTGAGCGCCGGTGGTAGAGTACCCCCATGGACAAAGTGGTATCGAAGCCGTGCAGGTGTGGGGGCAGCGCTTCAAGGGCCAGCGGCAATACATCTACGGGTTTATCCATACCCAGGTATTTTTTTAATGCATAAAACTGCGCAACAAATTTAGCGGAAGGATCTATGCCAATAACGCGTCTGGCACCGGCGCCATGGAGCCGCCAGCAGTGATAGCCGTTGCCACAACCCACGTCTAACACTAAACGGTTGTCGAGCGATTGTAAGTGTGGCGCTATGCGGTTCCATTTCCAATCTGAACGCCATTCGCTATTGATCTCTAGACCAAAAACTTCCCAGGGGCCTTTGCGCCAGGGGTGCAGTTGGCGCAACTGTTGTTCGAGCAGGGCGCGTTGCTGTGGCGTGGCATCAGCGGTAGTTCCGGCACGCACGCAGTTGTTTAATGTGTGCTGTGTTGGGGTGATATCTGGCAATCCGGCCAGTGCTTCTTGCCATTGGGGCAGTTCACCCCAGCGCTCCGGATTCAGTCCGGCGGCAACCTGCTGGGGCAATTTCGTTAGCCAAGGTCGCAGCGCCGGTATGTACTGTAGGGCCTTATAGAGATTGGTGTAATCAATCATGAGGTCGCGTTGTCGGGCTGTTTGATAGCAATCAATGAGGTAAAGTTGAAGCACTGAAACCACACATCGGCACTGTTAAATCCTACGCGCTTAAGCCGCTCCCGGTGTACCTGCAGAGTTTCCGGGATCAATACATTTTCCAGCGCCGTGCGTTTTTGCGCAATTTCCAGGGCGCTGTAACCATGGGCACTTTTAAAAGCGTGATGTAGATCAGTCATTAAGTGTTGGTGGTCGCTATCGGGAAATTTAATTTTTTCCGACAGTATGAGAACGCCGCCAGGAAGTAGGGCGTGGTAAATTTTTTGCAGAATTTGCTCGCGCTGTTGAACCGGAATAAATTGGAGTGTGAAGTTCAGCACTACCACCGAGGCGTTTTCAAGGGTGACTTTTTGCAGCGCATCGCAGATCAACCGTACTGGCAACTGGCCACTATCAGCAGCCAGTAGTATACGAGCGCGATCGATCATTGCCTGGGAGGAATCTACGGCAATAATTTCACAACCAGCCACCGGGATCTGATGGCGCATTGATAGTGTGGCCGCGCCGGTAGAGCAGCCGAGGTCGTAACAGCGGCTATTGGCCTGGGCGAAGCGCTCGGCGAGGGTGCCGATCATAGCGATAATCGTGCTATAACCGGGTACCGAACGCTGGATCATATCGGGAAAAACATCCACCACCGACTGGTCAAAGCGGAAGCGAGCCACTTCTCCCAGAGGGTTGGCAAAGATATCGTCTTTTTTGCTCATGGATTAAGGACTTCTCAATTCTACACGCAAGTTGCCGATCCATTGGCTGTAACACATACCATTATCACGAAAGTTTTTCCTCTTGCAGATTGAGGGCAAGGCCGGCATCTCGGCCCTGATTTCCGGTGACCACGGCAGTGCTGGCTTGTTCAGCCCTAAGGTAAGTTCTGCTCACATGGCGCAGATCACTCAGGGTGACTTCGGTGATTTTACGGCGGAATTCCTCGCGCACGGCATGGGTGCGCCCATAGAGCTCGGAGTGAAAGGCTTTTTTTGCCTCACCGGCGGGTGAGCTAGGTTTGTCTATGCCACCAATAACGCCCAATATGGCTTCCTCCACCTGAGCATCCTGATGGTTGCCATGGGCGAGCCAGTCCAGAGATGCATCAAAATCCTCGAGTGTTTCTGCCAGACGGGGGTCGCGATAGGAATAAAAACGAAAGGCGCCATAGGTGTTGTCCTGGCTGGCTCCGCCACCATAGGCGCCGCCTTGCTCACGAATGGTGCGATGGAGGTAGCCATTACGCAAAAAGCCGCCCAGTACGGTCAGCGCTGGCGCATCTTTATGAGACATAGGCACTGTGGGGTAAGCTTTTGCGCAAAAATTTACTTGGCTATTGGTCAGCCACAGAGTCTTGACACTATGTGGTTTAAAGGGCAGGTTTTCAGGCTCAGCCACGTTGCTTGAGCTGTTGGCGAGGGGTTCCAGTGCCTTGGTAAAGTGCATTAGGCGCTCTTTCTCTCCCACCAGTAGGAATTGCCGCTGTGTGGCGGTGACTTTCTGGTGAATGTCAGAAAATTGTAGCGCTAGATCTTCCAAGCCCTGGGTTGTTTCCAGTGAACCCACCAGTGTTTTTAGCTGGCGTAGGCCGAGCAGGCCACCGGATTCGTGGCTCTCTGCCGCTGCGCGATTAAAGCCTGCGCTGGCAGCGGTCATGGCCAATGCGTGACCATTACCCACGACGGATTGCTCACGGCGAGCAAGCGTTTGCAGCATAAGCTCTTTTAGCCGGGGCAGTTCGTCAAAGCGCACCTGCTCCATGGTGGCCTGCATTAATTCGCTGAGAGCATTTTGGTTGGCGGCCAGCGCCTTTCCCGACAATACAAAGTGTTGGGTCTGTTGGTGTAGATCATCAATTTTTGTGCGCTGACTGTTAAAGCTGTGCAGAGAACCGGCAACCGCTGCCTGCCACTGCTGTACCTGTAGATAATCTTTATCGCCAAGGCCCACTTCGGTTAATGCCTGACAATAATAGGGCAGTAATATGCGTTGTTGATCGGATAGTGCCGGCAGCGTGCAAATCATTTGTTGGTACACTAGGCCATTGGTGGCAGCACTGTAGCGTGTAACCTGTTGGCGGCCGAGGGCCACTTGTTCTCCCGCTACTTTGGGTAGCTCAGGAGGAATATCCTCTACACCAACTTTGGGCAGGATTGAAGCATCGTCTTGTCTCTGCTGGCGTTTAGCCAGTGCTTCGGTAGTTTGAATGATTTGCTGTTTCTCGCCCTGTGTCAGCGCGGCTTTGATTGCTGCTAGACGGGCTTTTTCGGCGTCTTCCGCGCGTGCGGACAAATGATTGTCTGGGGTTAACACCAGGCGTACTCGGTGTTGATTTTGCAACAGCAGCTTGCGGGCGGCATTGGCAATAAATTTGGGGTCCTGAATCTGCCGGCGCAATTTCTCCAGGGTGGCATCAATGTTCAGCAAGCCGACGGCGTTACCGCGGTGGGTGGCGCCGGTCAGCGCAGTGAGGATCAATTGCAAGCCGTAGGGATAGCCATCACCACCTATTTCCCGCTGTTGTAATTCCAACTGGTGTAAACTGGCGGAAACCTGCTCGTAGGGTACGCCTTTTTCCGCAACCTCTGTTAAGACTGCAAGCACTTGTTTTTCCAGTGCGTCGGCGTGCTCGCGCTCACTGCCTTCAATGCCACAAATAAACACCAGTTCGCGTTGAGAGTCATCGAGCCCGCACAGAGGGGAGGGAGACTGGCCGAGATCGCTGGTTTCAAGCAACTGCATCAGCGGTGAAGCGCTGTTATCTAGGAGTACGCCTGAGAGCAGGTGGGCGGTTAGCGACTGCTCTATATCGGTCACATCGCCCAGCAGCCAGCCTAGTACAATATGCGTTTTTTCTGCAGTGGAAGCCTTATTAGACGCATCTGTATCGAGAGGGTAGCGTTCTTCGACAGCGATTGGCGCCAAGTAGCGTTTCTCCAGGCCCACCTCAATTTTCTCGTGGTGGGGGTCAAATTGGTGCAGTGCTTTTTCCTCAAAGCTGGCCTGATGATCGGCGGCGGGGATGTCGCCATACGTCATAAAGATGGCATTACTGGGGTGGTAGTGACTGCGATAAAATGCCACTAGCTGTTCGTAACTGAGCCCTGGGATATCTGCCGGTTCACCGCCGGAATTGTGGTGATAGGTGGTGGAGGGAAATAGATGGCGGCTCAGTGTGTGCCACAATTGCGAGGATACCGAGCTCATGGCACCTTTCATCTCATTAAAAACAACCCCCTTAAATGTCAACTCACTGTCGGGGTTTCCCGCTTCACTAAACTCTAGGCGGTGACCTTCCTGTGCAAAATCGAGGGGGTCTAGGCGGGCAAAAAATACCGCATCGAGATATACCTCTAACAGGTTTTGGAAATCTTTGCGGTTTTGGCTGGCGAATGGGTAGGCAGTCCAGTCTGAGCTGGTGAAGGCGTTCATAAAAGTGTTCAAAGAGCGCCGTATCATCATAAAAAAGGGGTCGCGCACCGGGTACTTATCACTGCCACAAAGCGCCGTATGCTCGAGAATGTGAGCAACACCGGTAGAATCATGAGGCACGGTACGCAGCGCTACTAGAAATACGTTTTCCGGGTTATTGGCGGATATGTGCAGGTGTTGGGCGCCAGTTTTTCGGTGGCGGTATTCTTCCACTCGGACGTTTAGAGATTCAATTTTGGTGCTGGTAATCAGTTCGAAAGCGGGGTGTGCGTTGCTCAAGAGGTGGCTCCAGGATAGTGAGATTCGATAGTCAGCAGGCGTGCAATCAATGTAACTGAGGTGGCATTCTACCGCTGTGTAGCATTGAAAAGACAGTATTGACAGCGGGGTATTGATAAGCGTGCCCGCAGTGTAAGATTAGGCTGGCACAGTAGGGGTAAGCAAACCGGAGAAAAGTTGTGACCTGGATGGATTTTACGAGCGTAATAGGTTTTTTGGTAACTTGGGTAGGTTACACCTATATGGCGCGAAAGCGCGCAAAAAAGGCTTGGTGCTTGGCCTCATCGATGCAATGGTACCGTGTGGAGTGGATGCTGCGTATGCTCAAGCGCGATATGCGCATGACCGACGCATCAATTATAGGCAACTTAGAGCGGGTTATTGGCTTTTACGCCTCTACCAGCATTTTGATTCTCGCCGGCTTAGTGACGGTACTGACTTCCAGTGGCAATGCGATTCAGGCTTTGATTAGCCTACCGTTTGCCGAATCCACCACTGTAGAGCAGTTTGAAATTAAAATACTGTTGTTGATATTGATCTACATTTTTGCTTTTTTTAATTTCACCTGGTCGCTGCGCCAATATTCTTTTGCTAATGTATTGATCGGTGCGGCGCCGTTGGTGGAAGACGAATCTGTCAGTCAAAGTGCGCGTCATCGCTATGCTATCAAAACCGCTAAAGTGATCGATCAAGCCGGGCACAGCTACAACTATGGTTTGCGTTCATTTTATTTTTCTATGGCGGTAATGGGTTGGTTTATTCATCCAGTGGTATTTGTGCTCGGTTACCTATTGGTTGGATTTGTGCTCTATTTGCGGGAGTTTCATTCGCGTACT
>JAHZJJ010000089.1 GCA_022600975.1 Gammaproteobacteria bacterium
AAACGATTCTGTATGAACCTGATTGCAGTTAACGATCCGTCCAAAGAAGCTATGAAGCGAAAAGTGATGGGCTGTGCTATCAGTGATGACTACCGCGAAAAAATCCTATTTGGTTGATCATTTATTGCTAGGCAGCCCTGGCCTCAAAGGATGGTAACCTAAGTTTAAGTTGTTTAAGGCACACTTTGTTCAGGGTTGTCTGGCTTTACTTCACAATTTTTAAAGCGGGCTTTTTAGTTGTTTTCTTGTTTAAGCTAGTTGGTGGTGTGGGCTCTGGAGGCTCAGGGGTCTCCTCAGCTTCAAATACCATGCCCTGGCCATTTTCGCGGGCATAAATTCCTACCACAGCGCCAACGGGAACCTCAATATCTGTAGGTATGCCGCCGAAGCGGGCGTTAAAGCGAATTATATAATTACCCATATCTAGCCCAGCAACTGCTGATTGGGCAATATTTAGTACCAGCTGGCCATCTTTATTAATATGTTGCTGGGGGACTAAAACGCCAGGCATATGTGTATCTACCAAGAGGTAGGGTGTACAGCGATTGGCGGTGATCCACTCATAAAAGGCACGCAGTAGATAAGGGCGGTTGGAGGTCATGGCCGGCTTGTTCACACATCACCTCAGGAACGCATTTCGCGCTCGAATTCGGTCAAGCTCTTGCGGAAAGATTCGCGCTCAAACAAATGTTCCATATACTTTTGCAATGGCTTGGTTTGTTTGGTTTTTGGCAAGATAATTTCAAATTGTTCCAAGCGCCACAGTAGTGGCGCCATGCAGCAATCAACCAGTGAGAATTCTTCGTTAAAGAAGAACGGTAGATCGGTAAACATAGGGGCTATACCGACTAAGCTATCGCGCAGCTCTTTGCGAGCGGCGGCGGTCTCTTTGCCGCCAGCGAGAATTTTATCTACCAACGGACACCAATCCCGCTCGATGCGATGCATGATTTGACGGCTTTGAGCTCGAGCTACGGGGTATACTGGCAACAATGGTGGATGAGGAAAGCGCTCGTCGAGGTATTCCATCATGACTTTGGTTTCGAATAACACCAAATCACGATCCACCAGCGTGGGCAGCGAATTATAGGGATTGAGCTCAGCCAATTCGGCTGGCTTGTCATCAACATCGACGTCTACAATGTCGACGGAGACACCCTTTTCAGCCAGTACGATACGTACTCGATGGCTATAATGACTGCGGCCATCGGAAAAGAACGTCATAGTGGAGCGCTTGTTGGTCGGCACACCCATTGTGGAATTACCTCAATCTACTGACCGGGGGAATTGCCGGTCTTCAATGAAAACGTAAAACGGGCGACAAATCCGGCAACTGCCACGACTCACCACCCGAAAAATATTTGATCGATTTAGTGTTTAACGTCTTTCCAATACTCGCGGTTAAGCAACCAAGCGAAAATCAAAAATACAAGTATAAAGGCTAACACATAAAAGCCGACGCGCTTACGGGTTTCTGCTATAGGCTCAGCGATATATTCCATGAAGTTTACCAAGTCGTAGACCGCACGATCATATTCGACGTCATTCATTGAGCCTTTGATGTTACCCACTTTTAGGCTGCCACAATCGGCATCCATAATTGGGTTGCCGAGGTCATCGCGCAGTGTGTGGCCGTGCTCGCGCTTTGGCCCCGGAGCGCATTCGGGCAAGCCCTGCAGTTCCAGTAGAGCGTGGGGCATGGCCACATTGGGAAATACTTTGTTGTTAACTCCGGTGGCGCGGCTGTCGTCTTTGTAAAAGTTGCGCAGATACGTGTAGAGCCATTCTGGAGAGCGAGAGCGGGCAACCAGAGACAGGTCTGGAGGGGCAACTCCAAACCAAGCTTTGGAATCAGCTGGCCGCATCGATATCTGCATTAGATCACCGATTCGATCACCGTCAAGTACCAGATTTTGTACCATTAATTCTGGTGGAATGTCCAGGTCGGTTGCTACCCGCCCCCATTGGGAGTAGTTGGCGCTGTGGCAACCCATGCAGTAATTGACGAAATACTTGGCCCCTCGTTGTAATGAAGGCTTGTCTTGCATGTCGGTGTGGAT
Organism: Gammaproteobacteria bacterium; assembly: GCA_022600975.1. Lineage (GTDB taxonomy): Bacteria > Pseudomonadota > Gammaproteobacteria > Pseudomonadales > Cellvibrionaceae > Microbulbifer. The sequence continues at coordinate 2,061 of JAHZJJ010000089.1, forward strand.
GTAATCCAACTCGATAGTAGACTCCGCTCCCACGGCTTTGATGGGTACTAATACCAGCAGCGCAACGACGATCAGCCCACCAATCAATATGCCGAGAGACTTGGTTGCAGAGGGGCTGGTAACCCGTTTTGGTTCTGGATGTACAACGTCATGATTGGTCAGCCATGGGATGGCGACAAACAATGCGCCCAGCAACAGGCAGGAAATGCTGAGAAACAGGTTTATCCCCCAGTTATCGATGGCCATCCACGCGAACAGCACGCCGAAGGTTGCACTCACTGCTCGGGCAAGAATGCCCTTGCGGGTTGTTGGATTGCTCCAGATCGGCATAGTGATAAAGTAGGCGAAATAAAATAGCGTTCCCACTTGTGCTAAAAAGTTGCGGCCCGGTGTCGGTGATTTTACCCCGAGATAACCGAGAATGATAAACATGGCGGCAAACATTAATAGCAAGGTCTTGGGCAGCAGGCCTTTGTAGCGAATTGATCTGACTGGGCTTTTATCCAGCCAGGGCAATACGAATAAGATCGCAATTGCTGCCCCCATGGCTATTAGTCCTAAGAACTTAGCAACAAGTGGGCCTATGTCGATGGTTACCGCGCGCAACACCGCATAGAAGGGCGTAAAATACCAGACTGGAGCAATATGCTCTGGAGTTTTGAGTGAGTTGGCCTGTTCAAAATTGGAGTGTTCGAGGAAAAAGCCACCCATCTCCGGGAAAAAGAACACCACGGTGCAAAAGGCGAACAGAAATACACCTACGCCGACTAAATCGTGCACTGTGTAGTAGGGATGGAAAGCAACTCCGTCGAGAGGTACCCCGTTTTTGTCTTTACTTTTCTTGATTTCAATCCCATCGGGATTGTTGGAGCCCACTTCGTGCAGCGCTAAAATATGCAACACTACCAACAGTACCAACACCAGCGGCAGAGCGACGACATGTAGTGAAAAGAAGCGGGTTAAGGTTATACCGGAGATTAAATAGTCGCCGCGAATCCAGGTGACCAGATCCTCGCCAATCCCGGGAATGGCGCCAAACAGCGATACAATCACTTGAGCCCCCCAGTAAGACATCTGCCCCCAGGGGAGAACATAACCCATAAAAGCTTCGGCCATCAGCACCAGATAAATGCACATGCCGAAAATCCACACTAGTTCCCGCGGGGGCTTGTAAGAGCCGTACATCAGGCCGCGAAACATGTGTAGATAGACCACCACAAAGAATGCTGAGGCGCCGGTGGAGTGCAGGTAGCGGATCAGCCAACCCCAGTCCACATCGCGCATGATGTATTCTACGGAGCCAAATGCCCCTTCGGCAGAGGGGTTGAAGCTCATTGCTAGCCAGATACCAGTCAACAGTTGGTTGACTAGCACCAGCATTGATAGCACGCCGAAGAAATACCAAAAATTAAAGTTTTTGGGCGCGTAGTACTTACCCATATGGGTGTCCCAAGCGCGATAAATAGGTAGGCGCCGGTCTACCCAATCCCCGAGGTCAGTCAGCCAATTCATGCGCTGCCCTCCTGATCTACACCAATAACAAGAATGTCGTCACCTTCGAAAGAATAAGCTGGCACTGGCAGGTTAAGTGGTGCTGGTACACCGCTGTATACTCGGCCGGCAAGGTCGTATTTTGAACCATGGCAGGGACAGAAAAAGCCGCCCATCCATTCGCTGCCACCTAAATCTGCGGCGCCAACTTCCGGACGAAAAGTCGGCGCGCATTGCAGGTGGGTACAGAGACCAAGTAATACTAAAACAGGTGCTCTGATCGCGCGATTTTGCGGGTTCACATAGGAGGGCTGGTCGGATTCCATAGAATCGGGATCGCGCAGAAAAGGTACGACCTTTTCCAGGTTAGCCAGTGTTTCGGGTGTGCGATGCACTACATACACCGGCATTCCGCGCCACTCGACGGCGACCATCTGGCCTGGTTCGAGCTTGCTGATATTGTATTTCACCGGCGCGCCGGCAGCCTTGGCCTTAGCGCTTGGATTCCAGGACGCAACAAAAGGTGCAGCAATACCCACTGCACCAGCGCCACCTACAACTGAAGTGGCAGCAGTCAAAAATCGACGGCGCCCTACGTTTATACCGTCATCATTCATGACGAATTTCCCCCATCGCAGCGAAGTTCGCTGACCCCCTACCCAAAAAAAGCCCAGAATAACCACATCACTGATTGGCCAAGCTGTGAATGCAAGCTGTTAGAAGCCCGCGCAATGTTAAAGAAAATGCCAATTTGACACAAGGAGATTGAAAGCGCAGGGAGCTAATCATCGCATATTATGCGATTAAAGCTAAGCAAACTTGGTCTATTTTGCTCGTCATTGGCTCATAGTTAGATAGACAAAAAAAACCCGGCAATTGCCGGGTACAACTGTAAGCGCAAATTAGCGCTTGGAAAATTGTGGTTTTTTGCGCGCTTTGCGCAGGCCAACTTTTTTGCGTTCTACTGCGCGTGCATCGCGGGTAACATAGCCCGCAGCGCGCAATGGTTGGCGTAGGGCTTCATCATATTGCATCAGCGCACGAGTCAAGCCGTGGCGTATAGCGCCGGCTTGACCAAAAGAGCCGCCGCCTTTAACGGTGACGTTGATGTCGAATTTTTCGACCATGTCCACCAGCTCTAGGGGTTGGCGTACAATCATACGTGCCACTTCGCGGCCAAAGTATTCTTCCAGGGTGCGCCCATTGACGTGAACATTGCCCTCACCTTGGGTGAGGAATACTCGTGCGGTGGAAGTTTTGCGGCGGCCGGTACCGTAATATTGAGTCGTTGCCATGAGAAGTTTTCCGTTTAAATCGCCAGTTCAATCGGCTGCTGAGCCGTGTGAGGATGTTCACTGCCTTTATACACCTTCAACTTCTTGAACATGGCGCGACCTAGTGGACCCTTCGGTAGCATGCCTTTTACGGCGCTTTGAATGGTGCGCTCTGGCGCTTTTTCAATAAGCTTTTCAAAGCTGATTGACTTGAGCCCACCAGGATAGCCGGAATGGCTATGATAGATCTTGTCTTTCGCTTTGTTACCCGTCACGCGAACTTTTTCTGCATTGATTACTACGATGTAATCGCCAGTATCCGCGTGGGGTGTGTACTCAGGCTTGTGCTTGCCGCGCAAGCGACTGGCTATCTCACTAGAGATACGACCGAGGGTCTTGCCAGCAGCGTCGACAATATACCAGTCGCGGCTTACCGCTTCCGATTTGGCACTGTAAGTCTTCATGTTATAAAACACCTGCATAAGGCCATCCAAAGGGCGGCCGTCCCACAAAAAGAGCGTGGATACTACAGAAGGGCGGAGGGCTTTACAAGGCTTAATTTACCCACCTATCGGCCAGCTGTTGGTTATTTAGTCCGGTTTGTGCGGACTTGCCAGATATTCGTGGGATTGCATCTCCCGCAAACGGCTAACAGAGCGCTCAAATTCAAATTTGAGCTGTCGGCCAGCGTAGAGCGTATCCAGCGGAACGGCGGCAGAGAGAATCAATTTAACACGGCGGTTGTAAAACTCATCCACTAGGATAATAAAACGTCGTGCCTGGTCCTCAGTGCGCCGATCAAATCGGGGAACATTCGATAGCAGCACAGTATGATACTCTCGCGCCAGCTCAATGTAGTCATTTTGCGAGCGCGGACCATCGCACAGCTCGGCAAACTCAAACCACACCACATCATCGGCTTCGCGCAATGCGAGGATTGATCGCCCCTCGATTTTCAGCGCCACCCGCTCCCGCAATGTACTACCCTTTACCATCAAGCGAGCAAAGCATTGGTCAAGGCTGGTGTCAGCTGCTTCATCGAGGGGATAGTAGTATAGTTTGGCCGATTCTAGGGTGCGCAGGCGGTAGTCAGTACCACCATCGACGTTTACTACTTTAGTGTGTTGTTGCAAGAGTGCGATGGTGGGCAAAAAACGCTCGCGCTGCAAGCCGTTGGCATATAGGTTGTGGGGCTCAATATTTGACGTAGCCACGAGCACGACTCCGCGGCGAAACAGTGCTGCGAGCAGGCCGGCCAGAATCATCGCATCGGTAATGTCGGTGACAAAAAACTCATCGAAGCACAGCACCTGGGTCTTTGCAGCAATGGTTGCGGCCACTTTCTCCAGTGGGTCGCTCGCGCCAGCATGGATTTTTAGCTGTCGATGTACTTCACGCATAAAACGATAGAAGTGGGTCCGTTGCTTGTGCTCAAATGGCAGTGACTCATAAAAGGCGTCCATCAGATAAGTCTTGCCGCGACCTACCCCGCCCCAAAGATAGAGCCCGCATTCTGGCTTTCGTGATTGAGGCCAGAGCCTGCCAAGCCGCACAAGCCAGCTAGGTGATTTCTCCGCTACCAGGCGCTCAAACAAATCCTGCAATTCTGCCACCGCAGCTTGCTGGGCGGGGTCGGCGATAAAGCCAGGGCGCATTAGGTCTCGCTCGTAGCGAGTTCTGGGGGAGAGTTGGCCAGTCATATTGTCGAGCATAGATAAAGCGTTTTGCTGCTAACTGCAAGTTGCAAAAGGCGCAACTTTAGCAAATTCACTGCCATAGTGCATGATACCTAAACGCCGAGCCATACCTAATAATCGGGTATACTCAAAACTTACTGCCACGACTACCTTGGCGGTACTGTGTTATTCGTGGAGGATAATTCTGTGCACACAACTTCAATATTGATTCTAGTAGGCATTGTTGGCTTGGCGCTGGGAGCCCTGCTTTCTCTGCTAGTAACGCGCTATGGTCGACACAAGAATGTCGATAGCGGTCAGCAATTGGCGCCGGACTTGGGTGCTGAGCACAAGCTGGAGGAACTCCAAGCTCAAATTAATGAGCACTTTGATCAAACTGCGAAACTATTTCACAGTCTGAGTCAGAGCTATGAGGAAGTACACGAACATATGGTCAATAGTGCTCTGCGCTTGTCCAATCAGGATATTGGTCGGGATATGCTTAAAGCGGGTAGTGGCAAGCTCCGTGATGAGGATGAAAATCTCCAAGTGCAGCCGCCACGGGATTGGGCGCCCAAAGCACCCGGTGCTAAAGGTACCCTTTCTGAAGATTTTGGTCTGGAAGATGAAAATTTAAACAGCGATGCGGCCAATGAGATCCATACAGCAAATCGCTAAAAATGTTTCCGATAGTAAAATGCCCCTAAAAATCCGATTGTCACGTGACCGCTCGGATTTTTAGTCGGCGTGTATGGCAGGCAAGAATGTAGTGCATTATAAATTTTGATAGTAATTCATCAGAATTTGCGCCACCTCGGGACGAGAAAATTCTGGTGGTGGCGCTATGCCGTTGCTCAGTAATTCACGCACTTTGGTGCCAGATAGCAGGATAAAATCCTCCATGCTGTGATCTGGCACATCGCGCATCATCACAACCTTATTGAGCTTTTTTGAGTAAGCGGTGTGATCGGCTCGGAAAATCTCAATTTTCAGTGCACCCTTCGGCACCTTGTGGTCAAAAATGCTCTGTGCATCAAAGGCACCATAGTAGTTGCCCACACCGGCGTGATCACGCCCGATAATCAGGTGGCTGCAGCCACAATTCTGGCGAAAGACGGCATGCAATACTGCCTCGCGGGGACCAGCGTAAAGCATATCAAAGCCGTAGCCTGCCACCATGACGGTATTTTGCGGAAAGTATGTATCCACCATTGTGCGAATAGACGCATCGCGTACCGTAGCAGGGATATCCCCCGGTTTGAGCTTGCCCAGTAGCATATGAATCAATATGCCATCGGCATTCACCGAAGCCAGCGCCAGCTTACACAGCTCTTCGTGAGCTCGGTGCATGGGGTTGCGGGTCTGGAAAGCCACCACCTGGCGCCAGTCACGAGCGATGAGTTCCTGGCGAATTTCTACCGCAGTGCGAAAGGTGTCAGGGTAATCGGTAGAAAAATAGCTAAAATTCAGTACTTCAATAGTACCGGAAATTAATTGGCGCCCAGCGGAGTCAAACGCTGCCACACCGGGATGCTGAGGGTCCAAGGTGCCATATATCTGCTCGGTTATGAGTTTCATCTGTGGTTCAGAGATGGTTTCAATGGCATCCACATCCATGATCGCGAGCACCGGGTTTCCCGCTGTATTTGGATCACGCAGGGCAATGCGCTTGGCGCCAGCGATTGCACTGGTGTCGGCGACCATGTTCAGCACCGGGACTGGCCAGAATAGACCATCTGTTGTGTGCAGAGTTTCAGCCACGCTCAGCGCATCGTTCAGATTCATATAGCCGTGCAGAGGGTTAAAATAACCTGCCCCCAACATCACCGCATTGGCGGCCGCAGCCGAGCTGATAAGAATGGAGGGTAGTGATTCAGCTTCATACAGTAGTTGGTAGTGTTTTTCGTTGTTGAAAACAAACCGGGGTTGCAACTCAACACTGCCGTGGGGCTGGATCAGGGACATGAGGGGGGATCCTTGTATTGTCGCTAGGCGTCATACCTTAACTGCAACCGTCTCCAATGTCACTAGATCGTCCACACAGGAGCGAAAGGCGTATAATGAGCCCAGAATAGAGGAGTCTCCAGTGTCATTTCAACGTTTTTTACAGGATTGGGTTGCCCCGACCTTTATTGGTCTGGTCGTAGCGACCCTGCTGCTCGCCTTTTCGCGGTGGTTCGATTTTTCTGCACCTAAACCTATAAACGCTCAGTGGCAAGGGCCGGTTTCTTATGCTCAGGCAGTTAATCGCTCAGGGCCTGCAGTGGTCAATATTTATACCCGAGTACCACGACAGCGCCATCAGTTATTGAACGATCCGTTTTTTCGACGTTTATTCAACGCAATGAATGTCCCACAGCGGGAGCGTATGCAATCCAATTTAGGTTCTGGGGTGATCGTTGACGATAAAGGCTACATCCTTACCAATCACCATGTTGTTGCCGCTGCCGAATCTATTGCTGTGCAGCTGGCCGATGGTCGCGAGGTGCAGGCTAGAGTTGTGGGCTCTGATCCGGACTTTGATCTGGCGGTATTAAAAATAGACCTCAGCCCGCTGACGGCTATTGAGGTTGGCGAAGCAGAAAAAGCTCAGGTTGGCGATGTGGTGTTGGCTATCGGTAATCCTTTTGGCGTCGGCCAAACAGTGACTCAGGGTATTGTCAGTGCGATTGGCCGCAGCCTGGGGAATCCCAAGTCAGAGAATTACTTACAAAATTTCATTCAAACGGATGCAGCAGTAAACCCCGGAAATTCCGGCGGGGCTTTGGTCGATGCGCAGGGTTTTTTGCTGGGAATTAATACTTCTATTCTCAATCAGTCGGGCTCTACAGGCGGTATCAGTTTTGCTATACCGGCCAATATTGCACTTAAAATTATGCAGGACATTATTGAGTTCGGGCGGGTGGTGCCCGGCTGGCTAGGTATTGAAGGGCAAACGTTGTCAGCGCAATTTGCGCGTTCGCACAATCTGAATGTGACCAGTGGGGTGGTTTTAACAGGCATTTACAGTGATGGGCCAGCGCACTTGGCCGGACTACAGCCAAGGGATATTATCACCCACATCAATAGCGTGCCAATCAATGATGGCGATCGCGGCGAGGCAACTATGGCTAGTTTGCGCCCGGGTACATTAGTTTCAGTTACTTTTATTCGCAATGGCGAAGAAAAAACTGTACAAGCCACAATTTCAGAAAAGCCTCAAGAGACAAAGTCGCGGTTAAAAACTCATTGAAGCGATTTCTTTTCCGACATGGATTATCCACAGGGTTCGTATTTGCAAATGATTCTAGTGTAGGATTTTTTTTTTGAGATTAGCGAACACAATAGCAGTTGAATTTTTTCTGAAAGTTTATTCGAATTTTAGTGTCTTATAGAGAACGCATAAATCACTAAAATATTAACAAAAAAGTTACTCGAAGATCAAGGAGCTTTTTTTGAATTTGTTAATGTCTACGAGATGGCTGCGTCAGAATTTGGCAATTTTAAGGCTATTTAATAGCTTACTTTAGAAAATCTTCAAAGCAAAAAATAGCGAAGCAGTCTCATGGAAAGTATGTTGCTATAATGTAGATATTAAGCACAAGTGCAGGGTTTTTTCGTTAGTCGAGAATTAGAGAAAAATACAGCTTGGTGTTGATTTATTTCACGGTTTTAAGTTGCGGTTCAAAAAAGTTTTAGTGCACTAGAGAGAGCTGGCTTCTCAGTGCATAAGTTTTAGTTTTGCTCTGGCGGTATGTATGGCGCCTTGAGAGAGGCGTTTGAGTTTGCGTATATTTGCTAGAAGAATTGAAACTGAGACCGTAAATCGTTAGCATTCCGCCGCCTGGTAATCAGCGCAAAGATTTGAGGTGACCCAGTTCGTGCATTAAATCCGGCCAAATCAAAGGCTCGGATGACAAGGGTGCATAACCTTGCCATCCGCAACTCCATTCGTTTGTCGGAATTGTTCCGGCTACAAGGCAGACAATGAGTAGCGAAAAAATAAATCGACGTCAACAAATTTTGCAAGCATTAGCACATATGCTGGAGGTCAGCCCCGGTGGTCGAATCACCACCGCCGCCCTGGCAAAACAAGTGGGGTTTACCGAAGCTGCGCTCTATCGCCATTTTCCCAGTAAATCAAAGATGTTTGAAGGCCTGATTGAATTTATTGAAGCGACAATTTTTAGCCGTATTTCGCTAATTCTGCAGGATGAGTTAGGAGCGAGGCTGCGCTGCCAAAAAATACTGCATTTATTGCTGACCTTTTGCGAACGTAACCCGGGTATTACTCGATTGCTAACGGGCGATGCCCTCACTGGCGAAACGGATCGTCTACACGGGCGCATCCTGCAGTTTTTTGATCGTCTAGAAACCCAGTTGAAGCAGGTTTTGCGCGAAGCCGAATTACGCGAACAGCTGCGCCCGGCCATTCCTCTAAGTGGCGCTGCCAATCTATTGTTGGCCTGGGCAGAAGGCCGCATTGTGCAATATGTGCGCAGTGGTTTCAAACGTCGTCCGCTGGAAAACTGGCCTCAACAGTGGCCTCTTCTGATGACAGGCTTTTGGTTTGAAGGCCCACAGAAAGCGGAAAACAGGTGTGAAGTTAACTCAAATTAGGCAACGTTCTGTTGCCAAAGGGAGAAATACCTTGTCGAGTGGCCTGTGAATTCAGTGGGATTGATAGCTATTACGCTATTGAACTGCCAGGGCCTCATAGCGCTCGATCGATTGGTCAAACTCTGCATTGATCTTTTGCTCTTCTTCTTTGCGCCGCTTTAGCCGTTGTTGCACTACTTGCTTTTCCTCGCGCAGGCTGGCGATGTGTTCCAATTGCTCCGGTGTTACCATATCGCCATTGCGTTGAGCGCGTGCTGCTGCCGCTTCACTATTATTGATCTGGTTATTGAGGCTGAATAAGTTGGCGTTTAGAGCGGCAATATCCTGCCGCACTGTGATCAGTTTACGCTTCCGGGCATTTTCGATGTCGGCAACACTGTTGTAGCGCATGCGCAGTTTGCGGTCATTTTCGGCCTGAGTCTCGCGTTGTTGCTTCTTGGACAATTGCTCTTTGGTAAGCTCTGGGGACACGACTTCCAATATGCGCCCGGACAGAGTTAATACCTCGTAGCCTGCGGCAATATAGCGCGGCGGAATCTGGTCATTTAGTACTTTTACGCCGTGCTCGTCAGTGTAGCGGTACAATACTTCGCGCTCGTCTTGCGAGTTTTCTTGCAGCGCTGCAGCCATTAGGGTCAGTACAGCGCCGAGAGCTACCAGTGTAGTTGCGAACTGCATTACGCTCCCTGTTGATTTTTGCTCGGTTTAATACCGTATTGCTGGCGGTAGGTAAGAATTTTCTGTAGAGTTGCAGCTTGCAGAGACTCCTTTTGATGGACGGATTGTTGTAGGTAGCCAATCACATCGTCCAGGGTGATAATAGCAAACACTGGAACCTGATATTTATCTTCCACCCGTTGTACAGCGGATCGTTCATCGCTGTCTCCAGCCCTTTCTTGGCGGTTGAAGCCAACCACTACAGCGGCGGGTTCGGCATTGTGAGAGCGGATGATTTCCATGACTTCAGCCACTGCGGTTCCGGCGGTAATTACATCATCGACAATCAAAACCTTGCCTGTTAGCGGCGCACCCACTAAAGTGCCACCTTCACCATGGCCTTTTGCCTCTTTGCGATTGTAGCAAAAGGGCTTATCAACCCCTTTTTGCGCCAGTGCCACAGTGGTTGCTGCACCTAGCGGTATACCTTTGTAAGCGGGTCCGAAGATGACATCAAAGGCTACTCCAGAAGCAATGATTGCTTCGGCGTAGGCGTTGCTCAATGCAGCCAGTGCGGCACCGGTGTGGAAATGTCCGGCATTAAAAAAGTAGGGACTGTGGCGGCCAGATTTTAGCGTGAAGTCGCCAAAACATAGCACATTGTGCTCTAGGGCTAGTTGAATAAAGTCGCGTTGATACGGGTGCATGGCAAATTGATGACCATTGGCTAAGGTGAAGGGAGGCATTCCCACAGAAATGTAGGGATGTCGTTTAAACAATTCTAGTAATCATACACAGTCCGCTGGTAAGGGGCTAATAATGCGAATAGTAAGTCTTTCTGTAGACGGCGTGCGCCAAGCGGCGCAGCGCGGCCTATACGATTGGCTGGCCGATCAGGATGCAGATATCGTCTGTCTGCAGGATCTGCGCTCTCTGGAGCCTGAACTGGATCCGCCGATCTTTCATCCCGATGGCTATTACAGTTATTTTTTCGACTCTGGTACACCAGATACAAATGGTGTGGCCATTTATACCCGTATGCAGCCTAAGGCGCTGATTTATGGCATGGGTTTCTCCAATGGTCTTGATATGCAGGGCCGTTACCTGCAAGTAGACTTTGAACGCCTCAGTGTAGGCTCACTGCTGGCGCCAGTGGCCAATGATGCGGAATCACTGGAGCTTAAAGTACAGTTTTTTGATGACATGCAGGCGCACCTGCAGAAAATAAGCCGCAAACGCCGGGATTTTATTTTTTGCGGTAATTGGGGCATGGCGCATCGCCGTGCAGATGTGGAAAATTGGCAGGCCCATGAGGACACCCCTGGTTTTATGCCCCATGAGCAGCGCTGGCTGGACTCTCTGTTCAATGAAATCGGCTATGTGGATGCTTTTCGTAAGGTGATAAAAGATGCCGATGAGTTTACTTGGTGGCCGAGCGGTAAGCCTGGAGAAGGGGATGGTTTGCGTACAGATATGCAAATTGTTTCCAATGCCTTGGGAAGCAAAGTTGAATATGGTGCCATCAACAAGAATGTTGCGTTTTCCAGCCACTTGCCAGTAATCATGGATTACGAATTGGAAGTCTGATTGCGGAGTAATAACAAACAAGGCAAGAGCGCGTTAACGGCAAGGGTATTCTTGCTAAGATCGGGCGCAAACTTGTTTGTTATCTTCACATGGAGGTGAAGCCGATGGGGGCGCAGCGAGAAGCTGCAATCCTCCTTGGTGTAGCTGTAAGCGAGGAGGATTTCGCAGTTGAATACTGGCTAGCTCGTCAGCGCGTCCAACTGTAGTGCTATAAGTTCCTCAATGCCCGCCTTACCCATTGCCAGCATCTGTGCAAACTGAGCTTCGCTAAATGCTGCTCCTTCAGCGGTGCCTTGTATTTCGATTATGCCACCATTTTGATTCATTACCAGATTCATATCGGTATCGGCGCTACTGTCCTCTGGGTAATCCAGATCCAAAACTACTTCGCCTTCAAAGATACCTACAGAAACGGCCCCAATCAGATTGATTAACGGGTCGGTGTGGATCATTTTCTCCCGTTGCAAGTAGCGCAATGCATCTACCAGTGCCACACAAGCGCCGGTAATCGACGCGGTACGGGTACCGCCGTCGGCCTGAAGGACATCGCAATCTAGTGTAATCTGGTTTTCACCCAGTAATTTTAGATCTACCGCTGCGCGCAACGAGCGGCCAATCAAGCGTTGGATTTCTATAGTGCGCCCGCCCTGCTTGCCGCGCGCGGCTTCGCGACCCATACGGCTGCCGGTAGAGCGAGGTAGCATGCCGTACTCCGCTGTCACCCAGCCGCTGTCCTGGCCGCGTAGAAAAGGCGGCACTTCTTTTGCTATTGAAGCGTTACATAACACTATAGTATCGCCAAATTCTACCAAAACTGAACCCTCGGCATGGCGAGTGTAGTTGCGGGTAATACGCGTTTTGCGCAATTGTTCCGGCCTGCGGCCATTGAGACGCTGCATAATCCACCTCTTATTACATTGAAGCGATACATTATACTCGCGATAGCGTTGTGAGAACCTGTGTTATGCTGTCGAGCCGGATTCTTAGTGCTTCTGAGTTAATCATAATGAGCTTAAATAAAGTAAACAGCATGACCGCCTATGGGCGCGCGGAAGTCGCTTATGCAACCGGCACTGCTATTTGGGAGATACGATCGGTCAACCATCGCTATTTGGAACCGCATTTTCGTCTGCCGGAAGTGGGCAGAGCTCTGGAGCCTCAATTGCGCCAACAGCTACGTGCAAGCTTGGCGCGAGGAAAACTTGAGCTCAGTCTCAATCTCAAAAGTATCAATCAAGAGCGTATAGAGCTGCAAATTAATCAATCTCTAGTAAGTGCTTTGGTCGATGCGGCCACCAAGGTAGCTTCGAAACTCAAATCTGATTATGTATTAAACCCTTTAGAAATTATGCAATGGCCCGGCGTGATTGGTGATCATAAAAAAAATTCTAAAGAACAACATACCGCCATTCTCGACGGATTTAACAGGGCACTTGTCCAGGTTAGTGATAATCGTGCTCGTGAAGGTTTCCTGTTGGCGAGCTTTATTGAAGATCGGCTGACAAAGATTGAACAGCAGCTCGTTAAAATACGCAGTCTGTTACCGCAAATATTAGCTACCCAACGGCAGCAGTTGCATAATCGTGTCGAAGCATTAGTGATTGAGCTGGATAAGGGGCGCCTGGAACAGGAGGTTTTTTATCTCCTCAGTAAGGCCGATATGGATGAAGAGCTCGATCGCTTGGATGCGCACATCAAGGAGACGCGCCGCGCGCTATTCGCTGGTGGGCCAATCGGGCGGCGCCTGGATTTTTTAATGCAAGAATTTACTCGCGAAACGAATACGCTCTCTGCAAAGTCTGTAGCAACCGAGGTTACCCAGTTGACGGTAGAAATAAAGGTATTGATAGAGCAGATGCGTGAACAGGTACAAAACATCGAATAGATTTTGTATCCGTCCAAGCACGTTTCAAAAGACCTGCTGCGCGAGCTTATGCTGTTGAATAGTTGAATCCATAGGGCACTCCTAGCAAATTCTTGAGCATATATATGGTATACCGCCCCAAATTCCCCTGGATGTAAATATAATAATGGATACATAAAACTGACCGCTATGCTTGGTGGGTTGGTTTGCAAAACATGATTTTGACGTCGTTTGTTGACGTGGATATTCGATTTGTTAAACCCAGGATACACCTGATTAGCGTTATTTTTTGCCGAGAGAAGTTGACCTGTCTATAACTTCATAGTTTATCGTTTTCTTATCTCATCTTATCAGCAGCGGTTTGTATAAAAGAGAGCGTATTTGTGTATCGAATTTCTGAATTAGCTGACGCAGTCGGCTTGTCGCGTTCTACTTTGCTTTACTACGAGAAGCAAGGGCTGCTTGAAGGCGCGCGCCAAAGCAATGGTTATAGGTTGTATTCAGAGAAAGACGTACAGCGCTTGCGCTTGTTGTAACAGTTACAAACGGGCGGCCTGACGTTGAGGATAAAGCAACTTTTCTTCTGTAAATTCTCAGTTAGCTGACAGCCGGTTTTCACATTGTTAAATACTTCTTTCCTGTCTGCCATTCATCAGAGATTTCTATCGCTACCGCTGAAACTAAACGCAAACATGAGTCTTCGTT
>JAHZJJ010000090.1 GCA_022600975.1 Gammaproteobacteria bacterium
GAGCGATCAGCATTCTTCGTCTTTGGAGACAGCTTTATTGAAGACGAGTGTATGAGTGGCGTATCATTCAAGACAGCCTCGCTAGATATCACGTTATCTTTCGGGGTTAGCCATCTCTTGGTGCTGGTAACACTGGGAGGTGGCGATTATCTTAAGGTCACACGATCATGATGTAGTTCTGCTTTGTTGTTGAGATTGGTTTTCCGCGAGGGGTTTTGTTGTGCAGTGCCTCGCGGGTTCAGTGACTGCGTTGAACGTTTTTGTTATGCGCCTCTTTTCTTACTTGCGCCGTTTTTTTGAGTTGAACGCTATCGCAGCACGCCCTACCGTAAAGGGTTTTTACGGCGAGTGCAATTAAAGTGTGGTGTTAGGCGACACCAATAAAAGCAATGCCTTAAATCTGTACCGTCAAAGTGTCTGCAGAGTGGGGTTGTAGTTACCCCGTAGTATTTATCACAAAGCGTAGAAATGGTGCTGGCGCAATGGTTGAGCTTTTGCGTAACTATTAGGCTGGGTGCAATATTATCTTTGTAGTCGCTTTTTAACTGTGCAAGCACTACCCAAGACCATGTTTTTTGAGGTCAGAGCGGTTAATGGTGTAGTGCCCGAACAGCGTTTTTTGGATCAGCGTCTAGGATTTTTAACAAGGCTTTCGCCGGCCCAGTAGGATGGCGTCGCCCTTGCTCCCAATTTTCCAGTGTCCGCTTGCTGACGCCTATCAGCATGGCAAAACGATTTTGACTCAATCCCATCTTTTCACGGATTGACTTCACTTCCGGCTCTGGGAACTTAGTGACTCTGGCTGCAGTTTTTTTCCCTTGAGCAATTTTGTCCATTTCTTGCACGCTGGCCAATAGTTCGTCAAACTGTTCTTTATGCATTTGACCACCTCTCTACAATAATCTTCAGGGCTTTCTTTTGGCTCGAGGTCAGTTCTTCCTGCTCATTTTTGGGGTAAACGTACAACATGTATAGCTGTTCGTCTTTGCTAACCCAATAATAAATGGCTCTGACTCCACCACTCTTCCCCCGTCGTTCCAATTTCCAACGTACCTTTCTTAATCCTCCGGTACCTTGGATAATCGCTCCCATATCCGGCCGATTTACCAAGGCTTCCTGTAGGGCTTTGTACTCGTCATCGCCCATGAGCTCCTTGATACGCTGAGTAAACAAGCTTGTTTCTATAATAACCATAGCTTCTCATTATACGCCATTGACGTATTTTTACAATTTATTGTTATTTCAATACTTCGGACATGTTTAGAGAGTTAGAGATCCTGGATCTATAAGGCTAGTGTTATGTACCAAATTAACCTCGAGCGATCCGGCCTTTTTCAGCCAAATGGCCATCGTACGCCAATCTTTCAGCCCGTCGCTAATACGGTAAGTTCAATTGCCCTGTGGAATTTACCATTTCCTAAGCCTCGCCAGTAAAATCTGTGGGTCTAAATCACGTCCAATACGCGTTATGATAGAATCGCTGCCATGAACAAAACTCTCCAAACAACCTTACGGAAACTCTCCCAAGAGCAGCTGATTCAGGTGGTTCACCAGGTGTATGAGAGTGGCCGAGCTGCCCAGGCTTTGGTTGCGCAAGCTGTTGCGGCATATAATCCCAAAGAGCTATATAAGCTCACCCGCAGGGCTATTGCCGACCTTAAAAAGATGCGCCGGTTTATTGATTATCAGGCATCTCATGAATTTTCCGGCAAGCTGGAGCAGATCAATCAGAGCATAGAAAAGTTGGTCAATCTGGCGCCAGATTTGGCTGTTGAACTGTGCCAGAAGTTTATTGCAATTGATGGCGGAATCTGCGATCGGGTAGATGATTCCAGTGGGTTTTTAACAGCTTGTTATACCACCACCTACAAAATCCTCGACAGAGCTTTTTGTGAAGCCAAGACGGACCCGCAGGTGATTGGCACATATCTGTTTGAAATTTACCGCAACGATGATTATGGCTTGCGCGGGCATATTTTAGGGTGCAGCAAGCACTCGTTGAAATCCGCTGCTGGCGAGGTATTAGAGTCCCTTCTGCAAGCGCAGCCGCTCAAAGATTACCAAAGGCACTCGGCATTAAAAGCCATTGCCGATGCCCGTGGTGATGTCGATTCGTATATTACTTTAGTCGAACAAGCGGCGCTGAGTTTTCATTCTTCATTACCAAATCCACGGGATATTTGTGCCATCGCTGAGCGTTTGAATGCTGTCTTTCGCAGTGAAGAAGCGATAAATTGGTTACAAAAAATAGGGGATGACGAGCATCATTATGCTAAAAAAACCCAGCTTTTGATTGAGGCCCATTCGTTGGAAGGCCAAAACAGCGAAGTTCGGCGCCTGTACTGGGCGCGGTTTGAACATTATTTATCGATTGATGATTATTTGGCCTATCTCAAATATAGCGATGCCAGTGACAAGCAAGCGATAACTCAAAAAGCGATTGACTATGCACGCAACCACTCCAATACCAGTAGGGCTTTTACCTTTCTGGAGGGAATCAACGAGTGGGATATTTTAGCGGCGGAAATCATTGGCAAAGTGCGCTCTGGGGCCATGGAGAATGCGGGCTTTTCCGGCTATCGCAAGCTCTCTACCCGGCTTGCCAATCACAAACAATATCTGGCGGCCACTCTGTTGCGCAGGGTGTTGGTTTCCGAGTTATTAAACAGTGCACAATCCAATTATTACCACTATGGGGCCAGTGATCTAAAAAAGGCTGCGGAATTTGCTGCCGAAGTGAGCGATTGGCTGGATATGGATGCACACTCAACCTATATGAAGGCGCTGCATAATCAGCATGGCCGTAAGTATGCTTTTTGGTCTAAGGTTGAAGCA
>JAHZJJ010000091.1 GCA_022600975.1 Gammaproteobacteria bacterium
AGTGCATCTCGGGCTTGATTGATCAATGCGGTTTTTTTGCTGCCATCAAGCTTAAGCTTATTGACCTTACCCTTAAAGTCAGCAAACAGGGCACTGTCTTTTCCGCTGGTAAAAGGGGCTCCGTTAATCAGATTCTGGCTATCGCCAATAACATAGGCGAAGACAAACTTAGGGGCAATAATGCCGGCCTTAGCCCGAGTTTTAAGATTTTCTATCAGCTGACCAAAATATTGTGGCAAAGCATTAAGGCGGGCGATATAAGCCTCGGCATCTTCCACCGAATCAATGCGATGTTGATTCATTAACAGGGAGGGGACCTCAGAATGGGTGCCGAACATTTGATTAACAGGATAATTGTGCAAACGCCACTTGTAGCCTTCAATATCTTGTTTGAGGTCGGCTATGGCTAAATTGAGGCTGAGGCGGGTGGCTTCGTCCAACTGGGCTGGGTTGATCGCTTGTAACTGTTTTAATTGGCGCTGCTTGATATGATGTGTTTGCAAGGCAAATTCTGGAGAGAGATTATCCCATTTACCGTAATCTTTCTTTATACCAAGAAAGGTTTGAAATACCGGGTTGCGGTCTAGGTGCTCCTGAAAAAAGTCTTCGAATAATTTATTGGTCGCCGCTATCGCATCAACCGTATCAGCACTGGCTGAATCAGTTTTTATAGCGGGGGTCAGCTCTAGCTGCTGTTTAACCTGTGGTTCCCGCTCACAAGCTGTCAAAATAAATGCGCTTATGGCTCCGGCAATCAGAGTGGTTTGTAATTTCATCATGTTTCCGTTGAAAGGGCTTTTTATCGTGGATTGAACGATTAGGGAATGCCAGCATCTTTCGCAATGCCGTTGCTGAATAGAGGGTACAATTGCAAAGTACACCTGCTAAGCCAGCTTCATTAGCGGCTTAATTTAAGTGGTAGCTGATTGTAGAAACTAAACCTAACATTAAAAACACACCCTGGGGTGTGTTTTTAATGTCTTTTTATCAAGCGAAATTCTGATTCACAAAATCCCAGTTCACCAGTTCCCAAAACGCCTCCAGGTACTTGGGCCGCGCATTGCGATAATCTATATAATATGCGTGTTCCCAGACGTCACAAGTCAGCAATGGCGTCACGCCACTGTCGGTTAATGGCGTTGCGGCGTTAGAAGTGTTGACAATGGCAACAGCACCATCAGCTTGTTTTACCAGCCAAGTCCAACCGGAACCAAAGTTGTTTACCGCGCTGTTACTAAACTCTTGCTTGAACTTTTCAAAAGAGCCAAAGGCGCTGTTGATCGCATCAGTAATGGCACCACTTGCTGCGCCACCACCATTGGGGCTCAGGCAATGCCAATAAAAAGTATGGTTCCAAATTTGTGCAGCATTATTAAATACACCACCGGAAGATGACTTGATGACTTCTTCCAAAGATTTATCGGCATCGGCAGTACCCGCCAGCAGCCCATTGAGCTTGTCTACATACGTTTTGTGATGCTTACCGTAATGATACTCCAAAGTTTCCTGGGAAATATGCGGCTCTAAGGCATTCATCGCATAGGGTAATTCAGGTAAAATGTGGGCCATAACTTCATCCTTTGTTTGCTTTCTTTTGACCTGTGATCGCGACCGGATAACTGTGTTGAGTCAAAACGCTTACCGCTTCAAGATCACGTGAGGTGTAGCTATTCTACACTTGGCCGCCGGTATTATTAAGCAATTAACGTATCGGTACATAGCTATCGAACCCAATTAAGTTAAAAAAATCCTTGAATAACCCTATAACAACCATAAGATTGCCATCTGACTGGCCCTCAGCACCTCATCCTGCCGCTTTATTTACCCGAAGATTATTGCAGGGTTACTGGGTGCTATCCAGACTTTATAAAAGGCTGCTTACTTTTTCGTCGATCTTTGGTATAACTGCCGTAGAATTCAACTCGCTCTGACTCTTATAGGTATTCTGCCATGCAACGCAAAGAGCCCACTTTAGGCAGTGGTAACACATCAGTAAAAAATACGCCACTGCAAGGCGCCCCAACCATAGAAGCAGAGCCCTCTCCTGCTGGTGGTGGCCCCTCCTATCTAACCGTTATTTCACTGGTTCTGGCTCTGGCTGGCCTCGGTTGCGCTGGTTTCCTTTATCAACAATGGCAGCTTGCCGAAAACAAAATGGCCGCGGCGGAGCAACGCATTGTTCAACTAGAACAGCGTTTTGAAATGTCCGGTGAAGAGTCTGCGGCATCTGTAGATGTTTTAGGCGCTAAATTGAAGGAAAACTCGAGTGAGATTCGCAAACTATGGGGTGTTGCTTACGACACCAATCGCAAACGCATTGCCGCCAACCAAGCCACTGTGACATCACAGCAAAAAA
The DNA here is from genome assembly GCA_022600975.1 of Gammaproteobacteria bacterium. Classification (GTDB taxonomy): domain Bacteria; phylum Pseudomonadota; class Gammaproteobacteria; order Pseudomonadales; family Cellvibrionaceae; genus Microbulbifer. Next base: position 2,357 of record JAHZJJ010000091.1, read on the forward strand.
CGTTGACCACACTTGGCAACAAAGTGAATGGTTTTGGCTCTAACCTCAAACAAATTTCCGCTTTAGAGAAATCATTAGCAGCACTACGTCTATCTAGCAGCAAGGGTAGTCGAGAAATGAACGATGCCATGGCCAAGCTCGAGCGACAGCTAGCCTCAGTGCGCTCTGACCTGACTATCCGCGTGGGCAGCAATGAGGAAGCCATTCAATCCATGGATTCTTACCGGCGCAGTGTGAATAAAGATTTGGTACAACTGCGCGAAGCGATTCGCAGCCTGCAAGCCGGCGCCAACACCGCTCTATCCCAAGGATCGGCAGTAACCACAGGGCCATAAGAAGGCGACGTTACCAGCGATTGCGGCTTACGCGCCATAATTGGTGTAAAATTGCCGCCTTCGCAATGTCAACTGGAGCCGGTAATGACCCTTATCCGCCAGGACGATCTGATTAACAGTGTGGCTGACGCGCTGCAGTTTATCTCCTACTACCATCCCCAAGACTTTATCCAGGCCCTACACAGTGCCTACGAGAAAGAGGCCAATCCCGCGGCCAAAGACGCCATGGCCCAAATCCTCATCAACTCGCGTATGTGCGCCGAAGGCCACAGGCCCATCTGTCAGGATACCGGTATTGTTACCGTAAAACTGAAAGTAGGCATGAAGGTACAGTGGCAGGCCGAAGCGGGAATGGGCGTCTCCGATATGGTGAATGAAGGAGTGCGCCGTGCTTATCAATGTGCTGACAATATACTGCGTGCTTCTATCCTTGCCGACCCCGATGGTATGCGCAAAAATACCGGCGATAATACTCCGGCTGTTATTCACTACGAAATAGTCCCAGGTGATACAGTGGAAGTTCATGTTGCCGCCAAGGGTGGCGGCAGTGAAGCCAAAAGCAAGTTCGCAATGCTAAACCCATCGGACTCTGTAGTGGACTGGGTGTTAAATATGGTGCCGCAAATGGGGGCCGGCTGGTGTCCGCCCGGCATGCTGGGTATTGGCGTTGGCGGCACTGCCGAAAAAGCTATGCTACTAGCCAAGGAGTCACTGCTCGAACCCATTGACATTCAACTACTGCAACAACGTGGAGCAAACAATCGCGCCGAAGCTCTGCGCCTTGAGATCTATGAAAAGGTGAATCGCCTGGGTATTGGCGCTCAGGGTCTTGGCGGTCTTACCACCGTCTTGGATGTCAAGGTGAAGGACTACCCGACCCACGCCGCCAATAAAGCCGTCGCCATTATTCCCAATTGTGCCGCCACCCGCCATACCCATTTCACTCTGACAGGCAATGGTGTTGCAAGTCAAAAGCCGCCACGCTTAGAAGACTGGCCAAAAATCACGCGTACTGCCGGTGCCAACACCCGTCGCGTTAACCTGAATGAAGTAACCCGTGAAGAAGTTCAGGGCTGGCAGCCCGGCGAAACACTATTGTTAAGTGGAAAAATGCTCACTGGCCGCGATGCAGCACACAAAAAAATGATAGATATACTGGCCAGTGGCGCTTCACTGCCTGTGGATATGACTGGTCGATTTATTTATTACGTAGGGCCGGTTGACCCCGTTGGTAACGAAGTAGTTGGCCCCGCAGGCCCCACCACGGCAACACGAATGGATAAATTTACCCGCACAATGCTAGAACAAACCGGTCTATTGGGAATGATTGGTAAAGCGGAACGTGGTTCTGCGGCCATTGAGGCGATCCGTGATAATAAAGCGGTATACCTTATGGCCGTGGGTGGCGCAGCCTATCTAGTCGCTCAGGCGATCAAAGCTGCAAAAGTCGTGGCATTTGCCGAGCTCGGCATGGAAGCCATTTATGAATTCGATGTACAGGATATGCCGGTGACCGTAGCCGTAGACAGCCAGGGGGAATCAATACACAACTCCGGGCCGAAAATCTGGCGAGCGAAAATAGAAGAGCGTAGTATGCAGGTGCAGTAGTTAAAGCCCATTCATATGAAAAAGGCTCTGCTCAATTCAATCGGCACTTTAATTACGCAATTTATCTGCACAAACTTTTATCCTACTGGTTTATTAAGCATGTATAGACCCAGTTTGTGCCAACACAATGCCAATGTCAGCACTACTACTGGGCACTATTATGGCTGAGCAACACCGCTGTATTTTTATAGCTATCAATAAAGGAGACTAAAATGACTGAACTCGCAGCACAGGCTTGTGAAGCCTGCCGGGCGGATGCCCCTCTAGTCAGTGATGAAGAGCTGGCGCAACTACTTCGCCAGATCCCCGACTGGACGCCAATTACGCGTGATGGTGTAATGCAACTTGAAAGAAAATTCAAATTTCGTAATTTTAAGCTGGCATTGGCCTTTACTAATCGTGTTGGTGCTATAGCAGAAGAAGTTGGGCATCACCCTGCCTTGTTAACTGAATGGGGTAAGGTAACAGTAACCTGGTGGAGCCATGAAGCTAAGGGTCTGCACAAAAATGACTTTATTATGGCTGCCAGAACTGACCAGCAGATAACTGTAACCTAGCCATAGTCAATGTGGTCTCTGCTCTTAGTTTACACGTTTAAACACAGCGGCCACATTGCAGGCTTCAATTTTTCTAACCAATTAGGTAGAAGTCTGTTTGTTCGACGGGTACCGGTCACAATTGGTGAGCATACTGGCATGTATTTTATTTAAACCCATTTGGCTTCACCATGTCAACTCATAGCCTACAACCCAAATGGCCGGTAATACACCGTACACTAGAAAAAGATAAATTTATAAACAGTAAAAAATAGTAAGAAAATCCTCAAATATCCGTTAGTTAATTAAATAAAAATTTGACTAACTTATTATAGGGAATAATTGATAGGCAATTCTCAAGCATACAAAATTAGAAGCTGATTTTTCAATACACTTATAGGCTGCATAAAAACCTGTTGCAACCCGAAAACAAGTAAACATAACTCAAACGTAAATTAAATAGGCCAATTTTATGCAAGGACACTAAACTTAGCTATTGGTTTCAACAGTAGCCTTGAAGCTACAATCGGAGCTTAACCCTCCCGCCTTTAACAAACCCTTATATCCAATAACGTATTGCGATAAGGAAAGTAAATGCATTCTATTATTTCAATCACCGACCTAAATAAAACTTACGCTGGCGGTTTTTCCGCACTAAAACAGGTAAATTTAAACATTGAGCGCGGAGAACTTTTTGCTTGACTGGGGCCCAATGGCGCTGGCAAAACTACGTTGATCAGCATCGTATGCGGTATTGTCAACCTGAGCAGTGGCCGTGTCATTGCCGACGGCAATAATATCCAGACGGATTACCGCGCTGCTCGGAGTAAAATCGGCTTGGTACCTCAGGAGTTAGCCACAGACTCCTTTGAAAGTGTTTGGGCTACGGTAAATTTCAGCCGTGGCTTGTTTGGCAAAGCGCCAAACCCATCCTACCTTGAAAAAATTTTACGCCAGCTATCTCTATGGGAAAAGCGCGACAACAAGGTTATAGCGCTGTCGGGAGGCATGAAGCGGCGGTTGATGATTGCCAAAGCATTATCCCATGAACCCAAAATTTTGTTCCTCGACGAGCCCACTGCTGGTGTTGATGTAGAACTGCGGCGAGATATGTGGGATATGGTACGCGGGCTACGGGAATCTGGGGTAACAATCATTCTCACTACACATTATATCGAAGAGGCCGAGGAAATGGCCGATCGCATCGGTGTAATCAACCATGGTGAGCTGGTGCTGGTGGAAGAAAAAACCAAATTGATGCAGGAACTGGGTAAAAAGCAGCTGACTCTACAATTGCAAACGCCACTGCCAACACTACCCGAAAAGCTGCGCCTCTACCAGTTGGAACTTTGCCAAGAGGGTAGTCAACTGGTGTACACTTTTGACACCCAACAAAAAAATACCGGTATTTCCGAGTTACTCAAAAGCCTTAATCAAGAGGGAATAGTTTTCAAAGATTTACATTCCAGCGAGAGTTCGCTGGAAGAAATTTTTATTAACCTGGTGAGAAAAAATAAGGAATCGGCATGAATTTATATGGCATTCGCGCCATCTACAAATTTGAAATGGCCAGAACTTGGCGCACCATAATGCAAAGTGTTATTTCGCCGGTGCTCTCAACTTCACTTTATTTTGTGGTATTTGGTACCGCTATTGGCTCTCACATGGGCGCTATTGACGGGATTAGCTACGGTGCGTTTATTATTCCCGGATTGATTATGTTATCGCTTTTGGGTGAAAGCATTTCCAATGCCGCCTTTGGCATATTTTTCCCAAAATTTTCTGGCACTATTTATGAGGTGCTCTCAGCACCAATCTCTCCCATAGAGATCGTCGCTGGATATGTAGGTGCTGCGGCAACTAAATCTACATTGCTCGGCCTACTGATTATTGCCACTGCCAGAGTGTTTGTCGAATATCAAATTCAGCATCCAATCTGGATGCTGGGATTTCTTATACTGACGGCCGTCACCTTTAGCATGTTCGGCTTTATTATCGGTATATGGGCCGATGATTTTCAAAAATTGCAGATTATTCCGCTGATGGTAGTTACACCCTTAACCTTTCTTGGTGGTGCTTTTTATTCTATTAATATGCTCCCAGAAATATGGCAAAAAATCAGTTTATTTAATCCGGTAGTTTATTTAATTAGCGGGTTTCGATGGGCATTTTATGGGGTTTCAGACGTTAATATTTTAGTGAGCCTGGGGATAACCCTGACAATCCTCGTAGCCTGCATGCTGGGCATTTGGTTGATATTTCGTACCGGGTATCGAATTAAAGTTTGATCCTATACCCAAGGTATTTGCGATTTAAATGTATGAAATAAAAATCATCAAAACCTTCACTAAGGAGGCTTACCAAGGCCTCTGTTTCGAACCTCATGAGTGCAGAAACCATAGTTGGATCGCGTAAGTCTGCACAATTTTTTGCGCGCCCAACTGGGGTTTCTTGGTTAATTTCTCTAGCACACTCTATTTACTACCCCACAATAATGGTATTGCGGGGTAGTTTTACCCAACCTTTATTTTTCAATGTTGATGGGTTCTTGCCTGACTTAACGAATCATACACAATACCAGTCCATAGATCTGGGGTCATAAACCCCTGGCCATATTGTGCGTCAAACTTCCGTGTTGGCTTTTTGGCAATGACCTGTTCTTTGCTATCACCCGCATCCATCAAGCCTTTAATCCTCGCCCGTAATTTTACTAGAAGATCGCAATAGCGCTGCAGATCCTTTTTACTTGCTAGTGGGCCGTGGCCGGGAATAATTTTCGTCTGATCATCTGCAATTACCAACACTTGTTTGGCACTGGAGATCAATCCGTCAATAGAACCACCGGAGGAGAGATCAATAAACGGATAACTGCCATTAAAGAAAGTGTCCCCCATGTGAATAACATTGCCTTTTTTAAAGATAACAATAGAATCACCATCAGTGTGCGCGGGAGCTACATGCTTTACATGCACTTCATCATCATTCCAATAAAAAGTAGTGGCATCGGTGAAGGTCACAATAGGCAGTGCCGAAGGGGGCGCTGCAGGGACTTCGGTGCCGAATGCTTGCATAAATTGCTTGCTACTCATCCTCTTGCGCACATTATCGTGTGCTACAATGAGTGCGCCTACTTTTCCCATATTTTCATTGCCGCCAGTATGATCGCCGTGCCAATGGGTATTGATGACAAAACGTAAAGGCTTATCGCTAAGCTTATGCAACACAGATTGTATTTTTTTACTTAAAGGGGCATACTGATCGTCCACCATAAATACGCCATCTTTACCGGTAAAAACACCAATATTCCCACCAGCACCAGTAAGCATATAAATATTTTCCGTTACTTTATGAGGCTTAACCTCAACTGCAGAAAAATCTTGCTGAGCGAAGCTTGCCGCACTACAACAAATAAAAAATACAAACAAAATATAATCTAATTTTTCTTTCAATGTTCTCTCCTTACATCTCATTTTTGGCACTCTACTTTGAAGTTTATTCAATTTAAAATTACCTAATTAAGCAATTTATTGGATAATTTTCACTATTTTTTAAATTATAGAAAAGCTATACAAACCTTACTTTTCTGCCTGCAAACTAATTTACCAACTAATATTAGTAGCAAAAGATTTACTTTTTTCCAGCAATTATTTCCTAAATAAAACAAGACAAATAATTCAAGTTACAACATCAATCGAGCCGCTTGCGAAAGCGCAAAATAGCCAAGGTCATCATCAGCAGGATAAACCCCAGCAGGGCCAGCATATCTGGCCACATTTCCAATAGCCCGGCACCGCGCAACATTATGCCGCGAATCAGGCGTAAAAAGTGAGTCAACGGCAAAATTTCTGCCAGCCATTGAGCGGCTTTGGGCATACCGTCAAAAGGAAACATAAATCCGGATAACAGCACTGAGGGTAAAAACACAAAAAAGGTCATCTGCATGGATTGAAATTGTGACTGAGCACGGGTTGAAATGAGTATACCCATGCTCAAATTGGCAAGAATCAGCAGTATCGTCGCTAAGTAAACATCCACGGCGCTGCCGCGAATAGGTACATTAAACAACAGTAGCCCCAACACTAGAATCAAGCTGGTCTGCACCAGCCCAATCAGGCCATAGGGCAATAGCTTGCCAATCATCAGTTCCGCAGCGCTAATAGGGGTGGTTATCAACAACTCCATATTACCCCGCTCGCGTTCTCGCACAATAGCCACAGAAGTAAACATCACCATTGTCATGGTAAGAATAATGCCAATCAAACCCGGCACAATATTGATGGCCGATACCCGCTGAGGGTTATAAAAACTGACCACATCGATACGCGCAGAGGGCAGCGGGATCGAGGATTGCAGGTTATTATCCACAACGGCTGCTCGAGCGCCCTGCACAATCGGCATTTGCGCCAGCTGCGACGCAGCGCTCTGCAAGACTGTATCGCTTCCATCCACTAATACTTGGGCTACTTCCTGGTTGGCATCTAGACGCCGCTCAAAGTCCTGAGGTACCACCACCCCCACACTAATTTCTCCTCTGCGCAACATGTCGATCAATTGTTGCGGCGATTCTGCATAGACCACTGGATTAATTATTTGAGTTGCCAACATATCCATTAACAACTGGCGCGAGCCACTCGTACCCGCCTCGTCGACTATCGCTGTAGGTAAATGACGCAAATTGAGGTTGATAGCGTAACCAAACAGTATTAATTGCATAATGGGCATACCGACGATCATCGCCAAGGTTACCCGGTCGCGGAAAATTTGCCGGAACTCCTTAATTAGTACCGCTGCTATTCGACGCCCATTCAGTTTGTTCAATAAGCGCATTTCAACGCGCCTCTTCACTGTCGCTATTCGCCAAGTGTGCACTCGCTGTTTGTTTGTCGGTTACCGCAACAAAGACATCCTCGAGGTTCGCCTGGGCGGGCTCAATTTCGGCGGATATCTGCCGATCGACAAGGGCGCGCTTCAACACTTCTTTACTCAATTGCTTGCTGTCTAGCAATACCCGCAAAGTACTGCCGATATGGGTCGCACTGATCACTCCCGGCACGTTGTCGAGTACCTGTTTGGCCCTGCGTGGACGCTTTGCTCGCACCTTCAAAATGCGACCATCCAGAACATCGGTCAACTCGGTGGGGGCACCATCGGCCACCAACAGCCCATGGTCGAGAATCGCCAGCCGGTGACAGCGCTCGGCTTCGTCCATATAGTGGGTTGAAACCAGGATTGTGGCACCTCCATCCGCCAACTCAAACAGTTTTTCCCAAAAATCACGGCGCGACTCTGGATCTACGGCACTGGTGGGCTCGTCGAGAAATAACAATTCCGGTTGATGAAGCACGCTGCCCGCCAGCGCCAAACGCTGTTTTTGACCACCACTCATAGTACCTGTGAGCTGATTTTGTTGCTCAATAAAATGATACTCAGAAATTAATTCATCAATACGTCGGGCCGCCTGTCGGCGTGGCATATTTTGAATGGCGGCAAGAAATTCAAGGTTTTCCCGCACCGTGAGATCGCTAAACAGAGAAAAACTCTGGGTCATGTAGCCGATACGTTGACGCAATATATCCGCCTGCTCGGGAATTTTCAGCCCCAATACTTCGATCTCCCCGGCACTGGGGGTTAGTAGGCCGCACAGCATGCGAATGCTGGTGGATTTTCCGGAACCATTGGGGCCGAGAAAACCATAGACTTGCTGGCGCTCTACCGTAAGATCAATACCGCTGACCGCGTGGCACTGGGCAAAATCTTTGCTCAAGCCGCGGGCGCGAATAGCTATTTCACTGGCGCTCATCACTGCCTCTGTTTTTAGTGCCCTTACTATTGATTGCAATAAGCGCTTGCACTGGTAGCCCTGCAGGCAAATGGATCGCGTCCGCTTCAAGCTGAATTTCTGCGAGATAGCTAAGTCGTGCCGCATCATCCCCAGTCAGAGCGAAATAAGGTGTGAAGCTGGGATCATTGCGCAGCAACCGTACACGTCCCCAATAGGATTGCTCAAAACCCTCAACCCGTACCTGTACTCTATCGCCGACTCGAATAGCCGAACGCAAGGTTTGGGGAATATAAACCCGCGCATAAGGTGTTTCACCGACCAGCATAATGGCCAATGCGCCACCAGTCGGTGCCTCGTCACCCAATTTGTAAGGTAAACTGTCTACCTGACCAGTGCGAGGGGCACGCACGGTCAATTTCTCTAGCAGTACTTTTTGTTCCGCCACCTGGGCCAGTGCCTGTTGTAACGCTGCCTCTGCCTGGGCAATATCCTCAATGCGAGAGCCCCGTTGCAGTTCCAACAACTGCGCTGCCCCAGCGCGGGTTTGCGCGGCGGCGCTATTGTAGCTAGACAGCGCACTGTCTACATCAGACTGAGAAACAAAGTCTTCGTCTTTCAACGCCTCCAATCTGTTATAATTAGCCCGTCGCTCTTTTTCTTCAGCGCGGTACCCCTCCAGGTTAGCTTGTGCACGCTCTATTTCCTCGATTCTGGGGCCTTCTAACAGCTTGTCCAACATCGCTCTGCGCTCCAATGCTTGCGCCTCAAGAGACTCTAACTGTGCGCGGGTGCGGCGATCATCGAGTTGTAGCAGTATTTCTCCAGCCTCAACCCGCTGCCCTTCTCTCACTTCAATACTGCTGATCACTTCCGCCACCGGCGCTGGCAAAGCAATGCGATCCCATTCCAAGGTCCCCAGCGCCGGTGAAGTACGCTGCTCACAGGCGACCAATAACCAAACCAGCATAATTAATAGAGAAAGCCTCACCATAGCGCGAATAGCCTGTGTAAATAGTCGCCCTCAGTTAAGCCTAGTTGTGCAATTCCGGTTTGTGGGCCATAAAATGGCACACTCACAATGCAGCTTACTGAATTTATTATAGTTTTTTACTAGGCTCCGCCACCTTCAGCAATAAAAACAACAGCAAATTTTTATCTCACAATCCCCCAGAGCTAATTGACACTGAGCTTAACTGAAATTCCCGATTTTTCCCATTGAGCAATAGCAGGTACTTCTTCTGTATCCCTGACAAAAATATAATCTGTATCAAAAGAAGATACAGCCAACACGCTGATGCCGGCGTTTTTAAGTGGAGATAAAAATGACAATAAAACTCCTGATACATCAAAACTGATGTTTGCATCTACTTTAAATCCCAACCACTTTTCATCAGTAACAACAGCACCATCTATAAAGTTACCATCTTCCGATAAAAGGATAAGACTAACCCAGTTATCTTCAAAAATAATCGAGAAAATCTTATTCTTCATAGAAGATAACAAGTTGCCATCAAAGCATTTCTTATCTATTTTTATCACTTGATATTTTCCCGTTATTTTTACTAAACTCATCTCGCCCTCCATACTGATCTTATCTAATAAACTTTTGACTATAATTATAGAGCGATTGCTATTTTAGCAAGTAAACAAGCAAATAAAGCTCCCACTTAAACCCACTGCAGGTTACAAAATTTTCCCCTACACTTGGCCACTAAAATATTGCCTGGCTGCACGATTTACTTTACTAGACAATAGCAAAGTCGATGTCATGGTTGGAACTGCCATAATTGCATACATGCCAAGAATAAGGTTATTGACCATACTGAGTGAAGCAATTGCACCGAGCACAATTAATAGTAGATAAACGGGAGTGTACAAACGCTGATAAGTACCTTTCAATAAAAAATTCAGGCATTTAACTCCATAATACCAATTGGCAATAATAGTACTAAGCGCTAAAGGCACCACCATAACCAATAACCATAGAGGGCCCCAACTGCCGAATACTTTCTCGAAAGCGTCAGCGGTCAGGGTCACACCCTCAATGCCTTGCCCATGCTGCCATACCCCGGTAAGTAAAATCACCAATGCGGTACAGGTACAAATAATCAGTGTATCGACAATCGGCCCTACCATAGCCACCACGCCTTCTCGTATTGGCTCTTTCGTTTTTGCCGCTCCGTGGGCCATGGATTCTGTACCGAGGCCCGCTTCGTTGGAAAAGGCTCCACGGCTGACGCCAATTTGAATCACACTGCCCAGCGCTCCTCCTGCCACTGCCTTGCCAGTAAAGGCATCACTAATAATCAATGCAAAAGCAGCAGGCACATCCTGCCAAAAATAGCCAATCACAATTAACGTCAGAGCCAGATAAAAGATTACCATCGCCGGCACTAGGCGCACTGCGAACTTGCCAATACGCTGGATACGTCCGGAAATAATTACTGCGGAAATAAGCATTAGTATCACACCCACAGCAAAATTAAACCAGGCGCTGTGCTCAGCGTTGATCCACCCCATTGGCAGGGCGAAGGATTCCCGCAGTAATTGGGTCGCCTGATTGGCCTGAAATACCGGCAAAGCACCACACAACCCAGCCAAGGCGAATAACAACGCTAGGGGGTAAAATGCCTTTGGCAAACCTTCACGAATAACATACATAGGCCCACCCTGTAAGCTACCAGCGGCATCTCGGCCACGATACATCACCGCAAGAGTCGCGGTATAAAATTTAGTCGCCACCCCCACTATTGCAGTCAACCACATCCAGAAAATAGCTCCGGGCCCACCCATAGTGATGGCCAGAGCTACTCCGGCTATATTACCGAGACCGAGGGTGCCGGACAGCGCAGTGGATAATGCCTGAGCATGGGTAATTTGGCCGGGATCCGCGCTGTTATTGTATTTGCCACGCAATAGGTCGATACTGTGGCCCAGGTGCCGATAGGGCCGACCACGGGAAAAAAGCAACAGAAACAAACCACCGCCGACCAACAGTAATATCAGTGGCTCACCCCAGGCAAAGCTTGAAAAAGTAGCCAGTGCGGCATCGGTGCGTGCCACTAAGGTATCTAAAGAAAACATGGATGCTGGGACTTAGTTATTAATATTTCCCAGTCTATGGACGCCGGCCACCCTTTGTCAAAGATTTAATTGCAAAGCCCCGAAGCAAAGCCTTTTTGCAGCCGTAGCAAATTTAACCTCCGGGCTTAATCACGAGGCACGGTTACAATAGTCAAGGATGGCCTCACTAAAATTAGGAATCAAAAAAAGGGCTATAAGCTTGACGCCGATACTGCTAACCGGCTATACCGTCGGTTTAGAATGGTTTTAACACTGTAATTGAAACTTACAAAAAGCTTCAGTATCCAAATTTCTAGTGCGTAAAGCTAAGGATCATGACCAATTAAGAGGTGCAGCACATGGCAGAGGTAAAATCGAATCGCGTATGGCTAACTGCGGTGATAACGGCCACTGTGATTGCTGGGGCGATTTACTGGTTTGTGCACAATGATCGAAGCGCTCCCCCTCAACCCCTGACAGCCGCTAACAAAACCAACACTGAAAAGCCCCTAGAGACCCCGCTGGTGGCACCAAAACCCCACCAACCACAACCGGTAGCGCCGCAGCCCGCCCACCCTCAACCAGTGGCTGAACCCGCACCACTAAACGACAGCGACACAGCAGCTCGCCAAGCTTTGCTAAGCTTGTCCGCCGACGGCGCCCTAGCCAAATGGCTGGTCCCCGACGCCGTAATCAGAAAATGGGTAGCTGCGGTGAGTGCTGCCGCTGACGGCAATTTGGTCGATAAAAACCGCCCATTCACCCATGCTCCCGGCCATCTCAAAACCACAGTGCTGAGTGTTGACGAGCATGGCGAGAAAATTTACGCACTAACAGCGGACAACTACCAGCGCTATGAACAGCCAATCCGCGCACTGGCATTGGTGGATAACATGCGCGCTATAGCGCTGTATCAATTTTGGTATCCGCGCCTGTCTCAGGCCTATGGCGAACTCGGTATGCACGATAAAAACTTTCACCAAGTGCTACTACAGGCGATAGACCAAATTCTGGCAGCACCACAACCAAAACAGCCCATTAAATTGATACGCCCTTCTGTCTACTACAAGTTTGCCGACAAAAAAGTAGAAAAAATGTCTGGGATCGACAAACTCATGATTCGAATTGGCCCCAGTAACGCCGCACGAGTAAAACAAAAATTGGGCGAATTGAAAGCCGGACTCGGAAAAATTCATCCACAATAAGGGTATTCGAGCCAGTTTTTATACAGCTTTAAGGAATAATACCCATGGACGACACACAGTTTAACGCTGAATATGCCGATACTCATCGCGTTTTCAATCAGCCGCCAGCTTTGAGTGGCCACAATCTCTATGCTGGCGATACTGCACTAGGTGAGGCCATCGCGCATAATGGCGGCCACTGGGGCGAAGCCGAGCTACAGCGCTATGGTGAAATTTGTGGTCGCCCGGAAATGATTGAGCGCGGTTTTCTTGCCAATGAGCACAAGCCTCAATTCGACAGCCACGACCGCGTCGGCCATCGTATCGACCAAGTAAATTACCATCCCGCCTACCACCAATTAATGCAACTCGCTTTCGGTGAAGGGCTACACAGCACTCCCTGGAGCCATCCAAAACCCGGCGCTCATGTGGTGCGGGCGGCAAAATACTATTTGCACAGCCAATTGGAAGCCGGCCATGGCTGCCCTGTTACCATGACCTTTGCCTCAGTGCCATCAATACAACAAAATCCTCTGCTGGCCACGACATGGCTGCCTAAAATAACCACCCGTAGCTACGACCCGAGCAACCGCCCATACAACGAAAAGTCTGCGCTCACCATTGGCATGGGCATGACGGAAAAGCAAGGCGGCTCCGATGTGCGTGCCAATACCACCAAAGCCACTTTACAGCGCGATGGCAGTTACCTTTTAAACGGTCATAAATGGTTTTTATCCGCCCCTATGTGCGATGCTTTTCTAATGCTTGCCCAGGTGGAAACAGCCACAGGTGGCCTCAGCTGTTTTTTAGTGCCCCGTTGGCAACCTCAAGGAGTTAAAAACCCACTGCAAATACAACGCTTAAAAAATAAAGCTGGCAACGTATCCAATGCTTCTTGTGAAGTTGAACTACGCGGTGCCATGGGCTGGCTAATTGGAAAGGAGGGTCGCGGTATTAACAGTATTATCGAAATGGTCACGACTACCCGTTTCGACTGTATGATCGGCTCCTCCGCCGGTCAGCGCCAAGCCACTTTACAAGCCATTTACCATGGCAATCACCGCAGTGCTTTTGACCGCCTACTGATCCAGCAGCCGCTGATGCAAAATGTACTAACTGATTTGCAGCTGGAAACAGAAGGCTCTGTTGCCATGACGATACGCATGGCCCGCGCCATGGATCAAACCGATGACCAGCAGCAAAAACTGCTGCTACGCCTCGGCACCGCTGTGGGTAAATACTGGATCTGCAAGCGCACACCACACCATGCCTACGAGGCCATGGAGTGCCTCGGCGGCAACGGTATTATTGAAAATTTCATTACCGCACGCCTCTATCGCGATGCGCCGATCAATGCGATCTGGGAGGGTTCCGGCAATATCCAGGCTCTAGATGTATTGCGTGCAATCAATAAAATCCCCGCCGCCTTAAGTGCCTGGTACGCTGAACTTGCACTATCCAAGGGGGCAGATAAGCGCTATGACCAGGCCGTACTGCAATTAAAAAACGCTCTGTCGAATAGTGATCAATTAGAATATCGTGCGCGCGCCATTGTCGATCAATTGGCATTGACCATGCAGGCACATTTATTGATTCAAGGGAACAACACAGCAGTGGCTGAAGGGTTTATCGCTGCCCGTCTAGATACTCAGGGCACAAAAAATACCGGCAGCTTACCAACCGGTATTGATGTCGCAGCGATTATTGAACGTGGCAATCCTAATTAGCCTATAAAACTACTACTTTTAAGCAAATACAGAAATCAATTAACTAGCTCTATACCGAAAAACTCAATAATAAACTCCAATTCCTCGAACTGTGGAGTTAGCTGCCAGAGCAGTTGGGTCAAGCTTAAAATAAGGATTATTATCGTTATATCTAGGCACTGATTTTATCCATCCCCGCAGCGTCCTAATGATTAAGCGATCGTGATCAAGGTCTACTAAACTTCCGCGCTCGTAGGCACTTTTCCCCTCCTGATAAAAACGAAACGTTTGTTCCTTATCTTTTTTACCACTTCCCAATAGGTCACCAACAGCTAATTGAATAGAGTCCGCTAATAATTGATGTGAAGCTGTTGAAAATAGCTTCCCCTCATCTTTCATCCAATAATCTTTAGTATTGACACCCTGATAAGGCATTGATACAACTTCAATAATATTTTGATAAACTATGCTAGGCGATTTATCAGATTTTTTATACAGTGTAATAGAGTTTTGCAATATGATAGCGCTTGAATCTTGCAACATGGTAAATACTGGCATACTCTCCATTATCCAACTACCAATTTTAGCTTTCAATGGCGCTCGGTTGAGAACTGTGAGTTTAATATTATGGCTAGAACCACCAATATGATGAACTGCCTGAGTGATTAAATTTTTGGCTTTTATATTTTGGATAACAGGCAAATAGGGTTCGAGCATCTGATTGGCTTGCTTTTCAAGCACACTTTGCTTCGACCCCTTCATTGCCCCCACGGCAGCTGCATGAACTAGCACGGAAGCTAGAAAGATACCAGCTGTGCCACCTGGGTAAGGCATACCTGCCCCGCCATTCACGTTTAAATCATTATAATTCACCATTCCTTGATAAGCTACATTCTCCGGGCCAGCGTAACTCAAAAATATTTCAGAGCCTTGAGGAATCCTATCCTGAGTATTAATATGTTTAATGTGCTTTTGTATATTTGATGTACAACCAATAAATGTCGTTGCGACGACTGCAACAAGTAGCCTTTTCATACCCTGCGCCCCACAAATAAATCTAACCGACACCAACTAAGTTTAAACAAAGTTGATGTGCGACTTGTTTCCTATACTTTTTTTCACTCTTGTTTCTACTCTAGCTGTCAACTCAATTTTCAATCAGTTTCACTGCAATCGACGGAGCTACTAGAGGCACTCGTATAGACTCTTTGGCCTCTTCTATCGCCTGATAATAAGTATTAGTCAAACCAGGGAATGTCGGCGGCTCATCCCACACTCCATCGGATACACTCTTATGAAGCTCGATTGGGTTGTACCATGTATAAGAGTTATCACTAAGATTTACCATATAACTACTACCTACAAAGGTACCCATTGGGGCACTGGTAGGTACGTAGCTAGCGTAGCTACGTGTTATACCAACACGACCAATCTCAACAACCAATAAATGCGTAATATCATATTTTGTTGCGAACTCTTTAAAATCTTTCTTGGGATAATTAGGTATTTTAGAGTTGTATTTAGGTAATGCAGAAACCTCAATAACTTCATCAATAACCACCACGGGCATGCCTTGCTGCTCCACCAAAGCAGCGATTTCCTGGTGAAATTTTTCAAGCTCATTCGAATTCAAAGAATTAAAGTGTTTCTTAATCGATGAATTGGCTACCGTTGCGACACCCAGGCACAACAGACAATCAGCACCAGGAAAAGTTACACTGACTTCTGGCACCGAGCTCATAACAACCCCCACCCTGTACTGATCGCCTTGCCAAAAATCACTATTAATGCTCACGGGCATTTGAGGAGTCCCAGCACAACCAACCAAAACTGCCGAAAAAACTATAAAAATAAAGATTAAACTGCGCTTCATAAAATACTCTCAAGTTTGTTTGGTTAATATCCGAAAATAGGTATTATCAAAAAAATCGCAAGCTTGAATTAACCCGAGAAACTGTAAAAACGGACATTTAGTTTTTAAATATTTATCAAATGTAATTTGATAGGACTTACACATTGACAACATAAATTCTTTATAAATCAGGTAGTTACTCTTCCTTATAAGAAATAATAGGGAGAGCCTTTGCCGCCAACATTGATCAATAAAAGAACAGAATTGGGCTTATTTTTAACCTGAAAATAGCCTTTCGTTGTCAATGCGCAAGTCTTATTTTACATATTTAACCCCGAAAAACAATGCACGATATTCTCTTCTCTACAAACCCTTATTATGCTTTCCATCTAGCTGACAAACCATAAATTTGAGGCTCTTAGGAACAATTCAGTACCCTGTGTTAACGGGGCGCCCTAGGGCAGTTGCACGCAGGTTTTTTACTAATCAGCAGCCAGAAAGCCTACTTCTCTGTATGAAATACATACAAAATCGGACGCCTTTCTTAAATTGGGCTCACTTTTTACTCAAAACTTGGAGGTGAGGTCTTTTAGACACTACATCCGACCTTCCTGACTTGCTCCAACCGAATTCTTCCTAAGAGCCAAATTTAAAACTCACTCTCGAGCTTCTTTTCTACCAATTGCCTTTTCAAGCTCACATAATGTGGGATGCCATTTTTATAAGGTGGATAATCCTCACCCTGAATCAGCGGTGCAAGATAGTCGCGTCCAGCCTGGGAAATACCAAAACCATCCTCACTGATATATTCAGCCGGCATGTTTTTTTCAACATTTGCTACCTGGCTCAGAGGTGCTTCACCAACCGACCAAGTATATTGTTCAGCGGGCCCACGTACTATCGTTGTCATAATGGCATTTTTACCTGCAACCGCAGCCTCCACTGCTGCATATCCTACCGCATAGGCCTGGGCCACATCGGTGGCCGAGGCAATATGACGTGCGGCACGCTGTAAATAGTCCGCCAGCGCCCAATGGTATTTAAGCCCCAGCTCACCTTTAACCATTGCCGCCAGTGTGGGGGCAACACCACCCAGCTGCTTATGGCCAAAAGCATCAACCCCTCCAGCATCGGCAAGAAAGCTGCCGTCTGCATACTGCGCGCCTTCGGAGGCAACAATTACACAGTAACCATGTAGCGTCACGGTTTGCTGCACTTTTTGCAGAAACCTTGCCTTATCAAAAGCCACCTCAGGCAACAGAATAATATGCGGTGCATCACCCTGCTGCTGCTGTGCCAGTGCACTGGCCGCGGCAATCCAGCCAGCGTGACGCCCCATCACCTCGAGGATAAATACCTTGGTGGAAGTGGCGCACATGGAAGCAACATCTAGCGCCGCCTCTTTAGTGGAAACAGCAATATACTTAGCCACAGAGCCAAAGCCTGGGCAGTTATCGGTCAGCGGCAAGTCATTGTCTACCGTTTTAGGGATATGAATCGCCTGAATTGGATAACCCATCTTTTTCGACAACTGCGACACTTTAAGGCAAGTATCCGCGGAATCACCGCCACCATTATAAAAAAAGTAGCCAATATCGTGAGCCTTGAATACCTCTATCAGACGCTGGTATTCAGCGCGATTCTCCTCCAAGCTTTTGAGTTTGTAACGACAGGAACCAAAAGCACCAGAAGGCGTATGACGCAGGGCACTAATCGCCTCGACGGTCTCCTCGCCAACGTCTATCAACTCCTCGCGCAGTGCACCCAAAATACCATTTTGTCCCGCATAGATCTGACCAATCTGTTCGCGGTACTCCCGCGCAGCTTCGATCACGCCACAGGCGGATGCATTAATCACTGCAGTAACACCGCCAGACTGCGCGTAAAAGGCATTCTTTTTCGACATATCTAACCTATGAGCTGTTGAGAAACTTCAAAAGAGCAGAATTGAAAGGAGGAACATTTTCTCGAAGGCGCGCAGTTTACTGGAAAAAAGCTGCAATTGCACCGGTAACAGATTTGAGATTACTATTCACTCTAAGCATCTGTAATAAGCCCATAAACCAACGGGCAAACCGTGCTGACTCCGGTCGAATATCATAACTTCAAATAAAACACCCAAAAAACAGGAATGCCAATGTTTACCTTGAACTCTTTCGTACTCTATGTGCAAGATATAGCCCGAAGTAAAAAGTTTTATTCACAAATACTTGAATGCGAGATACAGGAATTATCACCCAGCTTTCTATCAATCCCCCTTGGTGACAGTACAATTACCCTCAAGCAGTTTGATCAGGTTTCACCACCAGCAAATACCACAGGCGGCGGCACCGAACTGTCGCTACTCACAAAAGATGCCGATGCTTTAAACCAGTTGTTTAAACGCTGGAAAACCATGGGCGTTAAGATCATTCAAGAACCTATCGAGCAAATATTTGGGCAGACCTTTGTCGCTGCCGATCCCGATGGGCACCGTATTCGCTTATTCAGCACCCCGGAACAATAGCCCTACACTTTTCCATCATCGAGCACCTTTCCCTAGGGTTCATGGCATAATAACAGGCAAACCAGCCTCCGCTAGGTCAATCTCGCGGGGATAACACAGCTAAACAACGCCGTTTTCTAACATGCATCTACATATTTTGGGTATCTGCGGTACCTTTATGGGCGGCTTGGCACAACTGGCCGCGGCCGCGGGGCACCGTGTCAGTGGCAGTGATGCCAATATCTATCCACCCATGAGCACTCAGTTGCAACGCGCTGGGATTGCCCTCTCTGAAGGCTACGATCCCCGACAGCTGGAACCAACGCCCGATCTGGTAGTGGTCGGCAACGCACTATCGCGCGGCAATCCCGCGCTAGAAGCAGTACTCGAAAGAGGCCTGCCCTACACTTCCGGTCCCCAGTGGCTATATGATCACATACTTAAAGAGCGCTGGGTGCTGGCCGTATCCGGTACCCATGGAAAAACTTCCAGCGCTAGTATGCTGGCGTGGATACTCGAATACGCAGGCTTGCAACCAGGCTTTTTGATTGGTGGTGTGCCATGCAACTTTGAAGTGTCGGCTCGTCTCGGCGATAGCCCTTTCTTTGTCGTGGAAGCGGATGAGTACGATACCGCTTTTTTCGATAAGCGTTCAAAATTTTTACACTATCGACCCCGTACGCTTATTATCAACAACCTGGAATTTGACCACGCAGACATCTTTGATGACCTCAAGGACATTCAAAAACAGTTCCATCATTTGGTGCGCACGGTACCCGCCAGTGGACTGATTATCGCCGCCGATGATAAATCCATTACCCAAGTGCTAAAACAAGGCTGCTGGAGCGATGTCCAGCGGTTGAACTGTGACGAGGCTTCGTCGATCGAACCGAGCCACCAAGGAAATTGGCGCGCAAGCGATATCGCTGCCGACGGTAGTCGCTTTGATGTGCAATTAGCCGACTCAACGATGGCCTCAGTACACTGGCAGCAGACCGGTTTACACAATGTGCACAATGGCTTAGCAGCGATTGCTGCGGCACGCCACGTCGGTGTCGCGCCGACCGTGGCGAGCGAAGCTTTGGCGTTATTTACTGGTGTCAAACGACGCATGGAATGTCTTGGGGAGATGGATGGAGTAAAAATTTATGACGATTTCGCCCATCACCCCACCGCCATTGCAATGACATTGAATGGCCTGCGGGCAAAAGTGGGTAATGACCCCATCATCGCCCTGATCGAACCTCGCTCCAATACCATGCGTGCCGGACATCATCAGGGTCAACTGGCACAGGCATGCGTCGGTGCCGATATAGTACTGTGGTATCAGCCAGAAAACATAAATTGGTCTCTGCAAGAAGTCGCCCTCCACTCTTCGGTGCCGGCAAAGGTTCTTCACAGCCTGGAAGCTGCGGTAGAATCCGTACTTACCCTGGCTGCCCCTGGTAGCCATGTTATGGTCATGAGCAATGGTAACTTTGGCGGTATTCACCAACGTCTGCTGAAAGCACTCAGGCAACGCGGCTCATAAAGCCAATTCAGTGTGGCGATCAAATCAAAACAGAAAAAAACAGAACCCGCGGCCCAGGTTAGCGACAAAACTCAGCAACAATACGGATACGACTGTGCATACCCCTCTTTTTACAAAAACGATCACCCTGGCAATCACTGGCGCTTCCGGGGCACAATATGGTCTGCGCCTACTGCAATGCCTGCTCGCCGCCAAGCTGCGGGTTTGGCTGTTACTGTCTGATGCCGCCAAAGTGGTCATCAATACTGAAACCGAACTTTCACTGCCCAAATCCGATCAGGCCATTGGACAGTTTTTGCAGCACCATTACAATGCCGCTGAGGGACAATTACAGCTATTTAGCTCCACTGACTGGTTTGCTCCGGTGGCATCTGGCACCGGAGCCGCCAGCAGTTTGGTTATCTGCCCGGCCAGTGGCGGCACACTGTCAGCCATAGCCTGTGGTGCTTCCAATAATCTGATTGAACGCGCCGCTGATGTCGCTCTGAAAGAGCGGCGACAATTGATCCTGGTGCCGCGAGAAGCACCTTATTCAGAAATACATCTGGAAAATATGCTCAAACTCACCCGCATGGGCGCGACCATCCTGCCCGCCAGCCCGGGCTTTTACCAGCGCCCGCAAACTGTGCAACAGCTAGTAGATTTTGTTGTCGCACGGCTGCTAGATCAGCTGCAGGTAACCCAAAACCTGTTGCCCCAATGGGGCGACAAATGAGCATCGAAAGAAACTTGAGCGTATATCATGAGCAAAACAGTAACCATTTATTACTGCACCCGCTGTAATTGGATGCTGCGTGCAGCCTGGATGGCCCAGGAGCTTTTACACACCTTTGAGCAAGAACTTGAACAAATCGCCCTCAAGCCTGTCGATGGTGGAGTATTTGAAATTTATGCTGCAAAACAGCTTATCTGGGAGCGCAAACAAGACGGCGGATTTCCTAGCCCCAAGGAATTAAAACAGCGTGTACGCGACCAATTGTTTCCCGGCCGCGACCTCGGCCATATTGATCGATGAGGATGCACTCCAGGTTTTCGGGCTAGTCAACTGTGAAAAAATCGACCCACAATGCACAGCCGCGGATTTTTATGTTTACGGTAATTAAAATTTTATTTCGAAATGGTCTAATTCTATGTTGTCCAGCTTAAAAGCTTACTACGAAAAACTCATACTCGGACACCCTAAAACCGTTCTCATACTGGTCGTTCTGATTACCTTGGCCGCCGCAGCCGGGCTGCCACGCTTTAAACTCGACGCCTCGGCAGACTCGCTTACGCTGGAAACCGACAATGCATTGGATTATTACCGGGAAGTCTCCGAGCGCTACGCATCGGGAGATTTTCTCGTTGTAACCTATCACTATAAAAACGGCGATCTATTCAGCCCCGACTCACTCGCCAATTTGCGCCGCCTGAGCACAGAGCTATCCCAGGTACAAGGAGCGACCGGCATCCAATCCATTCTTAATGTGCCCCTATTGTACAGCCCGAAAATATTTATTACCGATATTGCCACCGAGATGCGCACCCTTTCGATGCCCAATACTAACCACCAATTGGCTCGCGAGGAATTTCTCAACAGCCCAATTTACCGCAATCTTATTTTGAGCCCCGATGGCCAGACTACCGCCCTAGTCATCAATTTAAAACCAGACAGTCGCGGCCTGGAGCTGGTACGGGAGCGCGATGCACTGCGTCGCCTGCGCAATAAGGATAGGCTAAACCCCGAGCAACAAACGCAACTACAAAACGCCAGTGCGGCTTACTTACAACATCGCACAGAAAGTGAAGCGCAATCTCGCGCACGGGTGGAACAGGTACGAGAAATCATCAGTCACTATAGTGGTGATGCCGAATTGTTCCTCGGTGGTATCTCCATGATCACCGCCGATATGATCGCGTTTATTCAAAACGATCTAGTAGTATTCGGCGCGGGTACTCTCTTATTTATTGTGCTGACGCTGCTAATCATTTTCCGTCAGGTACGCTGGGTACTACTGCCGCTCGCCACCTGTGTCTCCACTGCGGTGACCATGCTCGGCCTACTAAGTTGGCTCGATTGGCGGCTCACGGTGATTTCCGCAAACTTTGTTGCCCTGTTGTTAATTATTACCCTCGCCATCACTATTCATCTGGCTGTACGCTATCGGGAATACTTTACTTTACACCCAGAGTGGGACCGCAAACAGCTAGCATTGGCCACAGTAAGCTTTATGGCCAAGCCATGCCTCTATACCGGGCTAACCACTATAGTGGCGTTCATTTCACTGGTAGCTAGCGGTATTCGCCCAGTCATTGATTTCGGCTGGATGATGAGCATCGGTGTAATTCTCGCACTGATGATGGCCTTTTTGATTATACCGGCCAGCCTGGTATTACTGCGCAAACGCAATAGTACCCTCAGCAAAGATAACTCCCATGTATTTACCTTATTATTTTCGCGCTTTACCGAACGCCACACCGCACTGGTACTAAGTGCAGCCGCCCTGGCCGCTGTTTTTAGTGTCTTCGGCATCAGCAAACTAAAAGTCGAAAATCGGTTTATTGATTACTTTGACGATTCCACGGAGATCTATCAGGGTATGTTGGTGATCGACCAGCAACTCGGCGGCACCACGCCACTGGAAATTGTGATTGATATGCCAACAGACAGCGGGCAACCACTCAACGATAGAACACCGCAAACTGCCGATACACAACAAGGTGATGATGATTTTGAAGAGGATCCCTTCGCGGATGAAGATATTTTTGGCGACGAAGAAGCGACAACTGAAAATAGCTACTGGTTCACCACTAGCGGCTTAGCCCGGATAGAAAAACTGCACGACTTTCTCGAACAGCAGCCAGAAATCGGTAAAGTGCAATCTTTGGCGACCTTGTATAAAGTTGCGCGGGATTTAAAAGGTAGTGCGCTGAATGATTTCGAACTGGCCGTGGCACGCAATAGTCTACCCCCGGAGATCAACCAAGTGCTGGTGGAACCCTATTGGTCCACAGAACATAATCAAACCCGCATTACCCTACGAGTGCTGGAAACAGACCCCGGGTTGCGCCGCAGTGAACTGATTCAGCGCATCTATACTTTCGCTGAAGATGATTTGGGGATATCCAGAGAAAATATCCATCTGACCGGCATGCTGGTACTTTACAATAACATGCTACAAAGTCTGTTTCAGTCACAAATTCTCACGCTGGGTGCCGTATTTATCGGCATTTTGCTGATGTTTTTGGTATTGTTCCGCTCACTCTGGTTGGCACTTATTGCGCTAACTCCAAACATGCTGGCTGCCGGCATCGTACTCGGCGGCATGGGGCTGGCAGGTATTCCACTGGACATGATGACGATAACCATCGCCGCCATTACTGTGGGTATCGGTGTCGATAACGCTATTCATTATATTTACCGCTATCGTGAAGAGTTTCGCCGCGACGGCGATTATCTCGCCTCCATGCACCGCAGTCACGCCACGATTGGTCGGGCAATGTTTTATACCGCCATCACCATTGTTGCCGGGTTTTCCATTCTGACCCTGTCTGAGTTTGTGCCCTCTATTTATTTTGGCCTACTCACCGCACTGGCAATGTCCACCGCATTACTGGGTTCACTGACGCTATTACCATTACTGTTACTGTTGATCAAACCCTTCCCAAAGCCAGCGACAGCAATCAACACTGGAAGCACCCATAAGCCACCAACAACAGAGAGTTGCCCTAGCCCGTAAGCTACATTGGCACTAAACGTTGCAAGCTTAAATAGAATTATCGTGCAGCTGGTGAATATACCCGTTGCACAACCTTTTAACCTAGAGGCCACAGTTGAGCGCACAAAAGCTGTGTAAATTATTGGTATGCATGGCGAGTTTTAAAAATTCTTGGTCACCTTATTGGTGATCAGAACTTTTTAAAATTTGCTAGGTGCATCAAGAACTTGTGCAAACTTGCGTGATCTAACTGCGGTTATCTAAGTTTAAAAACCATCAGCCACAATATACTTAAAAAATACTAGAGCGTAGAATACACGGAGCTTTGAGACTTGCGCATAGATTGCACTTAATACTATTTTTGAGTGGTCAAACATCAGCGATAATAAAAAATGAAAACTACATTTGGTAGGCTCACAGTAGCTGGCCTAGCACTCACTTTGGCAATTATCGGCTTATTATTTTTTTCCTCCGCTGATCCTATATTATTAGAGAAGTCCGCCAACGGACCCTCTCGGTCGATCAATCAAAAGCTCATTGCTACAAAAGCGCGTAAAAAAGGTTTCGACGAAGCTCACATACAGCAACTGCTGGAAAACTCAACTGTTACTCAATATCTTCAACGGCAGCGAAATAAACAAAGATTAAACGACTATTTCTCTCGCAATACAGCTGCCAGCAACCAAGAAAATGAAGCAATATGGCAGTTAATTGAAACTATAGAAGCGGATTCTGGCATGATGGCCTTTGAAGCACTGGCCTTAAAATTAAAATGGCTAGAGCGCAACACCGCTGACCAACAGGAATTTGATGAGGCGGCAAAAGGATTAATTAACGCCTATCGATTAAAGAGCAAGAAAGTCCAACAAGCTTACGACCCCTATAAAGATACGCCTGGATTCGCCGAATACAAAGCAGAAGAAACCAAAATTAATGCCGAAGTGCAACAAATGAACACCTTTCCCGAAGGCAAAACCAAACAGCAATACCTGCGCGAACGTTTGCAGACCGCAAGGGAAAAAGCCTATGGTTCTTGATTTGATTCAAGCAGTTTTAATTTTACAAATTGTATCTA
>JAHZJJ010000092.1 GCA_022600975.1 Gammaproteobacteria bacterium
CTTGCGGCACTGGTTTTTCCAGCTCTTATATTGCTTGGTAGTGACGACTGTGCGCTTCGGTAGATGCCTTCGAATCCTGCGGGCTACTGCCACGATGGCGGCACTAATTTTTATTTTATTAATTTTCGCCGTAGCGTCGGCTGAGTGTAGATATAGAGTCATACCAAATACTCCCGGTTGCGGTTACGAACGGATCGGATTGTGGGATACCTCTGAAAGCGAGTGCGCATTAAATCTGGTGGATCGGCGGCTATACCGATAATGATGGAGACAAGAAGGCCGAACTGAATCATCCCTAACTTAACGGCCTTGGCGACAGCCTCGGTGCTGTTGCGGGCGTGCAACTTAAAAAAGCACTCCGTCAGCAGGTTGGCAACATTAGCGACAGAGCAGCGCATGGCCTGGGCGGTCTCCCGGTTGGAGAGTCCGCGAGCGCGACATGCCAGCGCTTCGGCTTGGCGTGGGGCTAGCTTCCTGTACTCCATCACATGGACTCCTTTGTGAGATTGTTATATGGAGCGGTTGCGCTGGTGGTGCACATAGCTGCTCTCTAAGTAGGTATAACTCACTCTACACATCGCATTTATAAAAGTAAACTTAAAATGTTTACTTTTTTTCAAAAAAGGCGGTTATTTCTTCAAGAAATCTAATGAAGTGGTATTTTGCTTGAGGGGGCAAGGCATCTATTTTGCGTTGCAGAGGACTCGGGCGAATGGGGAGTGATAGCAAAATATTGCCATCTACTTTAAGAGCTGTAGCGATTTTTCTTAATAAAATCAAGGAAATAGTCTTAGCTTTTCCCTGCTCAATTCGCTGCAGCTGGGTCAATGAAATAGAGAGCTCACTAGACAATTCTTGCTGAGTGAACCCGAGAAGCTCGCGCTGCTGCTTAATTATTTGGCCAAGCTTATGCATCGGCAAACTCGGTAAAATATGGAGAGTTTTGGCGCTTTATGTTCCAAGTGTGTGTAAATTTTAGCCTTCCTAAACCCAGCTTAAACCATTATTGTGATAAATCTAGCGACATGGAACTTTGTGCTACATATAATTTGTTTTGGGGATTCTTATGCTCATTTATCTACTTGATGAAAAACAAAAAGTATTAGATGTCAAACTGAGAGATGCTGCTCGAATGAGTCTAAAAGCAGCTATTTCAGAACAATGCCAAAATTGCATCAGGAGACCTTGCTCAAAAATATGGGCTAATGATGACAACTCTTGCTGGCACCAACTAAACCCCACTGGGCTTGAATAGTAGATATTTAAAGAGAAAGAAGAAGACAGGTGGGATTAGCGGGCAAGAGTTCGCACTATAAAGTCCACTGATACAACTTGGCTTTTACCGCTGGCTATAGTTGCAGAATATGCAAGCGCTATTGCCTGAGCTTTTCTAGTTGCAGGGATATCCTCGAGCTGTTGAGAGTCTATTTCTGCTTCAACGGCAACTATGCAATCCTGCAGTACCTCAAGGTTTACACCGTCAGATGCAACAGCTGGAGTTTTTGCTGTTTCTTGTAATAGGTCTAGCGTGCCACGAGACAAATCGAGTCGATTCTCAACATGCCGGGCAACTCGATCACCTATAGGCTTGTCCGCCGAGGGCCCAATCAGGTAGTAAAGCTGCTGTTCAGAGCGATCAAGCACCCTTGCAAATGCCGCTCTGCTTTTGTACTTAGAGGCTATGCGGCGCAAGTTCGTTCGTCGAATGTCATTAATGTCCATTTTCGTGCAAATCTCTAGCTTCTTTCTGACTCTACCAAACATTTCGGCAAGTAAAAATTACCCTCTTGTGTTGTCCTCGTGTCAAATTATCATTAAAAACAAAATAAAATTTGCAAAAAAATAAACCTGTATTGTATAGTTTCACCATGAGAATAGACCATTACCTTAGATCTTTATCCTTGGCCCAACGTGGAGCTTTAGCAGCTCAGATCGGGACTACTGGCGCTTATCTAAATCGCATTGCGTATGGATATGGCAAACAGCCCCCTGGTCCTAAGCTAGCTCGCAAGCTGGCTGAAGCCCTCCAGGGCAAGGTAACCCTGGAAGAGATTCGCCCAGACATTTGGGGCGAAAATTCCTGATCTGCCATAAGGAGCATTTTGAAGATAAGCCATGGCAAAGTTAATCAATCGCCAACCATGGATTTTTATACAGGGAAAAATTGCAACCAGCTGGAATAAACAGTGTAAAAGTTACTGGGGGTGGAAAATAATGCAAAAAACGTCGGCTCGTAAAAGAATTTTTCCCCTGTTGACAGGAAGCAGAGAGCGGCTCTATGCTTATCCCGCTTCCGAAAAATCGGAAGCCGGGATTAGCACCCTGTATTTCCAAGGCGCCAGAAAGACGCCTCTAGCTGTATGCGTCTTTTTTTGTGCGCGAAACCTCCCTGTTATGGTGGGGTATTCGGGGGGCTTTCGGGCCCGCCGTTTACTTGGAGCGGTAGTGCTAACCCGTTTACCCCGCCACCCTATTGAGATTAGCACCTCCTCGGTGGCGGATAACCCGCAATCCAAGGAGGCTGCCATGCCTAACCACGCCCCAGTTGCGCCTGTTTGCCGAGCAGGCCCGCTCATAACCCAATGCTTAGACCTCGCTGGTATTAGCCTGGAAACCGCAGAAAAGCTGCGCACGTTATTCCATGCCATTGCCCGTATGCCAGACAACACCTCCACTTCGCAGGAATTGGCCGCACTTGGCGCTGAGCTCGCAGATCAGTGGGCAAATGTTATTGATTGTGAACGTGAAAATTTAGAGCTGATGAGGGGCGCTCAGCCCTATCGCGGCGATCTAATTAACTGTAAGGGGGACGTGTAATGAGCATGGAATTAATGGTCAAAGCAATAAAGATCAAAGTGGGTAATCCACTGCGTAATTTGGTGCTTTTGGAATTGTCTTACAACGCTAATGACCAAGGTGAATGTAGGCTTAGCTACCAGCATATAGCTGATCGGTGTGAGATGAGCCACCGCTCTGTCATTCGACACATCAAGGCTTTAGAGATGAGTGGGTTTCTGAAAGTCAACAAGCGGAAATCAACGAATACCGACAAGCAAAATGCCAGCAACCTGTTTACGTTAACTCTGGAGAAAGGCAGGAAAAATACTGCACAAAGGAATGGTCAATAATGATGCCCTTTTTTCACTTCTTTAAAGCCAGGTGTGTCGACCATGGAGCTGTACCTCAAATAACTAATAAATTATTCATGGAGGTTTGAAATGAGTTTAATTATCGCCCCCCTAGAGGTATTGACCGACGGTCGCCTTACAGACCCTGAGCGTCGCGTTCTTCTTTCCCTATTTTCCTTTCGGGGAAAGAGCACTGATACCGTCTGGCCAAGTTTGGAGTCGTTGGCTGGACGAGCGCAGATCAAAGACAAAACCCGTGTGTCGAAGTTGACCAAATCCCTTTCTGGAAAAGGCTGGCTGAAAAAGAAAAAAAGAGGGTTTACTGGAGGCAATAACTACACGCTAAGCGTTCCCGATTATTTGGCCTCAGATACTAAGTTGGACTCAGGCACCAAATTGGGAGGAGATACCAACTCCAATTTGGACTCAGATACCAAGTTGGACTCAGATACCAAATTGGGCGGAGATACCAATTCCAATTTGGACTCAGATACCAACTCCAATTTGGACTCAGATACCAAGTGCAAAGAACAAACCATAGAACAAACCATAGAACAAACCAATACTTTGATCGATTCGGCGTTTGATCGATTCTGGTCAGCAGGTTTACCCAAGGTGGGCAAGCAAAAAGCCCTTGCGGCTTTCCTGGTCAACCTAAAAAAATCCAACTGGGATGCGGAGTCATTTGCGGAATTGCTTACCGAGGACATTGCACACCGCCTACTGGCCTACCAATTCGGTTTTGACAAGCTGCACCCGACCACCTACCTGAGCCAGCGTCGCTGGGAGGACGAGAAGCCAGAGGTCATTCCGTTCGACCGGATTGTCGAGGCGTACCATCGCAATCTGCCCAACAACGTTCCGGTGACGGCTCTGAGCGACCGACGCCGTGAATTTCTGACTTACCTGTGGACGCAACGTGCTAATCGTGAACTGAATTGGTTCGATGAATTCTTTGCTTTCTGCGCTACTCAGCCAGGGCTAAACGGTTCGCACCTGGCTGATCTGGAATGGCTAACCGACCCGAATAATTATCCTCGCATCACAGAAAATGCACGGAGCCAGTGACATGAAAACCAAACCACTGAACAGTGATAATCAAAGCACCCTAATCGCTGCCGAGCAGATGGTCCTTGGCGGACTCCTAATAAACCCTTCCGCCATCGATGATGTGCTGGAAATTGTAGGCCCGGCGGATTTTCTGAAAGCGGCACACCGTATCATCGCCACCGCCCTTGAGGCGATGATTGCGAGCGCTCAGCCGGTGGACATAGTGACCGTAGCCGAGGAACTGGAGCGCACGGAAGTTCTGAAATCTGCTGGCGGCCCCGCCTACCTAGCGTGCTTGGTGGAAAACACCCCCGGCGCATCCAACGTGCGCAGCTATGCGCGGATAGTTGCCGACCACTCCCACCGCCGCAAAACTCTAGCTGCTCTGGACGAGGCAGGCAAAGCCGTTTACTCCGCGCCACTCCGCCCGGTGACAGAAATTATCAGCGAGTGCCAATCCAGTTTGTCTGAGATTGAGTGCGCCCGCGACAGCGGCACAGGCCCCCAGGAGCTAGACGGAGCTGCCAAGGAGGTGCTGCAAGACTGGCACCGTCTTGACGCAGGTGAAGTAATTAAGCGAGTGCACACCGGCTGGGATTGCGTTGATCGCCGCTGGAAAGGGCTGCGCGGTGGGGAGCTGGTAATTCTCGCTGGCACTACTGGTACAGGAAAAAGCGTATTCGCCATGCAGATGGCTGCCCACAATGCGTTCGCCGATCATCGTGCCCTGTTTTTTTCTCTCGAAATGAGCCGTCGAGAGCTTTACTGCCGCTTGGTTGGCATGGAGGGTCGCATACCAATTGGTCTTGCCGATTCCGACAATGCCGATGAGCGCAAAGGCTTCTACGCCCAACATAGCCAAAGCCTTTCCTACGCCGTAAAAAAACTCAAGGACATTAATATGCTGGTGGACGACCAAGGCGCACTGCATATCAACCAGATCGTCTCTCGTGCTCGCCGTGAGCACCGCACAAACCCTTTGTCATTGATCGTAGTGGACTACCTGCAACTGGTGCGAGGCGATGGGCAGAGTAGAGAACGAGAGGTGGCCAGTGTCTCCGCTGGACTGAAAGCGTTGGCAAAGGAACTGGATGTACCTGTGCTAGCTCTGTGCCAGTTCAACCGCGAGGCCACCAAGGGAGGGAGGCCCAATATGTCCCAGCTACGCGATTCTGGGGCCATCGAACAAGACGCTGACATAGTGACTCTGTTGTACCGAGAAGACAAAGACAATTTCGATTCTCCAAACCCAGGCTTGGTGGAGGTAATCACCGCTAAACATCGTCGCGGTGAACCGGGCATTGAAAATCTCAAGGCAAAACTCAGCCAGTTTCGCATGGATGTGTGGACGGCAGAAGTGCATCAGGCCGAGCCTCGGAGTAAATTCCGGCAATTCGCCAGTTAACTTTTTAATGGCTTTGAATAGAGGGGAAAAGCAATGAGCTGGATGACAAAAGAGGGTTGTATAAACGAGCTGAAATCAGTGAGCGAGGAGAGCCCGCGGGCTATTTTCCGCTCTAACCTGGAGGGAAAACAATATACGGGCCTATACGATATAGTTTTCGCAAATACCGTTGTGACCCAGAGACGTATCCAGCAGGGCGATATTGGCTATCTGGGTACATTCCACTGCAAGAACTGGACTATGGCGCAGCATAAGCTGGAACGCGAAGAAAATTTGTCAAAGGTTGCAACGCGAAGCAAATGAGCAAACTTCGCAACTCTGCCCGCGGTGAAGATTGTACGCTTCGCTTGTATCCGCACTGCAATAGCAATTCGGAAACCGTAGTGCTGTGCCATCTTTCGAGCCTGTCAGGTATGGCTCGAAAATCTCCAGACTGGTGGGGCGTATATGGCTGCAACTGTTGTCACGATGTGATTGACGGTCGATGCAAGACAGACATTCCCCGGACAGAGATAGAAAAAAGCAAGTTACGGGCGCTGTACGAAACGCAGAGCAGGATGCGAGACAAAGGACTGATTCGATGAGCTGCCTAGAAGACCTTTTTGAATTGCAGATTCGATCACTGAGCCAGAAGGCTTGCCTGTTCGCCCCTACGCGGGAGTACCGGTTTGCCGCCCAACAGGTTGGCGACGGTAAGGGGTTACGCAAACGCTTGGCTGTTGCAGGTTTGAAAGATTGGCGCTTTGATTTCGCGTGGCCGGAGTACAAATTTGCGGTGGAGATAGAAGGCGGTGCTTGGATCAACGGCCGGCACAATCGCGGTGCTGGTTTCGAGGCGGACTTACAAAAATATCACCATGCGATGCGCCTTGGCTGGGACGTTTACCGCTGTGGTGCGCAGCTGGTACGCAATGGAGAATCGGCCATACTGGTTCACAAGCTACTAGTCGACAAGTCGAATTTAATAGAACCGGCTAATTCAATGATAATGAGAAAATAGCAGATAACCCTGAGGGGTATGCATTCAATTAAAACCTCGGAGATACCCGTATGAGCGCATTACACGAGATTGCAGAAGTTATCGGCTTTGACGCGGCAGTGCGACTGGGGCAGTCAATGGGTGGAGCCCGTATGTATGTTCCAAAAGCGGCTGCAGATGACCACCCTCTTACGATTATCCTGGGCCAAGAATACGCGCAGAGGCTATGTGATTTTTATGCTGGGGATATGATCGACATCCCCAGCAAACGACTATTTCGTGAGGTACGAGACAATCTGATTCGCCAGGATTATCACACGATGAAACTGCAGCGAGGTTGCCGGGCTGACCATTTAGCGCTTAAATATGGCCTGTCCCGGCGTCAGGTACTGAATATTACAAAGCTCGTGGCCTAGCAATCTTTCATTAGATCTGACATTACTTGAGTTTCTTTAGAATCAGAGGTCAGCTCATACTTCGTTTTAATATGCGCCCATTTCTTCACATAGTCGCAACGAAAAGTAACAGTATCTGGCAGCCACTCAGCGATGTCTTTGGCCCCTTTTGATCGATTCTCTGAGGCGCTAACAACGAGTATATTTTCGGGGTCATTAGCAAACTCCTGACGCTTAGCTCGACTCCAACTATCACCGCCGGAAATGTGGGCTTCTTTCAGTGGAACTATGTGATCAATATCCAGCTCACTGGCAGCTTCAAACGTATTCCCTGTATATGGATCAAACCAAGATCCGGAATCAACCACACAGCCTTTTTCCTGCCTAAATTTCACAGGCACACTACTGGCTGCGATTAACGCCTCTGCCCGTGCATTTTGGCAATCACCGTCAAAATCAACCCAGTGTGGCCAGTCATCGCGATCATATAACGCACTGACCGGTAACTCTTCATCCGCTGCATCCTGTGTCGCTTGATCCGTTTTTTCTTGATTTGAAAAACAGGGCTCTTTATGACAGTGGTACTCCCCTGTTTTTCTGTCGAAATGACCACCATTGCTATCAGTTTTCCCTGCGTGTCCATATGCGACACCTGAATATAGCAACAACAATCCAAGACCAGTCAAAATTATTTTTGTCATGATTTTATTCTCTCTGATGTAAGTGCAATTTTACACCTGAACAGCAAAAAGCGAGACAACTAAGCTACGACGCTACCACTAAGAAGACCTATTCAGGAGGACGTCATGGCTTATAAACTGAGTAACCTCCCCCGTCAATATCTGACAGCTGGCAATGGAGAGTTGGAGTGGGCACGCCTGTGTGTTTTTAGAGCACACTCAGTGCACGTTAAGAAAACCTCTTTTGATCGCACCCAGTATTGCGCCTCTCGAGGTACGCGATCTAAAAGCAAAGAGGCCTTTTGCAGGGAATGGTTTCAAAGTAAGGGAATTGAATTACGAAACGGTAAAAGCCTGGTGCCATTGCCACCCTGGGCATTTGAGGATAGCCGGATAGTTCGTGCCGTGAATACGCTACCTGATGGTTTGCGAGGATGGTTGAAATTTGCGTATACCGATTCCTATACCTGGGAGGATGAGGCTGCCGTGGTAATTGCCCTCTGGGATCAATTTAAACCGCAGGCTAATGGGCTGCGGGATGACACCATAAAAAAGCTAAAGGGCATGGCGCACCTTTGCGTGCAAGACTTAAAGAATATTACTAATCGTGGCAAGCCGCTGTACCCACCGGCTCGAATTAGACAGCTATTGGGGGTGCCCAGAGGTAATTGGCGTCGTGATTGGTTGCCACGCTGGCAAAGGATGCAGGAGATCTTATTCGAGCTTGACCGTCAGGCGCTAATTGAAGTATTGGGGGTGGTTGATGGGCGGTACGCTGCTTGAGGTAGTTAAGAGCTATTAAGATAAAACTGTTTGTTCTTTTAGGTTAAATTTACGCCAAAAAAGGCATTTAATCCATTTCCCTATTGTCTGCATCGACAGCACAAGCATAATGGAATGAATCTTATGTAAATAAACAATAATTTAGAGTATTAAGGTGGCATTTTATTATGAATGACAACACCACGGGGCTAGATACAGCCATTGCTGGATTTGAAAGCACATCCGTAAATTTTGGAGCTAGGCTAATCCCCGATGCTAAGGTTAGGATCGAATATAATCTAAAATCGAACGCTTTCTCAAAAGAAATAATAGAGAATGTAAAGCTTGGGAAAATAACTGTTTCCCAAGGTGCTGCCCAAGCGGTTGAAATGAGAAATTTTCTCATGGACGCAATGAGAGGGAAAACCTCTGAAATTGCTAGAGCATATGCTGTTAATTTAAAAACCCAAGGTAAGTCATTACCTGAATTAGAAGAGCAATACTCTAAAAGAAAATTTAATAAGCCCTTCAACCAAATTCCAGCTAATCAAAAAGGGGCCGTATGGAGGGAAATAGTTTTTTCCTCTGGTAGACCTAACACAAAAGCAAATAAACTTGCTAAAAATATGGGTAGAGCAGGCAGGTTATTTATCGGTTCAGCAATAGCTATTTCTATTTATAATATATCCACCTCTGAAGATAAGTTGCGAGGTACTGCTAAGGAAGGTGCTGTAATCGGTGGCGGGCTGCTTGGCTCTGTTGCAGGAGCTGCTGGAGCAGGGCTACTTTGCGGGCCAGGCGCTCCAATCTGTGTGGGAATTGGCGTTTTCGTTGGTGGAGCAATGTCTGCAGTCGGCACAGAGATAGCATTTGATTCTTTTTGGAACTAAAGATGAATATTAGGCAAAAAAGTGGCATTTTCATAATCTTAACGGTATTTGCATTGTTCCTTGCGTGGTTATATGGAGTCGGAAGAATCTCTTTAATTGGAATATTCTTATTAGTCTTAACAGGTATTATATTTATTGTAGTAAGCCATCTATTTTATAAGAAATTTTGGGAATAAACTACTGGGGCAGTTGAGGAACCCTCCCCTGCTCGACTGCATCCACTTTTGAGTGGGTAATTGAATTGATATTTAGCATTATTTATTCAAGGTCTGGAGCAGCCAATGTGGTCTAATGGTTTAGAAAGGCGGGAGGTAATGGCCACACCTCCCTAGTGTATTTGCGAGAGCTGGTTACTATCGGGAGGTCACGCTGTAAGCTAGTTCTACTCTACTGCTCGTCAGTTCGGTTATCTCTTTAAGACTGGTACGAGTCCCAGGAAAAACTTTCCTGTTGAGATTACTTAATTGATCAGTTTCTACTCCATTCAATAGTTCAAGGAAATGGTTGATATATGTTCTTTCTTCTTCGTTATATCCAGAAAGATCAGGAAATAAAATATTGTTCAAATTAAGGCCATCACAACTACCTTTATCTAGCCACTCTTTATAGAGTTCTGTATTCTCTTGGCGTATAAACAACATTGCAATAAGGTGATTTTCCCACAAACGGTTATTTTTTGATGTAGATAAGACTATTAACTTAAGACGAATAATAAGTTTACTGATAGCTCTTGGTTGGTAGCTAAATTGAGCGCCGAGCGCCGCAATAATAAAACAGATACAATCAAATTCAAATCTATCTATATTTTCTGATTTAAAACGATCACGGATGTCTTCTTTATTTAGCAAATCTTTGGTATACATCTTTAGATCTTGGTATGTAAGCTGAAATTCAAAGTCAAAAAAACGCTCTAAATATCCATGGCCATCAAAATTATGCCCGTAGACACCCTCCACACTTCGCGCTAGTTGGTCACGATGAATCGCCAACACAAAAACTACCCTGGATAAACCAAAAAGATGCTTTATTCTTTCTAGCAAGGCAATAGAAAAATCCGGCCTACATCGATCAAGTTCATCAATAAAAATTACAAGGTTTTTCTGGTTTTTAGGCAATTCTTCAATTATTTTATCTAAAAGGCCTTTAAACTTATCAAGCTGGAAAACCTGATGCTTGAAACTATCGACAAGTGTTTTTGTTACTTCCCCAGATGCATCAGATGCTAACCCTTCAAGCAATTTGCTTAAATCTAAAGCGTTTGAGGTCGCAAATTTTACTCCAGCAACAAGAGTAGTTTTCATTACACTAGGAACAAGCTCTTTAACCTTTTCCCAGGTTTGTTGTACTGCAGGATTAGCATTTTTATTTGAGATCCAGCGATCAATACATAACAGCAAAGGCAACAAGGGGTCTTCGGAATAGTCATTCTCCCAAGCATTGAGATATAAGCTAGTCTGGCCTTTATATTCCAAGTAGCTTTCCCACATTCTAATAAAAGTTGTTTTCCCCCCACCCCAAGGAGAGTTAACTGAAAGCGTCATCGGGGCTTTTGCATCCATAATAAGCTTAGATAGCGTTTCAATTACTTCGCCTCTTCCAAGTTGGTCGTGAGGAACTGACCATTTATTTCTCCTAGACTCCTCGCTTTCATATTTTGGGATAGATATATCAGCTACACGAACATCAACGGCGCTCTTTTCTTCTTTAATAGGTGTATCAACATCATTCATAGATAAAACCCTCTTTAATTTTTTATTAATCACGCATTGTTATGTCAAAAATTTAATATCAGGAAAACATTTACACTCCAACTTTACACCTTTTTATTTTAAGCGCCTTAATCAGAACTTTTCTAGAGAAACTAAGATGAATGAAGCGCCCATTGAAATGATTTGTGTTTTTTAAAAAAACTCTTGACCAAATGACACGGCTTGGGGTAGAATTTTTGTAGATTACCGAAGTTGCGCCAAATCCCGCTAGTGCGGGTTTTTTTATGCCTGAAATTTATCACCTAGACCCCGCCACTGAGCGGGGTTTTTTATTGGGGTTTATTGTGGATCTAAAAACGTTTATCGGGTTACTGACGCTGATGGTTACCATATTTGGCGGCTTAATTTCTCATCTTTGGTCAAGATTAAATTCCTCATCTCAGCAGATTTGGGCAAGTGTGAATGCTTTATCCCAACAGCAAACTGATGATCGTGTCCGAGCTGCTGAGCAGTTTATCACCACTTCTGAAATGGAGCGGCGTATTCAGCAGGCGATAGCGCCGCTGGAGAGAAGCATGGAGCGGGTGGAAAAGCAAAATGACCAAATTTTTAAACTTTTGACTGAACGCTACCCAAAAGAGATAAGTGGATGAACAAGCTGCAGAAAAAATCAAGCGCTATTCAGGCCGTTATTGATCGCGAGGGAGGCTATGTAAACCATCCTGATGATGGGGGTGGGCCGACTTGCTGGGGTGTGACACAAGCGGTAGCCAGACGGCATGGTTACCAGGGGGATATGAAATATTACCCCATTGATAAGGCGGTTGCTGTTTATGAGCAGGACTACTGGCGTCATGTCGATGCCATTGCCAATGATGGCCTGGCCACCGCATTACAGCTATTTGATTTCGCCGTTAACAGCGGCCCAGCGCAAGCCATTGGCTGCCTACAACGGTTGCTTAACTCGTTAAATAATCGTGGCAAGGACTATCCAGATATCAAAGCTGACGGCGTATCTGGCCCACAAACCCTAGCAGCGTTTAAGAGCTTTCACCGCAGGCGGGGCGAGGAGGGTTTAGCAGTTTTGACCCAAGCTATTAATGGTTTGCGGATTGCCTTTTGTGTGGGCATCACCGAACGCAACGAGTCTCAGGAAGCGTTTACCTATGGCTGGCTCGCGCGTGTTGTGCATCTGTAAGGATATTGCTCATGGAGCTGGTTAGCATTGCATTTGGCTTGGCCAAGTTGGTCGGCCTCGATAAAAAAATAGGCCGCTGGATCGGTGGCGATAACGGCGCCGAGGTGGCTGACCAGGTGATCTCTATTGCTCAGCAAGTGACGGGTGGATCAAGCCCGGAGGCAGCACTTGAACAGATCAAAAAGGATCAGCGCAAACTCGACGAATTCAAAATACTGATGCTTGGCAATGAGCTAACGCTAACACAATTGGCTTATGGGGATCGTGACTCTGCGCGAGCCATGCAAGTGGCGGCATTGCAGAGTGACGACAAGTTTTCAAAGCGGTTTATTTATTTGTTCTCCGTAGGCTGGAGCTTGTTCGCTTTTGGCTATATCGGTTTTATTACCTTCGGAACCATCCCAGAAGCAAATGTGCGATTTGCTGATGTCGTGCTGGGCTTTTTATTGGGCACTGTATTGGCTGGCATGTTCGGATTTTTTTACGGCTCAAGTTCTGGCAATGAGCGTCGCGCTGAGCGCGATGAGCTGCATGCAGTGCTCTCACCACGTCGCTAATCTCAACCAATCCCACTGCTCAAAAAAAGGTACTCCCGCGCCACTTTTACCCCTGGCGGGTGGAAGACGCGCGGGCTGTCCGTCGATTTGGTAAAAAAAATCAGGTCCTTTCTTCCATTCTTAGGAGAAAGGACTAAGGGAGCTCAATGGGCCTGTAGGCGATATGTAGCGGGGTCTCCAGCCTATTCTGCACATTTGTTTATGGGCTTGCAAGAAAGGACTAAAGCTCTTTTTTACCTTATACGGAGGTCCTTTCTTCCCCATGGGCATCATTGTCTCAAAAAAACATTTTGCTGAACTAATCGGTAAAGATCCGCGTTGGATTTCTAAGCTGATTGAGGACGGTATGCCGATCAAAGGCGGCGGCGGTCGTGGTGTGCCTGTGGAGATCGATAGCGAGATGGCCATCAATTGGCTCATCGACCAACAACTGACAAAAAGAATTGGCGACAGCGACGAGGATGGTGGTGCCGGGGTCGATGAAGAGAAATTGTTAAAGCGTACGCGCCGTAAAAAAATTGAACTTGAGATCGATGCTGCGCGTAAAAAAGTCATTCCATTCGATGCGACTGAGGCGGTCATGCTGCGCATAGCGGCCGTCTTTGGCACCCAGCTGGATACGCTGGCGAGTCGCACAGCCAATGAGGTTGCCACACTAGATGACCCTGCGGAAATCCATAAAAAACAGTTCGCCGAGTGTCGTCGGATACGCGCCGCCACTGCCGAAAAGCTCCTCTCTGAAGTACAGGCACTCGTTGATGAGGTTGGCGAATTCTTTGAGGTTGATGGCGAAGATAGTGGATGCTCCGCCGTCGAGGACGGCGAATGATTGGGCACGCGAAAACAGGATTATGCCGCCGACGTCGCCAATTCCAGGGCCGTTTAACCCCGATTTAAATCGATATATGTGTCCCGTTGTAGAAGCGTTTACTAGTCCGCAATACAGTCGAGTCACATTTATTACCGCCACCCAATCGGGCAAATCGGTGACGATGGAAAACTTGGTCGGCTGGCGTCTCGATGATAACCCGATACCCGTCTTGTACATCGTGCCAACCAGTAATCTGATTGATACCACGATTGAACCGAAGTTTATGGACATGTTCCAGCAAACGGAGAGCTTGTCACAGAAATTTGATTGGCGCAGGTCCACCAAATATACCAAGTGGGTTGCGGGTGCAAAACTTCGTTTTGCCTGGGCCGGTTCGTCCACTGAGCTCGCCGCCGATTCTGCAGGCTTGGTTTTGGTGGACGAGGTGGATCGCATCGTCAACACCGGCGAGGGTGATACCACAGAAATTATTGAGGCGCGCGGCGACGCTTATATCGGCTCAAAAATTGGTTACACAGCAACACCAACCCACGGCAAAGTCGAGCGCACTGCGCATTCGGAGACAGGATTTAGCCACTGGGCGTTGGCGCACCGCGATGCGGTCAATTCCACGATTTGGCGCTTATGGCAGTCGGGTACACGCCACGAGTGGGCGGTGCCCTGCCCTCACTGCGGCGATTACTTTATTCCCCACAGCGGACTGCTGTGGTGGCCGGGGCGCGGCGCTGAGGACGAATGCACACCAAATCAAGCCGAAAAAAAAGCGCAGCTTACCTGCCCAAATAACGGCTGCATGATCGAGGATAAATACCGTGCGCGGATGAATGCTGGCGGTGTCGCCATCGCACCTGGTGAACGGGTGAATCGCGATGGCGCCGTGGAGGGCGAGGCGGACACTGCTGGCAATAGCCACTTTTCGATTTGGGTGTCGGGACTCTGTTCTTTCGCGGTCAAAAAATCCTATGGTTTCCTCGCCAAAAAATTATCGTCTGCACTGCAGACCGGTGACCCGGAAACCCTACAAGGCGTGTACAACACTGGTTTCGGAGAGTGTTACGCACTGACCGGAGAGGTGCCCGTTTGGGAAGAAGTCCAAGCGATGCGCTGGGGCTACAGCATTGGCGAGGTACTGCCGGGAGCGGATTGCCTGCTCAGTACCGTCGACGTGCAAAAAAATCGCTTGGTCTATGTGGTGCGCGCTTGGTTTCCCGGTATGGGTAGCCAGCTGGTGGAGTTTGGAGAACTCTGGGGTGACACCGAAAAACCGGAGGTGTGGGATGAGCTAGA
>JAHZJJ010000093.1 GCA_022600975.1 Gammaproteobacteria bacterium
GCCCACAACAAAGTGGTCAGCGGTGCAGCGTACTCGCTTACCATTCCAGCGGCCAATGCTCCCAACGCAGCAGAGCCAAAAAGTGCCAATTGATAAATGGAAATAATACGGCTGCGTAATTGCTCCGGTGCTAATAGCTGTACAATACCGCGACCGAGGGATGCGGAGGAAGCGGCTACAGCACCCCAGCAGGCGCACAATAACATTAGTCCAAAAGGGGTCGGGCCATAGCTGATGGCCACCAGTAGCGCGGCACTGTAAAGCATGCACATAAGTATGCCCCGCCCTGGCTGTTGTCCCTGACCACGGCGCAACATTGTGACAATGGCGATTACAGTGCCACTAATAAAAGCCAACTGTAAAGTGGCATAGTACCTGGCTCCGCGACCGTAATTCTCGGCTAAAAGCGGCAATACAACCAGAAAAACGCCAATATGCACAAAACCATTAAAAGCAACAATTGCAATCAATTCTCGGAGTATGCGATTGCGCTTGAGCTCAACAAAGCCTTCGGTCAGCGCCAGAGGCCATTTTTTGGTAACAGATTGCGTGGCTGGTCGGGAGTTTTTAAGGTGATAAAAACAGATTGTGGCGAGGGTTAATGTACAAATCTGTACGAGCAATAAGCTCTGTACACCCCAGCTATCAAAACGGCTGGCCAACGATATGCCTACCGCCTGCCCGCCGTATTGAGCCAGCATCATCCAACTCACTGTCTGTTGTACGCGTGTTCCCTGTAGAGGTACTTTCCCATCAGTGCAACGTTGTACTAGATTGTCTCGTGCTGGTTGTAAAAAGGCAGTGCAAATTCCCAGGCCCATCGCATAAATGAGCAATAGTCCCAGACTGGGCAATTGGAAGAAAAAGTAAATCGCCACAGAGCTATGACACAAAACCAAACCCAGACAGGCCACTGCTGCTACCCGAGCTGGATCTTTACGGTCTGCAAGAGCGCCGCCTAACAGCAATAACAACAGATTGGGCAGGAGTACTGCGGCTTGCACCCAGCCCAGTTCTAGCGCCGGTATGCCCAGCAACCCAACAGCAATCCATGGCAACAGTACCAGTTGTAGCCCTGTAGCCACAGAGGTAGCGCTATAGCCTAAAAGAAAGGTTTGTAATTTTGCTGTCGGTGCAGAAAAGGCCATTGCAGATCTCAAAATCGATCAAAATAATGCTGCTTGTTTTTGCATTGGAACAAAAATGCTTCGGGCAGCAGCCGTTACTGTTGTTCTTGGTTTGCCGCCCATGAGTGCGTTGGGCAAAGTCTGGAGTGACGTGGATTTTAATCGTGCTGAAACTGTTCGACGATTTCTAACAGCAATGCCACCTTATCGAGACACTCCTGATATTCTGCTGTCGGGGTGGAATCTGCCACTATCCCGCCGCCAGCGGCACAACTTAGCCTGCCACTGGTAGTAGCGGTCAGGGTGCGAATAGCTATGCTGGTATCGGCGCGCCCACAGCTACTAATATAACCGATGTTGCCGCAATACACGCCTCTTGGACTCAATTCGAGTTCACGAATAACCTCCATCGCTCGGCGTTTGGGTGCGCCGGTAATTGAGCCTCCCGGAAAGCAAGCTGCCAGGGCTTGGGTGAACGCACAAGTCTCCGGTAGTTTACCAGTCACGGTGCTAACTAGGTGATGTACATTGGCAAAACTGGCGAGGCTACAGAACTCGGGTACCTGCACGCTGCCATGTTGGCATAATTTCCCCAAATCATTGCGCAACAAGTCGACAATCATTAAATTTTCGGCGCGATCCTTGACACTTGCATTGAGCGCCGCTGATTGTCTTACATCTTCCTCCAGGTTCCCACTGCGCTTCGCGGTTCCTTTGATCGGTTCAGTTTGCAAGAAACCTCTATCGGCGTGAATGAACCGCTCTGGGGAGAGGCTGAGTAGCTTGCCTCCAGGCGGACACATAAATGCAGAAAAGGGCCCGGCAGCGCGTTGGCGCAAGGCCAGGTAGGCGGTCAATGGATCGCCCTGATAATCGGCATAAAAGCGTTGAGTAAAATTTGCTTGATAGATATCCCCTGCGTGAATGTATTCGAGAATGCGCACAACTCTGGCACAGTATTCATCTCGGGTAAATTCGTGGCAAAAGGGTGTTTTGAGTTCAAAAGGGTGGTTGGAGACTGTTTTATGCCAGGCTACCGCTTTAAATCTAGCGCATAATTCACGCTGTTGTATGGCCGTACAAGCAGGATGAAATACCAAATGACTTACCTGCAACTGGTGATCGATAATCAGTGCCCAATCATACAGCCCAAAAAATCCTGCCGGCAGTTCACTGAAACGCTCATCAGCTGGCAGATGATTTTCCCTAGAACCCAGTTCATAGCCGGCATAGCCGATGACGCCACCGTTGAAAGGCAGTTGTGGCTCGCTGTTTTGTGGTGCCAACTCACAGAGTAAATCATCTAGTTCAACGAAAGGGTTATCGCTGCCAGCGGAAAGGGGCAAAGTCGCAATCGGGTCTGCACTGATGATATCGAAGCGACCACCGGGTGCTAGCGGCTGTCCGCTGTCGAGCCACACCGCCGCGGGCATATCAGCCACCGCCAAGAAGGCAGCAGGGGCATTAAGAGAGTAAGGTAAAGGTACAATTTGCACGAGATTCATCAATTATCAGTTTGGTACAAGCTGACGTAAAAGCTACCATGAGCGGAGCCTTTGAAGCCTGTACTGAACTTGGGAATAAACAATGGAGGTTAGGCCTTACGCAATATCTGTTCCAATAGACAAGCTGCAAATATAAAAATTTTCTATCTTGCTAGGTGATGAGTATCAGAGGGTGTTGCCAGATTTGTAAGCCAACGGTACCAGAAGGTGGTAAATAATGAAAATGAAAAGTGTGTGAAGCGAATCGAAGAGGCGAGGGGGAATGCATCTCTAACAGAAAAGGCAGTTGGGTATTACAGCGGGGTGCGATTTTGTGCACCTCTACCGAATACTCCAACTGCGATTTGAGATAAATCTAGATTATTGAGGTAATTGCCGGCTAAGCTGCAACCACGCTATTTGATGCAGATTGCTGTAAAGCCAGTTTTGGATCGACAAACTCATAGCCTAGCACCTCGGCAACGGCTTTATAGGTCACCATACCCGCGTGCACATTGAGGCCTTCCAGTAAGTTGGCATCATCCAGCAGTGCCTGTTTGGCGCCCTTATTTGCCAGAGCCAATGCAAAGGGCAAAGTGGCGTTATTTAACGCCATAGTTGCAGTACGCGCAACGCCACCGGGCATATTGGCCACACAATAATGCACTACCCCATCAACCACGTAGGTCGGTTGATGATGGGTAGTGGCTTTAGAAGTTTCAAAGCAACCACCTTGGTCAATTGCTACATCCACCACTACGGCGCCTTGTTTCATTTGGCTAATAATGGCACGAGTCAGTAATTTAGGAGCCGCAGCGCCGGGGATTAGTACTGCTCCAATGACTAAGTCGGCCGCCAACGCATGCTGTTCTATGGCATGGTTGGTAGAGTACTCGGTGCGTACAGCGCCGCCGAATATATCATCGAGTTGCCGCAGGCGTGGCAGCGAACGGTCGAGTATGGTTACAT
This sequence comes from Gammaproteobacteria bacterium, assembly GCA_022600975.1. GTDB lineage: Bacteria > Pseudomonadota > Gammaproteobacteria > Pseudomonadales > Cellvibrionaceae > Microbulbifer. The sequence continues at coordinate 3,581 of JAHZJJ010000093.1, forward strand.
CTGCGCCCATACCCAGTGCCATTTTTGCTGCATTGGTGCCCACGACGCCACCACCGATGATTAATACTTTGGCTGGGGCAACGCCGGGCACTCCGCCCAGCAATACACCGAGACCGCCCTGAGCTTTTTCCAAATGATGGGCGCCGCACTGTACGGACATACGCCCGGCAACCTCAGACATGGGCGCCAATAGGGGTAGGGCACCCCTACCATCAGTGACAGTTTCATAGGCAATGCAGGTGGCTCCGGATTTAACCAGTAGCTCGGTTTGTTTGGGGTCTGGTGCTAGGTGCAAATAGGTATAGAGCAGCTGATTTGGACGCAGCATTTCACATTCGTGAGGCTGAGGCTCTTTAACCTTAACGATCATATCCGCGGTGGCAAAAATTTCTTCCGGGGTTTGAATGATTTTCGCCCCGGCCTGTTGATACATGGCGTCGTCAAAGCCGATTGCGGCACCGCCGTTCTGCTGCACAAGAAGCTCATGGCCACAACTGACCAACTCGCGCACGCTGGACGGTGTAAGGCCAATTCGATACTCGTGATTTTTAATTTCTTTCGGTACGCCAATACGCATAGTTAATTCCCCATAATGGCCAATTATTTCAGAGAGCTATACAGTTCTCCTACTGTTTCCACCATTGTAGAATTGCTTGATAGTGGTTTTTTATGGTTTTTTTGTTACTATTTAGTGGATTCAACTATTTCCTTCCAAGGCTGGAGGGACTTTGCTTATTCGTCGATGGGGCTGCACCACGAGGTAAATTATGAAAAAACGCGCCAACGAACTCAGTACTATAGACCGCAATATCCTTCGAGTTTTGCAAAAAAATGGTCGTACCAGCTTTGCCGAATTATCTCGTCAGGTGGGTTTGACCGCGACGCCTTGCGTAGAGAGAGTCAAGAGGTTGGAAGCAGATGGCGTGATTCAAGGCTATACCGCTTTAATCGATCCAGAATACCTGGATGCGGCACTAGTGGTTTTTGTGCAGATACGCTTGAACCGCTCGGCACAGGACGCTTTTGAAGATTTTCGCAACGCGGTCTCAGCATTGACTGAGGTGCAGGAATGTTATTTGGTATCGGGAAATTTTGACTATCTGATCAAGGCACGGGTGGCAGATATGAGCGCCTATCGACAATTTTATGGCGAGACGCTACTCACTTTGCCGGAGGTACAGGAATGTACTAGTTATGTGGTCATGGAGCAGGTAAAAGAAACCCTGGAAGTACCCGTACACTACAATCGCTAACGGTCGCTGGCTACTTAATATTTAATGCCTAGCTTGCGGTAAACAAAACCTAGTATCCACATTGGCCCAATCATTAAAAATTGTAAATCTTTAAAAAAAGAGGGTTTTTTTCCTTCAATATAATGCCCTACAAACTGCAATACCCACATGAATGCAAATAATACCAGTGCTATTAGCCATACCGGATGCCCCAAGCGGTCCATTGCCGAACAAATAAACAGGCATACAATACTTAAAGCGGCCATTCCCAGCGCTAATGGTAGTGAAATAGCCATATAAAATAGTAAAGTTGGCACTAGACCCAGCACGGCCCAATTTAACCAATTTATCTCTGCCATCCACTGGGGTTGTGGAATTGACCATAATAAGCCAATTACAGTGGCATAAATTACTGGCACTGCAACAAAATGAATTGCTTTGTTAACCGTGTTTTGATGGCTTTCACCATACTCAGAAAACCACTCTTGTGCTGTGCGCATGTGCTCGGCCTCTATTTGATCAATTTATTTTTTAATGGTCTTCTGGCAATCAAGCTATGGAAATTTTTAATTAAGGCCAGAGGGCTCAACCAAGTTTGTCATAAAATAAGCTTTAGTGGGGATATAGCAGGTCATTTATTGGCGCAAAAATAAACATAAATCTAAATCAGCTCTTATTGATGCATTTCGTTAGTTTAATTGAGATAAATATAACTCGGTCGTTTCCTGATTGGCACAGCAGAAAATAACTTGTCGTAGGGGGGTGTCTCGTTGAAGCTCAAATTGCACCTGGGCCACAGCAATGGCAACTGCCTGCTTTGGGGGGTAGCCATAGAGGCCGCAACTGATAGCAGGAAAGGCAATTGAGCGAATATTTTCACGTCGGGCCAGCGCCAGGCATTTGTGATAACAAGCGCTGAGCAGTTCGGGTTCGCCAAGATTGCCGCCACGCCACACTGGCCCGACGGTATGATAAATTCGCTTTACCGGAATCTGAAAGCCAGGGGTAGCGCGCACCTCTCCTACCGGGCAATTGCCAATAAGCCGGCAGGCTTGTAGTAATGCGGGTCCTGCCATGCGTTGAATGGCGCCATCAACTCCATCGCTGTTGAGTAAATTCTGGCTGGCGGCGCTGACAATTACTTCAACGCGCAAACGAGTGATATCACCGCAGTGTACTTCGATCACTCTTTTTCTCCAGCCATTAACGCCATCGGCCAAAGCGCAGCGCAAGGTTACCGGGTGGCTTGTCCCAACACTCGATGATGACGTGTGGATACTTCTGCGGGACATTTTGTTACTGCACTAACTAAAACAATAGCAGTTAAAGAAAATAAGAAGCCCGGTAACAATTCGTAGAGCTCAAATAGCCCTCCAGAAAGTTGTTTCCAGATTAAAACCGTGATGCCACCAGTGAGAACTCCGGCAATGGCTCCAGCGCCAGTCATGCGTGACCAATAGAGGCTGAGTAAAATGGTAGGACCAAAAGCGGCGCCCAAGCCAGCCCAGGCGTAAGAAACCACATCTAACACTTTTGAACTTGGGTCCATCGCTATTCCTATGGCAATCAGCGCCAATGCTACAACCGCCCAACGCCCCACACGCATCATTTTTTCAGCAGAGGCTTTGCGGCCAAACCACACATGGTAAATATCTTCTGCGAGGGCTGCGGAGGAAACCAGCAACTGGGAGTCCGCAGTGCTCATAATTGCCGATAGGATTGCCGCCAAAAGCACACCGGCGATCACTGGATGGAACACTAATTCCACTAGAGCCATAAATACCCGTTCACCGTCTGGCAGAGCCTGGGTTATTTGTAGATGTCCGAGTAAACCGACTGCCAGCGCACCAGAAAACCCCACCAGTGACCAAATTGCCGCCACTGTGGCTGCTGCCGGCATGTCATTCGGGCTGCGTAATGCTTTAAATCGCGCCAAAATATGGGGTTGTCCAAAATAGCCAAGCCCCCATGCCAAAGAGCCGAGTACGGCCGTAACTCCTAATGCCTGACCGCTGCTATCGCGCATCCAGTGCATCAGGTTGGGGTATTGTAAATGCATTTGCGTCCAGCTCTCGCCGATGCCGCCTTCGCTTTGAAATACTATTGCCGGAACCAAGATCAGCGCCAGGCTCATTAGTAAACCCTGAAAAACATCGGTCCAGGATACAGCCAGAAAACCGCCAAATAGGGTATAGGAGATCACTGCCGCGGCACCGATGATCACTGCCCATTGATAGTTCCACCCAAATACGGTTTCAAATAACTTGCCACCGGCAATGAGGCCGGAAGCCACATAAAATAGAAAAAACAGTAAAATAAAAAACGCGCAGATAGTGCGCAGCCAAGGCGTGCCTAAATTAAAACGACGGTGCAAATAAGCGGGCACCGTCAGTGAATCATTCAGAGCGTAGCTGTAAATACGCAGCCTCCGAGCCATTGTCACCCAGCTCAGCAAAATGCCAGCAAATAAGCCAATTGCAATCCACGCCGAAGATAGTCCAGAAATATAAGCGGCGCCAGGCAGGCCCAGGAGTAGCCAGCCACTCATATCTGAGGCGCCGGCGCTCAGCGCAGCAACAGTTGGCGGCAGTGAGCGGCCGCCAAGGAAATAATCGCTGGCATTTTTGGTGCGCCGGTAAGCATAAACCCCTATCGCCAAAATAAACCCTAAATAGATAATGAATGTAAGGCCTACAAGCCATTGAGAGGTCATGAGCAATTCCTGCTAAAAAATAAAGAAAATTTGGTATTAAAAACCAGTAATAGTTATAAGTGGAGTTTTATGTTTTGTGTAAATAAATTTATTTTTCCACTAGCATTTTCTCTACGAGCAAACTACATATTGAATAAATGTCACTAAGATTTAATAACATGCTGGGTATCTGTTCAACCGAACTGCGGCTTTTGGTCGTTCGCCCCACGTTAAGATATTTGCGAGCCTGGTCTGAAGGCAGGGAAAACCTACTATTGGGCACTGCGGCACAGGAGTCACAACTCGGTTTTCATCTCAAGCAGGGCCGTCGGCACGGGTTGGGTATTTTCCAGATTCAGCCTCATACTCACCGGCAAATTTGGGATATCTATCTGATTAATCAGCCGGCGTTGGCCTCTAAAATCCGTGGTTTGGCAAGCCAGCGGGACTTTTTGCACCATCCCCACACCGAGTTGACCACCAATCTGCGTTATGCCACTGCCATCGCTTGGCTGATCTATCGCGCCGCCGGGGTCGATAAAATTGCAACCAATGATGTCTCCACCCTGGCTCAACTGTGGTATCAGCACTTTCATCGGGGCCCCAGTGCGCACGTTAAAGACTTTAAGCACAACTACTATCGCCTAGTCGAGCCAGATAATAAATCTAGCGCCAAACCTTCTTTGCCTGCCAACAAAAAACAAGCTTTCAAGACTTCAGATTGCGCGCCTCAATATACAGTGGAGAAGGCGGGCAAGCTTCCGGCTGCTGAGGAGCGGGCTCACTCTGTTGCGGAACCCAGGAGTCGATCCGCTGCGCGCTTGCATGATCGGTTGCGACCACCGGCTTAACCCTATCTATTTCCAGAGTAATAAAATCGTGGAGTTCAACATCGGCCAGTTGCGACGGTGAAACCCGTGTCAGTGCGGTAAAAATAGAATCGGTGCGGCCAGGGTGCTTGCGATCCCAGTCTTGCAGTATTTGTTTGATTGCCTGGCGTTGGAGATTTTCCTGACTGCCACACAAATTACAGGGAATAATGGGAAACTGGCGATAATTTGCCAGTTTTACCAAATCTGCCTCTCTACAGTAGGCGAGTGGGCGGATGACAATATTGCGGCCATCATCGGCGCGTAATTTTGGTGGCATGGCTTTTAGTCGGCCGCCGTAAAACATATTTAAAAAGAGCGTTTCGACAATATCATCTTTGTGGTGCCCGAGCGCCACTTTGGTTGCACCAATACTTTCGGCAAATCCGTATAAGGTGCCGCGGCGCAGGCGCGAGCAAAGCCCGCAAGTGGTCTTGCCTTCTGGCACTATTTCCTTTACCACGCTATAGGTATCTTTGTTAATGATGTGGTATGGCATTCCCAGTGATTGCAGATATTCTGGCAGCACATGCTGAGGAAATCCGGGTTGTTTCTGGTCCATATTTACTGCCACCAGATCAAAGGATACTGGTGCGTTTTGCTGCAAATTGCGTAGGATATCCAGCATTGCATAGGAATCTTTTCCGCCCGATAGGCAGACCATAACCTTGTCGCCCGTTTCAATCATATTGAAGTCGGCGATAGCGCGACCCACATTGCGGCGCAGGCGCTTTTGTAGCTTGTTAAATTCTATGCGCTCGCGGCGACTTTCCAGATGGGACACAGCTTATACTCTCGGTCACAGCAGTTGTTGGCAATAAAGAGGATATTTGGCCACAGGCAATTATTTTACGGTTGATTAGTGGCGCAATTGTACGCTTTCCGACTGTAAACTGCACCTAAAACCTCAATCCCCCGATCCCGTCAGTAATTGCTGAATCTGTGGCCACACATAGTCCAGTAATACTGGTTGGGCAGACGCCGCGGGGTGAATGCCGTCCGCCTGCATGGCGCCTTTTTTAAGTACTATTGGCTCGAGAAAAAAGCGCACCAGTGGCACTTGTTGTGCTTTGGCCACCTGGGGGTAAACTTTGGCAAAGGCCTCGACGTAGGCCTTGCCATAGTTAGGAGGCATACGCATGCCCAAAATCAATACTCGAACGTCTTGGCTTTGTGCCAGCTTCACCATGCGTTGCAGATTTTGCTTTAATACCCGTGGTGGGTAGCCGCGCAAACCATCATTGCCCCCCAGCTCCACAATCAGCCATTGGGGTTGGTGTCGTTTTAGCAGCTGCGGCAATCTCGCCAGACCCCCGGAAGAAGTTTCACCACTGGAACTGGCGTTGACCACAGTTACATTTTCTCCGTCGCTGGCCAGTCGCTGGCGCAGTAACTGCACCCAACCCTGCTGTTCGTCAATACCGTAGGCGGCGCTGATACTGTCTCCCAGCACCAGCAGGGTGCCTGTAGTTTCAGTGCGTACCGATTGCGCTGGTAAAAGCCACACTAGGGCGATCAACAATAGTAAAACTGGGACAAAATACCGCAGAGGGTAGCGGAAAAAATCTCCTGCCATGTCATACTCCTAACTTAATTTTTGCATTTTCTGTGTGACCGCGATAACACGATAATCGAGATCTTCAATAACCGAAAGTATTATGTCGATAATTCTTAAAGCCAAAAACATCAGCCACCAGGTTGCCACCAGCGACGGGCCACTGACTTTATTAAACAACATTTCGCTGCAACTCGCTCTTGGTGAAAGCTTGGCAATAACCGGTCCCTCGGGTTCTGGCAAATCCACACTGCTGGGCCTGTTGGCAGGGTTGGACCGTCCTTCGGACGGGAAAATCTGGCTTGGGAATAATGAGATTACTGCCATGGGCGAAGAGCAGCGTGCGGCCGTTCGTGCGCGTCATGTAGGTTTTGTTTTTCAAACTTTTCAACTGTTACCGGGGCTCACCGCAAAGGAGAATGTGATGCTGCCGAGCGAACTGCGTGGTGAACGCAAAGCCGCCAAGCAAGCTGAAGCGTTCCTTGACCGCGTGGGTCTCAGCCATCGCTTAGCGCATTATCCCCGTCAATTATCAGGCGGAGAACAGCAGCGCGTTGCGCTGGCGCGCGCTTTTTGTAGTATTGGTAATCGCGATGAAACACATTCGAGCGGAGTTTTGTTTGCCGATGAGCCCACCGGCAGCCTCGACGCCCATACTGGTGAAAAAATTATCGATCTGTTGTTCAAACTTAACGCCGAAACCAGCACTACTCTGATTCTGGTCACCCACGAGCAGCGCTTAGCTCAGCGCTGCTCCCTACACCTGCAAATGCTGGCTGGCACCATTGCCGTTGATAGCCTGCCGGATGGTGACGACAACTACTCAGCGGTATCTGTCTGATGTTGTCGTTGCGACTGCTCAGCCGTGACTGGCGCGGTGGCGAATTGGCATTGATTGCCACTGCGTTGATACTCGCCGTGACTTGCGTAACTGTTATCGCCCATTTTAGCGACCGTCTCACCCGCGCCATGCAACTGCAATCGCAGAGTTTTCTCGCCGCCGAGCGGGTGGTCAGCAGTAGTCAGCTGCTGCCGCAGGTATTGCTACAGGAGGCCAAGCAACGTGGGCTGGAACAGGCTCAGAGCACCAGTTTTGCCTCCATGCTAAGTGCTGGCGACCAATTTCAGTTTGCCTCAGTCAGAGCGGTCAGCAATGAGTATCCACTGCTGGGAGAATTGGAAATCCGTAGGTCAACTGCTGGCGCCAGCACAAAAGTACAGCACGGGCCTAAACCGGGTAATGTGTGGTTGGAAGCGCGACTGTTACCACTACTGAAAATACAGCTCGGTGACAAGCTGCAATTGGGCAATGCAACGTTTACCATCAGTGCCATTGTTGATCAAGAGCCGGATCGCAGTGACAATTTGTTCTCGATGGGGCCGCGGCTAATGATGCATATTGGAGATCTGGCCTCCACCCAAATAGTACAGCCGGGCAGCCGCATTCAATATCGCTATCTGTTTGCCGGCGACGATCGAGCCCTTGATGAATATATTCGCTGGCTCAAACCACAGCTCAGCGCACACCAGAAGGTTTTGGATTTGCGCGATGGCCAGCCCCGTGTGGCCTCCGCCTTAGACCGTGCCGAAGGCTTCCTGTACCTTGCCGGTAGCCTCGCTGTACTGCTCGCCAGTGTCGCCGTAGGACTCACCGCACGGCGCTATAGCCTGCGCCATACCCGTTATGTAGCGGTAATGAAAAGCCTCGGTGCCGGGCGCAAAAAAATCTTTCAAATTTATTGCGGTCAAATGGCTACACTAGCGGCTATTGCCACTCTAATCGGCCTTTTATTGGGCTCGCTGATTCAGGTCTATGCAGTAATGTTGATGCGGGATTTTTTCCCCGTCAGCCCCCCGCCAAGCAGCTTACTACCCACGCTAACAGGCATCGCTACGGGCTGCGCCTGTACCCTGGGCTTTGCTTTGCCGCCATTGTTTCGACTCGCGCACACCAACCCGATGCAAACGCTGAATCGCGATTGGAGTAACCCCGATCGGCGCGAATGGCTGGGGTTGATTGTTGGCCCCAGTAGTATGTTATTGCTGATCTGGTGGCTCTCCGGTAGTCTCGCTACCACGGCTGCCTTGTTGGCGGGGCTTGGGTTATTGATTGTCGGCAGCGCTCTGATTAATCGATTGCTAGTCCACAGCAAGCTCGCCAACCTCGGTGGTAGTTGGCGCATTGCCCTTGGCAGCCTACAGCGACGCGCGGCATTTAATACCTTACTGATCGCCGCTTTTGGCACTGCACTTTTGACTATGTTAGCGATGACCTTTGCTCGCACCGCATTGATCGATGAATGGCAAATGCAGGTGCCTGAGCAGGCCCCCAATCATTTTCTACTCAATATCACTTCTGAAAAACTCGAGCCCCTGCGCACGCTGCTGGAGAAAAAGCAGTTGGCCACCAGCGACTTTTACCCCATGGTGCGCGGCCGCCTGAGTGCGGTAAACGGCACGCCGGTGCGGGAGCGCCCACAGCGTGCTAATGCGCTCAATCGCGAGCTGAATTTGAGTTGGAGCTCTACTTTACCAGACGGGAATCGGTTGTTGTCCGGCAGCTGGTGGGATCAAATCGACAAAGGTGTCTCTGTAGAGGTGGAGTTAGCGGCGAGGCTGGGGTTAGAGCTCAATGATCAGCTCCGCTTTTCTATTGGCGGTTTGGAATTTGAAGCGCCTATTACCAGCCTGCGTTCTCTGGACTGGAACAACATACGTCCTAACTTTTATATGTTGTTTGCCCCGGGCAGTCTGAAAAATTTTCCCGCAACTTATATCACCAGTTTCTATTTGCCCCCGGAACAAAAACTGTTTGTCAATCAACTGGTGCGCAGTTACCCCGATGTCAGCATTATCGAGCTGGACAAAATTATTCAACGCATCCGCGATACCATTAACCAGGTTTCCATCGCCATCGAAACGGTATTGGCGTTGATGCTGGTGGCCGGGGTGTTAATACTGGTGGCCGGTGTGCGCGCCAGTATTGACGAGCGTTTGCAAGAGGCGGCAATCATTCGCACTCTGGGGGGCAACAAACGTTTGCTGCTGCAAAGCCTAGTGCTGGAGTTTGGTTTGTTGGGCGCCGTTGCCGGCTTGCTGGGTGCTGCTGGCAGTGAAATAACCCTGGCCATATTGTCCGCCAAAGTGTTTAATCTGCCGTTTTCTATGCATTCGGCGCTGTGGCTCACTGGCCCTTTGCTGGGGATTTTACTGGTGGGTACTGCGGGCACATTGAGCTGTCGTAGCGCGGTGAGCCAACCACCGTTAAAAGTGCTGCGAGGCCTCTCCTAGGAGCCTGTCGGACTTAACACTGGCCTACTGCGAAAAAGCCGGATTTGGTCATTTTTTATGCTGATTCTCGTTAAATAGAACCACTATTCGCCTCGAATCATCATAAAAAATAGCTCAAACCGGTCTTTTTCTCGCTACGATCGGTTAAGTCCGGCAGGCTCTTAGGAAGTTCAAACACTGTACCGCTATTGCATTTGATCCTATCAGTGCACGTAAACATCCACAATGCTGTTACAAATTTGCAAGCTTAGTTAAAACTTTTATGGATTTAGATTTCGATCGCAAACATATTTGGCACCCCTACGCATCCGTAACCAATCCGGGGCCTGTTTATCCCATAGCGCGCGCCGAGGGCGTGCGCCTTTATCTGCAAGATGGTCGAGCCTTGATAGATGGTATGTCTTCTTGGTGGAGTGCTCTGCACGGTTACAATGTGCCTGAGTTGAATAGCGCCATACAACAACAAATGGGTCAAATGTCTCATGTGATGTTTGGCGGCCTCACTCATCAGCCGGCAATTACCCTGTGTAAAAAGCTCGTCGCTTTAACACCGCAGCCATTGCAAAAAGTATTTCTCTCTGATTCCGGGTCTGTGGCAGTAGAGGTTGCCATCAAAATGGCCCAGCAATATTGGTATTCCCAGTGCAGGCCGGAAAAAAATCGTTTGCTAGCGTTGCGTAATGCCTACCATGGCGATACGTATGGCGCTATGGCCTGCTGTGACCCTGTCACTGGCATGCACCATCTTTTCAGTGGCCAATTGGCCCAGCATCTTTTTGCCCCAGCGCCCACAGCCAAGTTTGATCAATCCTGCCAGGATCAAGATATTGCTGAATTACAACAGTTAATTGAGCAGCACCACCAGCAACTGGCTGCAATTATTTTAGAGCCCATTGTGCAGGGCACCGGTGGCATGCGGTTTTATTCTCCAGATTATTTGCGGCGAGTGCGACAGCTGTGCAACCAGTATGATTTGCTGTTGATTGCCGATGAAATTGCTACCGGCTTTGGCCGCAGTGGAAAGCTCTTTGCTTGTGAACACGCCGACATTTGCCCGGACATCATGACCCTCGGTAAAACCCTTACCGGCGGCACCTTAACACTCGCCGCCACCCTGTGTACGGACAAGGTTGCCCACGGAATTTGCAACGGTGAGGCCGGAGTATTCCTTCATGGCCCCACTTTTATGGGCAACCCCCTGGCCTGTGCAGCCGCCAGCGCCAGCATTGATTTATTGTTGTCAGGCCCTTGGCAACAGCGGGTTAGCGCAATTGAAAAACAACTGTATGAGCAACTTACACCGCTTAAGAATGCAGATCAGGTGGTCGACGTACGCACCCTCGGAGCCATTGGCGTAGTGGAAATGCAACAGCCGGTAAATTTGGCCCAGGTGCAGGCGGCCTTAATAGAACAGAATGTGTGGCTGCGGCCCTTCGGCAAACTGGTTTACACCATGCCGCCTTATACTATTGAGCCGGAAGATCTGAGTAAGCTTACTGGTGCGATGGTGACAGTGCTGAGCAGCTTGTAGTTGGGGAAGATGAATATTTTTCTGTGGTTTAAAGAGAGGGGGTGTACAGAATTTGTTGTTGAGTAAACTGTTATATAAAATTGATGTTTTGTTTGTGCAAGCTTACAAGACATAAACCCTAAAGCCTTTAAATTATTACTATAAAAACTGTTGGGAAAGGGATTTTTTGATACTGTAGTTCAATATGCTTACAATAAAAAATCGATGTTTTACGGCGGAATTTTACTGCATATTTAGCGGCACCTAATGCTATTTAGTTTGAATTTTTATGTATTTCTATTGGAATTATAAGAACTGTCTGAGATGGCAAAGAGATTTTTGAAAATAATTAATTGGCTTGTAGCCAGCCCTCGCGACGACGGTGTGAAAATTGCCCGCGTAAAAAGTCCATTTGATCTCCGCGAATACGTACGCTGTTGATCAGTGCCAAATACTCTGCGGCATTGGGTACAAACGGCAGCGCCAGCAGCTGCAAGTCAATCTCATCGAGTAGGCGATTGCCCTTGTATTGGTTA
>JAHZJJ010000094.1 GCA_022600975.1 Gammaproteobacteria bacterium
CGAAACAGGCACTATTATTTTTGATAAATTATTAGGAAAGTTGAATTATAAAGTGAAGCCAGTGGTAAAGTAAAGACAGGAAGTTATTTCATGCACGTCCCTAACTAGACGTGCCTTATGCCGGGCGAGGCGGCTTGTTTTTACTAAGGTAATGCGCGAAACCTAAATAACAGTTATGTTGCAGAAGGCCATGTGTGGTTACTGAGAAAGGAATGTAGATTATTGATGCTAATTAACTTTCCAGAGCAGATTTGGCTACAGCCAGCCTTTGGCGTACGCCTTCGCCCCGTTGGGCCTCAAGCTCCACTAATGCCCCGTCTATCACTCCTGTTACCCCCGTTTATTTTTTTACACAAGGGAAAGTTATACGCGGGTCAAACTTCGATGCAAATATGGGGAGGGTTAATGAGTCACTTTTGAGTGCAAATCGACAGGGGCGCAACAAATACTTACACAGCTTTTACACGCCCAATTTTAGTTTCTAGGTTAAACGATATGCACTTTGTATCACAAGTGACACTTTGCGGCAGTAATACAATGCACAATAAGTGAAATAAGACGCATAACTAGCCAGACCATAGCTTTTATCTGAAATAACTGACGTAAAAAACATCACCCCCTTTTCCTCGATTGAGTACAGGTATTCAATCCGTAGCCAATTAACAGCGCTTTAATACCTTACCTTTCTTTGTGCATTCCTTTTTCATGACGGATTTTATATAGATTATTTTTTCTGGCAATCAACCTGGTACGGAACTTGCATCTTATTTGGTGGCTTTATTAAAGGGAAATTCATTGGTAAACCACCGGGATGATTACAGTGGGAAAAAATCAGGGATTCACACTGACTGAATTAATGGTTGTTGTCGCGATTGTAGGGATTTTGGCGGCTGTCGCTCTGCCAGCATACAAAGGGTTTATCATTCGCGCACAAGTAACAGAAGGGCTACAGCTGGCAACCGCGGCCAAAACTGCCGTCGCTGAAACTTATTCAACAACTGCCGCCAGCTCTATTGCTGCATACGCTGGCACTGGCGCCTCAGTTTCTGGCTCTTATGGGTATAATTTCACCCCAGGCAGCATAGTAGCTTCTATTGCTATTGCGGGCATTGCCGATGTCAGCGCACCTATAGCCGGTGTTTCTGCAGGCATCACTGTCTCATTTACAGCAGTCATTTCTTCCGAGGTACCCTCAATATTTCTAACTCCTGGTAGTGGACCTATTACCAGCGCCGGGGTACCAGGTTCGCCATTAGCCCCCGACGAGCCGATAACCTGGGGTTGCGCTGTTAGCTCCGCTGCACAGACACCATTTGTTCCGGCTAATTGCCGCTTTTTTAATCCTGGATTAACAGAGTAACGTGAATTTAGAGTCAATCTGGGCCGCTACGTATTACCCACCTTTTTTTCATCGTACTTGGAGCCAAATTGTGCATCGTAGTATGTGTCAAAATTAACCAGTTTTACCAGTTTGCCGTCGTAGAAATATGCACCTTCACCAAATTAGAAAACGGTGAGTTCTACAAATAAATTGTGTTTACCGAAATAGCGTCGGGCTGAAAGCTTGGTGTACGATGGCAAATTGGCTGAAAGAGCTCGGATCGTTCGATGTTATTTACCAAGCTCACATAAATACCGAGAACGATCTGGTCACCCGACCGTTCTAATTGGAGATAGCTCCTATATTTTTACTCAACCTTTATTAGAGCACAATCTTTATCTTCTTCTACGAGAACCTTGTCTGTTCTATCAAAAAATGCTCCTGTGGTTGCACAGGCAACATAGGAGTTTGGAGCTTCAAATTGTTTAGTAATTTTTCTAATAGACTCGATCTTTATAACCTGGTTTGAACTTAAAGAAACATGTGTAAAGTGATCAGTACCGGATCCATCAATAACAACACCAGTTGAAAAATCAGTTATTATAGTTTCAGGTCCAGTATTGAATAGTATTGCTGAATGGTTGCTTAATAACCTAATAGGTTGACCCACAGATCCAGAAGCAGGGTCAATTGAAGCTGAGGCAGCATCAAGTATTATTATCTTCGAAGCTAGATCATTGCTTACAGTGCCACCTAAAGAATTAACTATAGCTTTACTGGAGAGGGCGGTCTTTGGATTATTTTCTTTAGCTATGCTGGTTATCGTTGTATCCCCACAAGTAATGCTTTGTCCTGTTTGTAAATGCGAAGCATCGCAGAGAACTGTTTCATCTAAAGCTTCAGTTGCCGAAATGTTGGATGAACTCAAAGATAAAGAAACTACCAATGATGAAAATAGTCCGATTGACGCATATTTTTTTAACATAAATTTTACCACTTAAGTAATTTTTTTGATGAGAGCACTCTAAAGTACCTTATAGGTTAAGATTTCTCAACAACCTTTAGTAGAAAGTATATCTATGATGTCAACTTAAAAATGAGAACCAATCGACGTTTTCCATGGTTAAAATTGAGTTTGCCGAGTTAGCGTTGGCCTGAAAGCTTGGCGCACGATGGCGATTTTGTTGAAAAGGCCGGATCGTTCGATGTTAATTTGGTAAATAACACGCGTGCGGATCAATAATGCCATGATGATCCCGCTCTTGCAGGAAAGTTGGTTAATTTGACCGAGTTGGGTGGCAAACTGGGCCTAGATCGGTTGACCATCAAAAAGTACATGTCCCTACTAGAGCAGTTGTTTCTGGTAGAACAACTTACAGCCTGGCATTCTAATGAATACAAGCGGCTGGTGGAGATACCAAAACTTCAGTCAATTGATACCGGCAGGTTGTGCGCCGTACGGGGCCTCAATCGGGAACGTCTTCCGAAGCAGCCTGGTGATTTTGGGTTGGTGCTGGAATCCTTCGCCTACAACGAATTACGCAAACCAGCGTTGTGGATCGAGGAGTCCTTGAACTTCTACCACTACCGCGACAAGGATAAGGTAGAGGTGGATGTGATCATTGAAAATGCCACGGGCGACTGTTTTGCCATTGAGGTTAAGGCAGCGGCAACCTTGGGTGCCAAGGATTTTTCCGGATTGAAACGATTTTAAAGTGTGGCCGGGAAGCGCTTTAAAATTGGTGTCCTGCTTTACGATGGCGACCATACAACGGCCCTTGGTGACAATCTCTACGCTGTTCCGCTGGGAGCACTCTGGCCACAAGTGTAACCACCGTACTTTGGGATAATAAATGATATCTAGTGCTTACAACCCCACCCTGCAGACGCTTTGACGATACAGATTTAAGGCATTGCTTTTCTTAGTGTCACCTTAAACCACACTTTAATTGCACTCGCCGTAAAAACCCTTTACGGTAGGGCGTGCTGCGATAGCGTTCAACTCAAAAAAACGGCGCAAGTAAGAAAAGAGGCGCATAACAAA
>JAHZJJ010000095.1 GCA_022600975.1 Gammaproteobacteria bacterium
CCCAGCGTGATTTATGCTCGTGCTCGCCGGTCAACACCATGCGAACTGCGCGTTCCCGTACTTCGGGAGAGTATCCAGGTCGTTTGTTCATTGGCTAATTCTCTCAAGAAAGTTAGCCTCCGACAAATCCGGGGTGATTCAAAGTTTGCACAAGTTCTTGATGCACATAGCAAATTTTAAAAAGTTCTCACCATCAATAAGGTGGCCACGAATTTTTAAAATTCGCCATACACACCAATAACTTACACAGCTTTTGCGCGCCTAACTGCAGCTCCTAGGATTTCATCCCACCAAAGAAATTTTTCATACCGTCAAACCAGCCGGTTTGGCGCGGGGAGTTTTTACTTTCGCTCAGGGTGCCGGAAAACTCTTTGAGCAATTCTTTTTGCTTGCTAGAGAGATTGACCGGTGTTTCGACTACCACACGGCACAGGAGATCGCCGGCGCTGCCGCCGCGTACGGGGGTGACACCCTTGCCGCGGAGGCGAAAGAGTTTGCCGGTTTGGCTCTCCGCTGGAATTTTCAGTTTGAGCTTGCCTTCTAAGGTGGGTACTTCCATCTCGCCGCCGAGGGCTGCGGTAACAAAGCCAATTGGTACTTCGCAGTAGAGGTTTTTACCATCGCGTTGGAACAATTCATGTTCGTGCACCACAACCTGTACATATAGATCGCCGGCCGGGCCGCCGTCGGGCCCCGCTTCGCCCTCGCCGGAGAGACGAATGCGATCGCCGCTATCGACCCCTGGGGGCACTTTTACCGATAGGGTTTTGGTTTCCTCTACCCGGCCACGGCCGTGGCAGCTGACGCAGGGGTCACTGATAATCGAGCCGCGGCCCTGGCAGTTGGGGCAGGGTTGTTGTACTGAGAAAAAGCCCTGTTGCATGCGTACTTGGCCGGCTCCACCACAGGTGCCACAGGTTTGGGGCTTGGCACCGGCTTTGGCACCGGAGCCATGGCAGCTGCCACAATTGGCGAGGGTGGGGACACGAATTTTAGCGGTGGTGCCACGCACGGCGTCTTCCAGGCTCAGCTCAAGGTCATAGCGCAAATCGGAGCCGCGGGCAGGGCCGCCACGCCGGCCGCCGCCACCAAAAATATCGCCGAAAACATCGCCAAAAATATCTGAAAAACCACCAAAGCCTGCGGCACCGGCACCACTGGTCTGGCCTTCAACACCGGCGTGGCCAAATTGATCATAGGCGGCCCGCTTTTGAGCATCGGATAATATTTCGTAAGCTTCACTGGCTTCTTTAAATTTAGCTTCGGCTTCTTTGTCACCGGGGTTGCGGTCGGGGTGAAATTTCATCGCCACCCGACGGTAGGCCTTTTTCAGGTCTTTTTCTGAGACGCTCCGTTCGACGCCGAGGATTTCATAATAATCGCGTTTGGCCATAATTCTGCGTTCTTCTTAAATAAGCTAAGGCGCGGAGCTCTTCTTAGCGAAGTGCCGTCGCGCCCCCTTGGTTTACAGCGCAGCCCACTCGGTGGGCGCGTGCAAAATCGGATTTACTTTTTATCGTCCTTTACTTCTTCAAACTCTGCATCTACCGCATCGTCATTGCCGGAGGACTGCTTTTGCTCCCCTTCTTGCGCCTTGTCGCCAGTGGCAGCCTGAGCCTGCTCAGCGTACATTTTCTGCGTGACTGGGCCGGAGGCTTCGGTGAGTTTAGTGGTCGCTGCATCCATAGCGGCTTTATCGTTGCCTTTAACCGCTTCTTCAGCTTCGGTGAGTGCGGTTTCAATTGCCGTTTTCTCGTCGGCACTGGCTTTGTCACCGGCTTCTTCAAGCGTCTTGCGAGTGGCGTGAATCAGTGCTTCGAGGGTGTTGCGTGTTTGCACCAGTTCTTCAAACTGCTTGTCCGCTTCGGCGTTGGCTTCGGCATCTTGCACCATTTGGTTGATCTCATCTTCACTCAGGCCGGAGGAAGCTTTGATCACAATGGACTGCTCTTTGCCAGTCGCCTTGTCTTTAGCGTGCACATGCAGAATGCCGTTGGCATCGATATCAAAAGTTACTTCGATCTGTGGCATGCCGCGGGGCGCCGGTGGGATATCGGCGAGGTCAAAACGGCCCAGGGATTTGTTTTGTGTCGCTTGCTTACGTTCGCCCTGTACCACATGAATAGTTACGGCGGTCTGGTTGTCGTCGGCAGTGGAGAAAGTCTGTGATTTTTTGGTGGGAATGGTGGTGTTTTTTTCAATCAATGGCGTGGCGACGCCGCCCATAGTCTCAATACCCAGAGTCAGTGGGGAAACATCCAACAGCAATACATCTTTAACGTCTCCGGCCAGTACAGCACCTTGAATCGCAGCACCCATAGCTACCGCTTCATCGGGATTGACGTCTTTGCGTGGTTCTTTACCAAAAAATTCTGTGACCTTGGCCTGTACCAACGGCATGCGTGTTTGACCACCGACGAGAATAACTTCGTCGATAGCGGAGGCAGACAGGTCGGCATCGGTCAGAGCAAGCTTTACTGGCTTCAGTGAGCGGGTGACCAATTCTTCCACCAGGCTTTCGAGCTTGGCACGGGTCAGTTTGACGACTAGGTGTTTGGGGCCGGTAGCGTCTGCGGTGATATACGGCAGATTAACTTCGGTTTGCTGGCTGGATGAGAGCTCAATTTTGGCTTTTTCGGCGGCCTCTTTGAGGCGCTGCATGGCCAGGGGGTCACCCTTGAGGTCGATACCTTGATCTTTTTTGAACTCTGCGGCCAAATAATCGATCAGGCGCAGGTCAAAATCTTCACCGCCGAGGAAAGTGTCGCCGTTGGTGGACAGTACTTCAAACTGCATTTCACCGTCGACGTCGGCGATTTCAATAATAGAGATATCGAAGGTACCGCCACCTAAGTCATAGACCGCAATAGTGCGATCGCCGCCGGCTTTATCCATACCGTAAGCCAGGGCCGCAGCGGTGGGTTCGTTAATAATGCGTTTTACATCAAGCCCAGCAATGCGTCCGGCGTCTTTGGTGGCTTGACGCTGGGAGTCATTAAAGTAAGCAGGTACGGTAATAACAGCAGCATCTACGCTTTCACCGAGGAAATCTTCCGCAGTTTTTTTCATTTTTTTCAAGACTTCAGCAGAAATCTGTGGTGGTGCTTTTTTATCGCCTTTGGCTTCAACCCAGGCGTCGCCGTTATCGGCACCGACGATGTTGTAAGGCACCATCTTGATATCTTTTTGCACCACATCGTCTTTAAATTTGCGACCGATCAGACGCTTGACCGCATACAGGGTGTTGCTGGGGTTGGTTACCGCCTGGCGCTTTGCAGACTGCCCCACCAACACCTCATTATCATCGGTGAAGGCGACGATAGAGGGGGTAGTACGGTCGCCTTCGGAGTTTTCGATTACCCGCGCCTTGCCGCCTTCGAGCACTGCAACACAGCTGTTGGTCGTACCCAGGTCGATACCGATAATTTTTGCCATCTGTTTAAATCCTCACTTTAATCCGCATAATTTCGCGTTTGTATTGGGTTGCCAGCTTGTTCAGCGTATGTAACCTAATATTGGTGCCAGCACTTTGATTTCAAGGGCTGTGGTCACTGTGGGGCTTTGCTAACCACGACCATTGCCGGGCGTATCAATCGTCCGTTGAGGCGATAACCTTTTTGGAACACATCGAGCACAGTGTTTGGCTCTACATCACCGTTGGGAACCTGAGTCATGGCTTGATGTAATTCTGGGTCGAATGGTTCTCCTGCTGGGTCTACCACTTCTATTTGGTACTTGCAGAGGGTGTCCACAAACGATTTGTGGGTCAATTCAACACCTTCTACCACGGCCTTGTGGGCCTCGTGCTCGCTGTCGATGGTGCCCAATGCCCGCTCTAGGTTATCAACCACCGGCAGTAGATCGCGCAGTAATTTCTCTAGAGCAAACTTGTGCGCGCGCTCCACATCTTGCTGTGCGCGGCGTTGGGCGTTATGCACTTCAGCTTGAGCGCGCAACACTAGGTCTTTTTGCTGGGCAAGTTGCTGGTGCAACTCGGCGACTTCTTCTAGCAGGGCGTTGTCGTCATCGGCCGCTTCCAGGGCTTCTGCAGCGGCTTGCTGTTCGTCTGATGTGGGTTCTTCTATTTCTACACCGCCAGTATCCGGCACAGTGGTGGTTTCGGGCGCTGTTTTAGTTTGTTGTTCAGTTTGATCTTTTTCGCTGTGCTCTGTGGCCACGGCTATCTCCCTCGCATCGACTGCCAATTGGGGTTGGAATAATCTGCTGCTGAAAGCAACAGGCAACGTTGGGAAATATGGGGGCGTGTGGACTGAGTTCAAGCGCTCAAAAACATCTTGGTGACAACGCCTAGGCCTGCAAGTGTTCGTTGCTGCCCCAGGATGGCAGCCTTGGAAGATAAAATAAGATCAGGGGCATAGAGAATTTGCGGTTACTGGCATGAATACTGTATAAATAACCACTATAAAAGTTCGCCAAGGAAGTGATTTCTATGCTGCTGCACCTCTCTATTAACCAATTTACTTTGGCCGATCAATTGGAATTGGAGCTTGGCCCGGGCACCAGTGTACTCAGTGGAGAAACCGGGGCTGGCAAGTCAATCACCCTCGATGCCCTTGGGCTGGCGCTGGGTGGCCGCGGCAGTGGCGATCTGGTGCGCTCAGGTGCTGATCGCGCAGATATTCATGCCACTTTTGCGATTGAAAAACTAACCCAGGTTCGACAATGGCTGCAGCGATGGGAACTGGATTCGGGCTGTGAAGTCATTTTACGCCGTACCATCAGTAGTGATGGTCGTTCCCGCGCCTACATCAATGGCCGGCCGGTTACCCTACAACAGCTGCGTGCCCTCGGTGAGCAACTGATTGATATTCACAGCCAACAACAGCATCAGTCATTGTTAAAACAAGAGACTCAGCGTCAGTTGTTAGATGATTTTGCCTCTGCACAAAAAATAGCTGCAACTACGCAGGAAAATTTTACCCACTGGCAGGAGCAGTATCGCCGTTACCGCGAGCGAGCAGTCAACCTGGAGAAAAGCGAGGCGCGTCGCCAGCTTCTACAATATCAATTGAGGGAGCTTGAGGAGCTTAATCTCGAGCAGGGCGAAATTGAAAAATTAGCGTCTGAACAACGTCAATTGGCCAATGCCAGTGAAATTTTAACAGGCAGCTATCAATTGGCGGCTTTACTTAATGGCGGTGAAGGCGATATGGCCGAGCAGATGCATCGCGCTTTACAGCTACTTGCGGCTTTGCCTGAGCAGAACCAAGCCCTAATAGAAATCACCCAGTTATTGGACAGCGCGCGCATTCAAGTGGATGAGGCCGGGGCGACCCTATCACGTTATATCGACGGTTTTGATCTGGATCCACAGCGGTTAACAAAGGTGGAAGAGCGCTTGAGTGCTATCTATTCAATGGCGCGCAAACATCGTGTGCAGCCAGAACAACTAACAATATTACAACAGCAGTGGCAGTTAGAAATTGAAGAAATGGGTACCGCGAAAACACTGGATAAACTCGCCGCTGAATGTACCGAGCTAGAGCGGCAATACCACTTAAGTGCTGCGCAGCTCAGCTGTTTGCGCAGCGAGGCTGCGGGCCGTTTGGCACAAGCCATCAATCGTCAGTTAGCCGATCTGGCGATGCCTCAGGCGCGTGTTGAGGTGGCGCTGCAACCTCTGGAAAAACCCTCTGCAAACGGCTGTGAAAATGTAGCATTACTAATTGCCACCAATCCTGGCCAGGCACCGAAAGCACTGAGCAAAGTGGTTTCTGGTGGCGAATTATCGCGTATTAGCCTAGCGGTGCAGGTGGTAACTGCACAAAGCTCACGGATACCCACCCTAATATTTGATGAGGTCGATGCGGGTATTGGCGGTGCCACTGGCGAAGTCGTGGGTTGTTTGTTGCGTGCACTTGGTGAAACTGGGCAGGTGATTTGTGTTACCCATTTGGCGCAGGTTGCCGCCAAAGCGCATCATCATTATTTAGTTGAAAAATGTGGTGATGGTGCGGCTGTAAACATTGCTTTGCGACCGTTGAAACGGCGACAGCGCACCGCGGAGATTGCCCGCATGCTCGATGGCAGTACTTCCAAACAATCCTGCGCCCATGCGCAGGAGATGCTCGAAAGTGTTTAAGTTACCGTTGTGGCGGCAGGTTTTTATTGGGGGCTATTGAGGCTAGATTTAATCGAAGCGGGAAAAATCTGCTTCGCGTTTTTCCAAAAAGGCGTTGGCCGCTTCTTTGAATTCCTCTGATTGCAGGCGCTGTTGGAAGTAATCAGCCTCTTTGCGAATAAACTCCATGCCCTTATCATGGGTTGCTTGGCGCAATAATTTCTTGGTAATACGCAGAGCTTCCGGCGGCTTTTCGGCCAGCTTCAGTGCGTATTTTTTCGCGACCCTTAGTGCTTCACCGGGATGTACAACTTCATTGCAGATACCGACATCGACCGCAGTTTGGGCATCGAATTTTTCGCCCATCATGAGTAGCTCAGAAGCTTTAGCATTGCCCATGATCCGTGGTAACAGGTAGCTGGAGGCATATTCTGGACACAACCCCAAATTGACAAAGGGCAATTGGAACATGGCGTCGTCGGCGATAATAGAGAGGTCGCAATGCAGCAGCATCGTGGTACCGATACCCACAGCAACACCGGTGACAGCGGTAATCACTGGTTTAGGGAAATTGTATAGCGCCAGCATAAATTGTGATACGGGCGAATCCCCCTCATTGGCGGACCCACCGAGAAAGTCCAATAGATCATTGCCGCTGGTAAAAATGCCTCGCACCCCGGTAATCAATGCCACACGAATATGCTTGTCGTTTGCTGCGTTATTGAGTAAGTCTGCCATTGCGGTATACATGGCCATAGTTAACGCATTTTTGCGTTCGGGGCGGTTGATGGTGATCTCCAGTACCCGATTGACTACCGTGGCTTGAATTTCCGCACAGGAACTTTGCATAAATCTCTCCTTGGTTTGTGTTTTCTTTACGGTTTTTATGTATTGATGTTGTAGTTTATAACGTTAATCAGTGCGCAGCTGCTTCCTCGTATAAAGTTTTTTGCAGTGCAAGTATGCAATGAGGAGGCCGACCAAATTAGATTAACTTAGAAGCTGTGGTTGGGCACGTCAAATGTTTGCAGCGCAGATTAACGAGCCCAATGTAGTTTAAGCCCGTGATCAGTGTTGGCAAAACTAGCCCAGCAAAGGCAAAAAACTGTACGGTTTTATACTCCCATCAGAAAGACTTTATCAGCGCGATGGTGCTCTTTTCAAGGGTTGACACATACAATGCACTCCACCGCCGCCAGGGGAGATCATGGAAATATCTGGGTCGATAACCTCCAGGCCGTGAGCGCGGCACTTTGCTGCCAAGCCGGTATTGGCTTTTGGTAACATAACCCGATCATTACCAAGTGCCACTACGTTGACACCAAGCTCCAGCACCTGCGGGAAAGGGATGTCAATGATCTCAATGTTACGCTTCATAAACCATTGCACCAGTTCGGGTTCCACCGCATCGACACAGACTGCAGCGAGCTTCTCCGCTAGCATCGCCACCATCACATCAATATGCAGGAAAAAGGGATCAAATTGATAACCTTTTACTTCCCAACCCTCTTGCTCAATCCAGCTTTTCATTTGCATAAAGCCTTGAGGGCTGGTGCGTTCGCCGGAATAGCCACAAAGTATTACCCCAGGTTCCAGCACCATGAAGTCTCCTCCCTCCAAAGTGCCAGCGGTAATTACATCAAAGATGGGGATATTTAATTCGGCATATTTGTTGAGGATGGGAACCCATTCTCCACGGCGCCAGGGACTGTACATTTGAGTGATAATCGGCCCCCAGGGGGTCATTACTGAAGAATCGCGGCCGTAAATTTGATAGGGGAGGCTGTTGTCAGCAGGTATAAGGTGGGTGGTGACCCCGGCATGGCGATAGGCATCAAGCATTTCTTGGTGCTGAGCGGCGGCTACTTTGTGTTCGAATGACATACCCAGGCGCTCTGCCCGGCGAGCGCTGGCGTTACCGCTTTTCCAGCTAAAATGATCCACCGGGCCGATCAATACATCGTGCAAGACGCCATATTCGGAGTCTATACCCCACTCTTGCAACCGCGGAGTTGTGCCGCTCACTGCGCGGCGACGCAGAGAAAATTCATGCATTGGTTTTGTTCCTATGGAGTTTAAAGTTTGGTTTAAGGGGTTTTAACCTTTACACAGTTGGTATTATAGAGCCGAAATTAAAGTCACAATTAAACTCCAGTACCACCAGAATTATTCAGCGCAAAAACTGTGGGCTAGTGTTGGTATTTTGCTGCTGGAGAATAGCCTATTCCAACAATAGATAACAGTGAAAGTTATACAAAGGAAAATGGTTAACTGGGGGAAATTGCGTGCTCTTCAAATTACCTATGGGCAGGCCGTTTAATTGTGTATCAAGCTGGTCAAACCCGTATCAAACAGGCCCTATGTTATACTCACGGAAAAATTTTTAGGATATTAATATAATGGTACGTTTATTGACTTGTCTGTTGCTGTGGACGGCAACCACGGTTGTTGCAAGCGAACCTCAACCGGAAATTGCCACTGGGCGAACAGGGATTAAAGCGGCTAGTGCCACTGAATATATGGCAGTAACGGCGAACCCTCATGCTACTAAAGCGGCAATACAAATGCTTGCCAAAGGCGGCACGGCAGTGGATGCTACAATTGCTGCGCAGTTGGTGTTGGGCCTTGTCGAGCCCCAGTCCTCCGGTATTGGTGGTGGAGCACTGATCCTCAGCTATCGCGCTGATCACAAAAAAACCTTCTACTATGATGGTCGTGAAACGGCTCCTATGGCGGTGGATGAAAACTATTTCATGCGTGACGGCAAGCCCCGGCCCTTTATGCAGACCGTTATTGGCGGCTATTCAGTGGGTGTACCTGGATTGATGCGCGTACTCGAGCTGGCACATCAACGTGATGGTAAGTTGCCTTGGAAGCAACTGTTTACCCCGGCAATTGATCTGGCCGAATCTGGCTTTAAAGTTTCGACACGATTGCATCAATTGCTCAAACACTTACCCCAAGTTGCAGCGCGCCCGGCAATTAAACACTATTTTTTTAATACCGCCGGCGAGCCGTATCCGGTGGGTTATATGCTGAAAAATCCTGCTTACGCACAAACTTTACGCACGCTCGCCAACAAAGGTGCAGAAGCTTTTTATCAGGGAGATATCGCCCGCGCAATTGTTGCTGCTGTCAGCAGAGATGCAATTAATCCAGGCCGTATGACCTTGAAAGATCTAGCTGGGTATAGAGCTAAAGTTCGCCAACCTCTGTGCAGCAGTTTTCTTAATTTTCGCGTTTGCGGTGCTAGCCCACCCTCTTCTGGTGGTACTACGGTAGGGGCTATACTGGGAATGCTGCAACAGTTTCCATTGCAAAATTATCCAGTTCCAAGTGCAGAGCTAACCCATTTATTTACCGAAGCTTCTGAGCTAGCGTTTGCTGACCGCAACGCTTATTTGGGTGATCCGGATTTTGTCTCCGTACCCACTGAGGCCCTGGTAGCACAGAGTTACCTTACTGCGCGAGCAAAGTTGATTAATCCCAATAAAGCCGAGCCCGCCAGTGCAGGTAAGCCCTTGGCAGCTCCTGAACATATTACTGCCGATTCTCCGGAAATGCCCAACACCAGCCATCTTGTCATTGTTGATCAGTATGGTAATGGTGTGAGTATGACTACAACGATCGAAACGGGGTTTGGTTCGCGCCTGATGGTGGGTGGTTTCCTGTTGAATAACCAATTGACAGACTTTTCTTTTACCCCCAGTGATGCTAAGCACCATTTGGTAGCCAACCGTATTCAGCCAGGAAAGCGCCCACGGTCGTCGATGTCGCCGACTATAGTGTTTAACCAGCAGGGCGATTTGCGTTTGTTAGTGGGCTCTCCTGGTGGGTCGCGTATCATCGATTATACTGTTCGCACCATTCTTTATCATTTGGCCAAACAGATGCCTATAGCTGAAGCCA
Source organism: Gammaproteobacteria bacterium (assembly GCA_022600975.1). GTDB lineage: Bacteria > Pseudomonadota > Gammaproteobacteria > Pseudomonadales > Cellvibrionaceae > Microbulbifer. Next base: position 9,992 of record JAHZJJ010000095.1, read on the forward strand.
TTGCTGCGGGAAATATCGCTGCAATTGGCCGCAACCTTGAGATAGAGCCAGGTACTCTAACAACGAAACAGATTGCCCGGCTTAAAGCAATGGGCCACAGTGTTGTGGAGCGAGATTTAAATAGTGGTATTCATGCCATTGCATTGATCAAAGACACGCTGTATGGCGGCGCTGATCCGCGCCGGGAAGGCAATGTTGCGGGGCGGTGATTGAAATCGCTGATCGAGTATCAAAGAATAAAGTCATAAAAAAGGGCCGGGATAGTTTCTTGGCCCAGCTTGCCTGTCATCTAAGCACCTAGTATGAATTAATTGTGTTTATTTATAGTTGAAACGCTTTTATTTTTTGCAAAAAAAGTAATATGGCCATTTAATAGATTAATTTTACAAATTTTTTGATATATTAAAGAATCAAATATAGAAGCATACGGCATTGTATGGGTTTTTATTTGATTTTGAAAAAACTAAGTTTCCAATGATTTTTATTGGCCTTTATCAAAGCCTATTCTATTTTTTTAAAAATTTTTAAGTAAAAAATATCAATAATTATTCCTAAGGTTATCAGAAGGCATACTGTAAATGAGCCTATATTCCTCCTTCGACCCTATCCCTCTCTTTAGGTCAAAAAATATAAGTAAAGGGAATAGCAAAGGCGCTTAGGAACGCGCACGAAACAACTTCCTGGTTTCAATGAAATAATCTTTCAGGTAAAATTCTATTTTCCCGCCAACAGATTATAACTTCGCGTATGTATTACTCTGAAAAACACGAACAAGAAATGATCAATTTTTATGACAGC